>CAYFVY010000013.1:0-28656 GCA_964346715.1 uncultured Pelistega sp. | reverse complement strand
TCGCTATATATCGCCTTACAAGTAGTGTCCCATTTTTTTTAGTACTACTATAACTATTTCTCGAGTTAGTTTTCTAGTACCACTTAAAAACAAGGACTTTTGTTTATGATGGTTATGCAGCAATCAACACACGAACTTCTTCTTTCTTTAGGCGTCAAGCAAGAAGCTTTTACAGGTGGCAGCCTACGTTCCCACTCTCCCATTGATGGATCTTGTATTGCTGACGTACGTTCCCATTCAGAACAGGAAATACAGCAAGCACTTGAACAAGCACAAGCTGCTTATTTAGCATGGCGTACTGTCCCAGCACCTAAGCGCGGCGAATTAATACGTCTACTCGGTGAGGAGTTGCGTACTCATAAAGAAGCATTAGGAAAACTCGTTTCAATTGAAGCCGGTAAAATTATTTCTGAAGGCTTAGGTGAAGTTCAAGAGATGATTGATATCTGTGACTTTGCCGTCGGCCTATCGCGTCAATTATATGGTTTGACTATTGCATCAGAACGCCCTGGTCATCGCATGATGGAGACATGGCATCCGCTAGGTGTTGTTGGCGTAATTACCGCCTTTAACTTCCCCGTTGCGGTCTGGTCATGGAATACGGCATTAGCCTTAGTCTGTGGCAACTCAGTCGTTTGGAAACCTTCTGAAAAGAGTCCCCTAACCGCCTTAGCGACACAAGCCATCTTTGAAAAAGCCTTAGCTCGTTTTGGCGAGGCCCCTGCAGGCTTAGCACAATTACTCATTGGTGAACGTGAGGTGGGTGAAGCCTTAGTTGACAGCCCATTAGTCGCTTTAGTATCTGCAACAGGTTCTACACGCATGGGGAGAGAAGTTGGACCACGTGTCGCTGCACGTTTTGGTCGTAGCTTACTTGAATTAGGTGGTAATAATGCCATTATTGTGAGCGAATCTGCTGATTTAAAAATGGCTGTTCGCGGCATTTTATTTGGTGCAATTGGTACCGCAGGGCAGCGTTGCACCAGTACTCGACGCTTGATTGTACATAAAACGCGTATTGATGAATTACTTGTTTCTCTTAAGAAAGCTTACCAATCTGCCAAAATCGGCAATCCTCTTGAAGAAGGCACGCTGGTTGGACCACTGATTGATCAGGCCTCATTTGACGCTATGCAAACTGCTCTGCAACGAGCACAACAGGAGCAAGGTGTCATTACGGGTGGTGGTCGCGTCTTAGAGGATCGTTATCCGAATGCCTATTATGTTGAACCTGCACTCGTCGAAATGCCAAGTCAAAGCGATATTGTCAAGCACGAGACATTTGCCCCCATCTTATATGTCATGAGCTACGAGAACTTTGACGAGGCGATTGCCATGCAAAATGAAGTACCACAAGGTTTATCATCAGCCATATTTACGACAAACCTACTTGAGGCCGAACGCTTCTTATCAGCCGCAGGCTCTGATTGTGGTATTGCTAATGTGAATATAGGAACCTCTGGTGCTGAGATCGGTGGAGCGTTCGGTGGTGAAAAAGAAACAGGCGGTGGCCGTGAGTCGGGTTCTGATGCTTGGAAAGCCTATATGCGCCGTGCCACGAATACCATTAACTACTCTAAAGAACTCCCCTTGGCACAAGGCGTTAAATTTGGTGAGGATTGATTCAGCAGATCTATATCAATAATCTGTGTAAATAAACAAAGCTGTATAAATAAACAAAGCGCCGAATTTCGGCGCTTATTACATTATATCGATTG
Organism: uncultured Pelistega sp.; assembly: GCA_964346715.1. Classification (GTDB taxonomy): domain Bacteria; phylum Pseudomonadota; class Gammaproteobacteria; order Burkholderiales; family Burkholderiaceae_B; genus Taylorella. Next base: position 26,938 of record CAYFVY010000013.1, on the reverse strand, counting down.
AATTTAGAGCTCAGTTATTCACGCACTGTCACAGTACGCATCTCAGTTTTGAGGTGGTTATCTTTGGCAAATCCTAAGACAAATTGCCACGCACGAGGCTCAAGCTCGCGTAGACGCTCATCGACAACTACACTCTTATGTCCGTCAACATTCGTCGGGGTCACGTATGGGGAGTAAGTCAAATGACTACTCACATAACCTGGGGGTCGAAATTGCGCCATCACCCCTGCTAGACGCTCAGCCCAATCACTAGGACGAAAACGCTGACCAGACTCGGTCAAACCGAAGATAATTAATTGTTGCACAGATGAATTTCGTAGTTCAAGAAAGAAGGAGAGATTTTATTCTATCTGCAAGGAAATAACGACAATTTGCGATAGAATTGTATATTATAAACCTTTAGTCCCCAGTTTGGCTGGTTTCCTCAACAATCACTTTATTTATTTTAAATATCATGACTACTCAAACAACAACAGGTCCGATGCGTCACTTTTTGCAATTAACGGATTTTTCCGCGCATGAAATCCTTTATGTGTTAGAGCGAGCCCGATTTATTAAAAATAAATTTAAGCGCTATGAACCCCATATGCCCTTACATGATCGCACCTTAGCGATGGTGTTCGAGAAAGCTAGTACACGTACACGTGTCTCTTTTGAAGCCGGTATGTACCAGATGGGCGGCTCGGTCATCAACCTAACATCTAACGACTCTCAATTAGGCCGTTCAGAGCCAATCGAAGATACGGCACGTGTCATTACACGTATGGTCGACATCGTGATGATTCGTACCTTTGAGCAAACACGTCTTGAGCGCTTTGCAGCTCACTCTCGTGTCCCGGTAATTAATGGCTTGACCAATGAATACCATCCTTGCCAAATCTTGGCCGATATTTTGACCTTTATCGAGCATCGTGGCCCTATCCAAGGTAAGACAGTGTGCTGGATTGGTGATGCGAATAATATGTCGTATACCTGGCTGCAGGCAGCACAATTATTAGACTTCAAACTCCATATTTCTGCGCCTAAGGGATACCAACTTGAGCACACCCGCATTGGTTCCGTCAGCGAACAGCATTTAGCCGAGTTTGATGATCCGATGGAAGCTGCCAAGGGCGCTGATATGATTACCACCGACGTCTGGACCAGCATGGGCTACGAGCAAGAGAACGAGAAGCGTCGCCTGGCCTTTGCCAACTGGATGGTCGATCAAGAGATGATGTCTTTAGCCAAACCCGATGCTATTTTCATGCACTGCTTACCCGCCCATCGCGGTGAGGAAGTATCCGCTGAGGTCATCGATGGGCCACAAAGCGTGGTCTGGGACGAGGCGGAAAACCGCTTGCACGTACAGAAAGCCTTAATGGAATTCCTAGTTCTAGGCAAGTTAAGCAGCTAATCCTAAGTAATTAGCGGTAAAATAGATCTTTAGTAGTTTTGTTTTTATTCTTATTTAATTTATAGAGTCCTTCATGAGCGAAGTTAAAAAAGTCGTACTCGCCTACTCTGGCGGCTTAGACACCTCAGTTATTTTGAAATGGTTACAAGATACCTATAACTGTGAGGTGATTACCTTTACAGCAGATATTGGTCAAGGCGAAGAGCTAGAACCAGCACGTGCTAAAGCCTTAAAATTTGGCATTAAACCAGAGAACATCTTTATTGATGATCTACGCGAAGAGTTTGTACGTGATTTTGTGTTCCCAATGTTCCGCGCGAACGCTATCTACGAAGGTGAATACCTACTAGGCACCTCAATTGCTCGTCCATTAATTGCCAAGCGCCAAATCGAAATCGCGAATCAATTGAATGCCGATGCAGTATCGCACGGTGCAACTGGTAAGGGTAACGACCAAGTACGTTTTGAACTTGGCTACTACGCTCTAAATCCTGATATTCGTGTAATCGCTCCATGGCGTGAGTGGGATCTTCTATCACGTGAGAAATTACTTCAATACGCTGAAGACGCAGGTATTGAAATCGATATGAAGCACAGACAAGGTGGTGCACCATACTCTATGGATGCCAACTTATTACATATCAGCTACGAAGGTCGTCACTTAGAAGACCCTAAAGCTGAAGCCGAAGAGTCAATGTGGCGTTGGACAGTGTCACCAGAACAAGCGCCTGACGAAGCTGAATACATCGACTTAGAATATGAGCGCGGCGATATCGTGGCCATCAATGGCGTACGTATGAGTCCAGCACAAGTCTTAACACGCTTGAACGAATTAGGCGGTAAACACGGTATCGGTCGCCTTGACCTTGTAGAGAACCGTTACGTGGGTATGAAATCACGCGGCTGCTATGAAACTCCTGGCGGCACCATTATGTTAAAAGGCCACCGCGCTATCGAGTCAATCACACTTGACCGTGAAGTGGCTCACCTGAAAGACGACTTAATGCCACGTTATGCTTCACTCGTGTATAACGGCTACTGGTGGTCTCCAGAGCGCAAAGCACTACAAGTTCTAATTGACCACACACAAGAGCACGTTAACGGCTTCGTACGCTTGAAACTCTATAAGGGTAATGTGTACACCGTATCACGTGACTCAAAAGACAGCTTGTTTGACCAAACCATTGCTACTTTTGATGATGATGGCGGTGCGTACAACCAAGAGGACGCAGCAGGTTTCATTAAATTGAACGCTCTACGTATGCGTATTGAAAGCAAGGCTGGTCGTAAGGCTTAATTTGTTTTCGCATACTCCAATGATGTAAGGCTCTCTTCTTACATCAGCGAAAAAGGACTACTAAAAACAGTAGTCCTTTTTTAATGTGCGTTAAATGAATATGCGCTAACTCTACTCTCAAACAAGTAATGACAGAAGTTTCATAGACGCTTAAGAAACAAGCGTCTTCGCCGCACGACGCAAACCCGTGCCAATGCGTGGCCCTGGAAATACCACCATAACACGCGTGCCTTGAATCTCAGGACGGCTCACCAAGCTCCACCCTGCTCCATGCGCTTTGGCAATTTCTCGTACAATCGATAAACCCAAACCCGTACCAAGTCCACTAGGACTGCTTGGAGAACGAACAAAGGTATCAAAAATCACTTCTTGATCTTCTAGCGTCACACCACAACCATTGTCCTCTACCATTAGACTTGGCGGATTTTGTTTAACTTGCAAAATAATCTTGTCGGCACCCTTAGCATATTTGAGTGCATTATCAAGCAAATTACTTAGGAGTTCTTCAAGTAAGATCTGTGAACCATCAATCATTACAGCCCCTTCTGGCGCCTCTAGAATCAAATCAATCTGTCGCTCGCGTAGTTTTAAAAACCATTCAGAACCCAGATTCTCAGCCAAACAGACTAAGTCCAATTGTGTAAATGAATCCCGTGGATGTAGGCGATAATCCGCTCGTGCTAAGGCTAGTAATTGCTCACCTAGGTGGATTAATCGATTAGACACTTGATGAATTCGCTCCACCCGCGCTTGAATATCTGTCGGCAAGTCTGCTTTCGCTAACATCAGTTCAGACTCCATACGCAAGCCTGTTAAGGGTGTACGCAGTTGATGAGCGGCATTCCCAATAAAGCGCTTCTGTGCCAATAATGACTCATCGAGACGACCTAATAAATCATTCAACCTGGCAATCACGGGTTGCAACTCGGTAGGTACTTTAGCCGTATCAATCGGCTGTAAATCATCCGCATTACGCTCAGCTATTTCCTGAGATAGCTGGCGCACCGTACGTAAGCCTGAGCGCACACCAAAATACACCAAGGCAGCAAAACCACCGACGATAAAAATTTGACTAATAATCATCAAGGCAAACAAATCACCAACAGACCAATCCGACAGGTGACTTTGACGACTGATAAACCAAGTCAATAAAAAATCAATGCATAAAAATAAAATCAGCGCAAACGCCAAACGCCCTACTAAGTAGCGCAGAATCGAGCCCTTGGGCAGAAAGCCGATTTTAAGTTTATTAGGCATTATCTTTTTCCAGAATATAACCAAAACCACGTACAGTTTGGATATGTACCCCCGTCCCTTCAAGTTGCTTACGTAAGCGATAGATATACACTTCAATGGCGTTGTCACTCAGCTCACTGTCTAGGGTGTCGACCAAACTATCAACAATCTGACGCTTGGTCACAACTTTGGCAGAACGTTGCATTAGCATCTCAAGAATGGCAAATTCACGAACCGATAAGTTAAGCCGCTCTTGATGAACACGTACTTCACGATTTTGTGTATCCATGACCAATGCTTCAAACTCTAAGATATGCTGATTAAAACCTTCTTGACGGCGCTTGAACGCGCGCACACGTGCAGCCAACTCATCCAATGCAAAAGGCTTCACAACATAATCATCGGCACCCGCATCTAAACCAGCAACTCGGCTGTCTAAGCTATCACGCGCCGTGAGAATCAACACTGACACTAACTGCCCTTCAGCGCGCATAGAGCTCAGCACATCTAAACCATTCATATCAGGCAGATTCAGATCAAGCAGCACTAAGTGATAATGCTCTTGATTAAGCGCCTCAAGTGCTGCCTTACCCGTATCCACCAAATCAACCTCATAAGCTTGCGCTTGTAAGTATTCCTGGAGCGCAGGACCTAAGGTTAAATCATCTTCTACGACCAAAAGTCTCATTCATATCTTCCTTATATGTCTTCCATCGATTCACGCTGAGGAGCATAACAAACTCAGGGTGATATACATTCTAGCGAGTAGTCTATGCTACCCAAACCTAATCATTATAAATCACCTAAATACCTTAGCATTTGTTAAAATTTAAGCCATTGATTATTTATTTAGGGCAACTTCTTTCTTTAGGTATTTTATTTAAGTAAGCCCTCTCATTCACATTAATTAGAGTAGACCATTTAATGCAAGCAATCGAACAACTCAGCGTACAAGAACTCAAACAATGGCAAGAAGAACAAAAAGCCTTCACCCTTCTAGATGTTCGAAATCAAGACGAAGTCGACTATGTGAGTTTGCCAAATAGCCTACATATACCCATGAGTTTAATCCCGATTCGTCATAATGATATCCCTGACGATAAGCCATTGGTGATCTATTGTCATCATGGCGTACGTAGCCATAATGTTGCTCTCTTCCTAGCAAATGCAGGTTTTGAAGACCTTTATAATTTACACGGAGGCATTGATGCTTGGGCAATTGAGGTTGAACCTGGGATGAAGCGTTATTAATTGAATATCTACGCGACCTAGCACGCTGCCTAGACCATCACGAAAAAAGCCAGTGAACAAAAATTCACTGGCTTTTCGTTTGCAACTAAGCGTACCTCTACGCTTGAAGTCCTGCTTAATTAGCAATGTTCATTAAACTAACAATTAGTCTACTGAAATACCACCCTTATTAATTACAGCGCCCCAGCTTGCAGTTTCAGCTTTAATAAAGTCACCAAATTGCTCTGGAGACATTTTTTCAGTCATAGCACCAAGACCATCTAACTGCTCAACAACTGATGGTTTTTCTAAGATTTTTTCAATCTCAGTATTTAACTTAGTGACAACTTCAGCAGGTGTACCTGCAGGAGCAACAATACCGAACCATGAGGTTACTAGATAGTCAGGATAACCAGATTCTTTAAGCGTTGGAACATCAGGGAATGTAGGTGAACGCTCAGCTGTTGTTACAGCTAATGGTTTCAAACTACCTGCTTTGATGTGTGGTGCTGAAGAAGGCATATTGTCGAACATCACGTGTACTTCACCACCTAAAAGACCGGTCATCGCTGGACTACTGCCTTTGTAAGGGATGTGCAACATCTGTACATCAGCTTGCTGTTTAAATAGTTCACCTGATAAGTGCATAGAAGTACCTGAACCAGAAGAGCTATAAACAACAGCCTCAGGATTAGCTTTCGCATAATCGACTAACTCTTTAACTGAGTTGTATGGCATGTCTTTATTCGCGACTAAAATATTCGGCACTTTAGCAACTAAAGCCACTGGCACAAAGTCTTTCTCAACATCAAAACGTACGTTTTTATACAGAGTTTGGTTAATTGTGGTGGTAATAGCCATCATCATTAAGGTATAGCCATCAGCTTTGGCACGAGCAGTTTGCTCAGTGGCAATATTACTACCTGCACCTGGCTTATTCTCTACCATCACTGTCTGACCTAAGCTGTCAGATAATTCTTTAGCCACAATACGGGCTAATACGTCAGTTGTACCACCTGGGCTAAAGCCAACTAGGATACGTACCTGTTGCTCAGGCCACTTAGATTCTGCTTGAGCTACTGAGCCAGCTACTAAGCCAAAGCCTAGTACAGCACTAAGAGCTGCATGTTTAAAAAAAGAAAGTTTACGCATATGTATTCCTTTATGAGACAGTTTTTTGATGATAGCAAATTATTATCAGCTTTGCACAAATCATTACTTATCTTAAATTCAAAGGTGAAAAACTCAAAAATCAATATTATTTGATCATCATGATATCCCTGCATAAGGGTAAATAGTCTTGATTTTAAGCGTGATTCCCACTATCTTATTATCATTCTTTTGGTAAGAATATTTCAATAGTGCCTATACATGAATTCTGTATACACAAGGCATTTTACACCAAAGTATCCAATAAACTCAGGAAATATCTTTTTATGTCAGTTACTTCTTCAAATGCTCGTACTGGCGGGCAAATACTCGTAGAACAACTCAAGCGTCAAGGAGTCGATCATGTCTTTTGTGTACCTGGTGAGAGCTATCTAGCGGTTCTGGATGCGCTTTATGAATCAGGTATTCAAGTCACCGTATGCCGTCAAGAAGGTGGAGCGGCAATGATGGCTGAGGCCTACGGCAAGCTCACTGGCAAACCTGGAATCTGTATGGTCACTCGTGGACCTGGCGCAACCAATGCTTACGCTGGTATTCACATAGCCAAACAAGACTCGACACCCTTAATTATGTTTGTTGGACAAGTCGATACCACTATGCGTGAACGTGAAGCCTTCCAAGAAATGGACTATCGCTCAGTCTTTGGCACACAAACCAAATGGACCACTGAAATTGATGATGCTGACCGCGTACCTGAGCTCGTAGCGCGCGCGTTTCACCACGCCCTCTCAGGCCGCCCTGGCCCTGTGGTAATCGCACTCCCTGAAAATATGCTAACGACAGAAGTTCAGACACAAGATGCTCCAGAGGTCAAAGAAATCGCTATGGCACCGAACGAAGAGCAAGTAGCACAAGCGGTCAAGATGCTCAGTCAAGCCAAGAAACCACTCATCATTGCGGGTGGTAGCCGCTGGGACAATGAGTCAGTACAAGCTCTGATTCAATTGGCTGAACGTACCCAGATCCCTGTTGCTGTTCAGTTCAGACGTCAGATGCTGTTTCCCCATAGTCATCCATGCTATGCTGGTGATATTGGTTTAGGTATAAATCCTAAATTACTTGAACGATTTAAACAAGCCGATTGCATTTTATTGATCGGTGGACGCATGTCTGAAGTTCCGTCACAAAGTTACACCGCCTTAAGTATTCCTGTACCGCAACAGAACTTAATTCATGTGCACCCAGATGTAAACGAGCTTAACCGAGTTTATCAGGCACAATTAGCCATCAATGCCACACCAAAAACTTGGTTAAAAGCCTTAGAGAAAGCCTCACTCAGCGTATCTGAAGCTTGGCGTGAATTAAGCCAAGCAGCCCATCAAGACTATCTCAGCTGGAGCGATGCCAGTAAGGTTAAGGTACCAGGCAAACTCACTATGCCACATATTATGAGCTATCTAGAGCAGCACCTTGACCCCACTAGCATTATGACTAATGGTGCAGGTAATTATGCAACATGGTTGCATCGTTTCCACCGCTTTGAACACTTTGGCACACAGCTTGCACCTACTTCTGGTTCAATGGGCTATGGACTGCCAGCTGCTGTTGCAGCTAAGCGTATTCGACCCGAGCAAACTGTGGTTTGTTTTGCAGGTGATGGGTGTTTCTTAATGCATGGTCAGGAGTTTGCTACAGCGGTGCAATATGATTTGCCGATCGTGGTACTGATTTATGATAATGGCATGTATGGCACCATTCGTATGCACCAAGAGCGAGAGTACCCAGGACGTGTTAGTGCTACTCAGTTAAAAAACCCTGATTTTGCTGAGTACGCTCGCGCCTTTGGTGGTCATGGTGAACGTGTTGAAACCAATGAAGAGTTCGCTCCTGCTTATGAGCGTGCTATTGCAAGCGGTAAGCCAGCGATTATTCATTGCTTAATAGATCCTGAGGCGATTACACCCGCCAAAACCTTAAGCGAGATTCGCCAAGATTCATTGCCTAAGAGTTAGGTGTGGCAACATAATCAGTTACCAAGTAAATCACCTAAGGCTTCGAATTTCTATCTCTCGACCTTAGGTGATTTTTTTGTGCGAGGACGATTATGGCTTTATCTTGCCTAGTATTCCTATTTAGATACTCTATTTACACAAGCCACTTAACCTACACCATGCGTGACAACATGGCTTCCTGCAGGATTCGATTTCACCTCCAAACCTAAGTGAATCTGTTCTTTCAACTCACTGACGTGTGAAATAATCCCAATCATTCGACCACTACGGCGTAGCTCCAATAAGGAGTTAATCGCAAGCTCTAAGCTCCCTGGATCTAAGCTACCAAAACCCTCATCAATAAATAAGGTATCTAATTTAACCCCACCACTACGTTGTTGTACCACATCCGACAAACCAAGTGCTAAGGCTAAAGAGGCTAAGAAACTCTCTCCACCCGATAAGGTCGAGGCCATACGAGTCTGACCTGAATACACATCAAAGACATCAATATCTAAGCCCGCTTGCCCCCTGCCCTTCACTGTCTGTCTACGCACTAAATCATAGCGGCCATCACTAAGATACTGTAGGCGATGGCTAGCATTTTCCAAGACCTCCTCAAGAATGACACTTAAAACAAAACGCTGTAAGGTAATCCTATCTGGATTATTACCACTCGCCATTTCACTCATCGTGCCCAGCACCTGATACTGTTGCTCAAGCACTTGCTGCCGTTCTTGAATTTCTGCCAATAATTTAGTGGCTTGCTGTAGACTGTGTAAAGCAAGCCGCTTCTCTTCGAGGTGCTGGCTATGCTGTTGATACAGGGTTTGAAGTACATTGGACTGCTCTTGCAAGACGCTTAAATCAGGTCTTGTCTTACCCTCTAATTGCTCCTGCAACAAGACCTTCTGCGAGTTAAGGTGGGCCATTGCTTGTTTATAGCGCTCTATCGCTTGAGCAAGCTGCTCTGCCTCATCATCAAGCATAAGCGCATCTTGACAAGCCTGACGGTCTGAGAAGCTATTCTCTTGCCATAACTGCTGCAAGTGAGCTTGTTTCTCTTGAACATCTTGACGAATAGTTTGATTACTCTGGGTACGCTCATGGATTTGCGTGTTGGTACTCGCCAATTCCTGCTCATGCTTTTTCTGTGCGACTTGTGCCTGTTGGTAAGTCTGCTCTAGCTGCTGGATCTGTGCTTGACATTGTGCGGTCGCCTGAACCAGCTGCGCATGACTCTGAATATCCTCAGGTAAGGCTTGCTGTAACTGCTTAAGCTGCTCTATCGATACACCTTCAGCACGTTCAGTCTGGCTTAATTGGGTACGCGTAGAGTCTTGCTGTCCCTGCAGAGTTTTCAGAGTCTGGGTAATGATTTCTGCATTTTTTGCCTGTGCTTCTAAGGTATTTACCTCTTGTTGCTTCGCTTTTAAAGCAGTATCGACTTGCTTATGTTGATCTAATAAAACCTCTAACTCAGGGAGTTGAGGATTCTCTTCACGCCACTTCTGCAACTCATCCTGTTTTCCTTGAAGTTTAATCAGTTCTTGCTGCCAATACTCTTTGGCCGCTTGCCAAGTTTGTCGTGCTTTCTCCTCGGCCTCTCTTGCTTGTTCAAGTTGTTGCTGCTCAACTACGATAATATCGTCTGAATAGGCTTTATGCGGGTGATCTAGACTCCCACAAACAGGGCATGCCTCACCCGCTTGCAATTGCTTAGCTAGTAGAGCCGCCTGCCCTTGATGCCATGTCAACTCAAGCTGCATACGCTGCTCTTTTAAACCATCAAAACGTAACTTAGCTTGGGCTTGTTTAGGCTCTAGCACATCCGCTGATTGTTTTAATGCACCCACCTCAGTCAGCAAGTTCTTAAGTCTACGCGCCTTCTGCCCATCGTCAGTAATCTGTTGAAGCTGATGAGTAAGTTTAATAACCTCCTCAGAAACACGCCATTTATCCTGCTCGGCTTGTTGAGCAGCTTTTAAGTTCTTCTGCTGCTGTTCAAGCTGCTGCATTAACTGCTGTAGTTGCTCGGTCTGAGTTTTTTTGTCATGCGCTAACTGCTGAAGCTGCGCCTCTTGCGTCTGAATCTTGCTAAATTGGTCTTTTAAAGAATTTAACTGATTCAAGCGTATATCCAAGCTTGGTTTAGCTTGCATCGCTTCTTGAGCCTTATTAAAACGCTCTTGTAACTCTGGTCCTGCTTCCTGTAAAACTTGAAGTGCTTGCTGAGTTTGTGCTAATCCCTGCTCACCGCGAGCCAACTCTAGCTGACGACGATCGAGCTCTTGCATATACGGCTTAATCGCATGAGCTTGCTTGTGTCTAGCTAGTTTATGTTGATTCGCTGCTTGCTGCTCTTGGTCTTGACTCAGCTGCTCTAATCGTTGAGTAATCTGCGTCAAACTTGCGAACTGCTGCTCCAGCTGTTGCGCACTTTTCAAGGTTAATTCACTCTGGCGCAGTTGCTCTTGCGATTGCTTAGTCAGTGTTTCTTGCTTAATAAATTCAGGTTCTTGAATAAGAATTTCTTGCTTAAGCTCTTGCTCCGAATTTTGGCCAACCGTGCTCAGGATTCCCTTGATTTGCTCATTCTGATTGCGCTTCTCACGCGTAATTTCAGCGGCTCGCTCTTTTAGTATTTCTTCGATTTGTTTATAGATATGCGTCTGAAAAAGCAGCGATAGAATCTTCTCTCTTTCCTCACTTTTGGCCAATAAGAGCTCGCGGAACTTACCTTGCGGTAGTACCATCACCTGACGGAACTGATCAACTTTCATGCCCGTGATTTGCTCAATCAGCACAGTAGCATTACCCGCTTTACGTTCCTCTAATATACTTTCACTACCATCATCTAAGATTTGCACAAGTGTTGCCCGAGTACCTGTCTCACTTTTACGGCCAGGTAAGAGCTGCGTCGGTCGACGTGTAATATGATAACGCTTTTGCGCAATAGCAAACTCAAACTCTACCTCACACTCAAGTTCAGGAGCGGCACGGTCACAGCGTAGATTAGCATTATCCCGCACATCATCTGCCGCTCGACCATATAAGGCAAAGCACATTGCATCCAGAATTGAACTCTTCCCTGCTCCCGTCTGCCCATGAATCAAAAATAAGGGATTCTCACCTAAGGCAGTAAAATCAATTGTTTCCGCTTGACTAAAAGGCCCAAACGCTTGCATACGTAATCGAATTGGTTTCATTATTCTTGTTCCTCAGCACGTAATTGTTTGACAATATCCTGAATGATTTGACGCTGTTCTGAGCTTAATTCTTGCGTTGTAAAACCCTGATAAAAATCATTAAATATATCCACTTCCGAGCGCTTTGCAGATTCTTCAAAACTTATTGATGTCTGCTCACCTAATTTTTCTTTATAGATTAATTTTTCAAGTTTCAAGATATTCGGATAGAAATTTCGTAATCGAGACATCGGCTCTAATAAGGCCGCCGTATCATGCAAAATCACACGAATATAATCCTCAGAATTAGGATCTGTTTGGGCGGCTTCAACAATATCAGCAAACATCCCCTCAACTGTTCGAACTTCACGTAGAGGTTTCAGGGCAAGGCTTTGCCAAGTCGTGACACCCTTATTATCAACCTCAATTAGGATCACTCCCTTCTTATGCTTTTCTTCTGAAAAACTATATTTTAAGATTGAACCAGAATAGCGGATATGCTCATGTGAACGATACTGCTCACCATGCAAGTGACCTAAAGCGACATAATCAAAATGTTTAAACGTATCTGCCGCCACTGCGGTGGCACCACCCACCGACAATTGACGCTCAGACTCACTAATGGCAGAGCCATCAATAAAGCAATGGGCTAATAAGATATTAACCGCCTGCTCATCTAAGTGCATCTTATCCACAACATACTGATGTGCCTCTTGATAGGAGCTTATAGCGGGCTCCAATCCATAGGTATGAGTTACATACTCTGGATCTATATACGGCAGGCCATAAACATGAATAGGTTTAGCACCCTCACGTTCAAGCACTATTGGCTGCAACGCGCCCTCAAGGTTGGAACGAATAAAGATATCACCACGCTCTAAAGCATGTGAAGCAAAGCCGACACGTACCGCACTATCATGATTGCCAGAAATCATAATCATACGAATTCCAGCCTTGCTTAAGCGCTCTAAAAATTGGTCAAATAAGCGGATGGCAGTAATAGATGGTGAGCTACGATCATAAATATCACCGCTCAATAAAATCGCTTCGACTTGATGTTCTATGGCATAGTCCAATATCTGTTGTAAAACATATTCTTGATCTTCATGTAAGGATTCTTGATTAAACAGACGGCCTAAGTGCCAATCAGAGGTATGTAAAAAACGCATAAGTTGAAATTTGCCTAGGTATTGACTTTTATAATTAGGGGGATTACTATTTTAGCTTACTGATTAGGGAATTTACTCCAACTTGCTGCCCTAACCATTCGTGTGAACCAGCTAAATAGGACTATACATCATGAATAGCTATTCTTCTGCTTTGGCAAGCTTGCCAACTTCGTCTAGTGCATCAGCACACTTTCCTGCCCATCCACGTTTTACAAACAATCGTTTAAGCACGCCTTTTGACAAACCTGTTGTGCCACAGGATACGGCCGTAATTATTATTGGCTCTGAGCATACACAATTCTATCCACAGCAACATAAATTATTTATTAATACTGCTGATGCTGTAGTTGTGGCTAAGGATCTAGAACAGGAAAATCCAATCTTTAATATTGAAGTTTTACGTGCTGCCCAACGCTTAAGTAAGAGCCAACAGCATCTACGTATTATGATTAATGATTCAAGTGCCGCCGCACAGATACTCTATAATCGCTTGCAAGCCTTAATTCACTAGGGTTTATCCACTAGAGCTCAATCACTAAGCCTTAATTAGTTAGTCTAAATCATTAGACCTTAATAATTAAGGCTTAAAGTGCAATAGCATATATAGATTTGAGGGGAATGAAGAGATAAGAATCGCTACTCACTATTAACCTTATTGTTAACTCTATCCGGTGAGAGTACATGCATGAAATATTAAATCATAGGTCGCTGAGCAAGCTATTTGACTCAGCACCATCAAGTACTACAGTATGGTATTAATCAGCTAAATCTGAATTCACCACATCTACCGCAACATCGCCTATCGTGCTCACGCAAGTTTTAATAAGCTCTGTTATGCGTAAGCAAAAATTACAGGTCATATCAAAGATAATCGCAGTCATAACAATCTCCCTAAAGACGAATACAGTATGACCCAGGTATGCGACATGAGAATGACAAATACAATAAATCCCTTCCATTCAAGGAATAAGTGCTTATTCGCACAAAAACCATACTCAGTTGTTGCTTATAAACATCAAATCGTCACTGGGATACCCCAAGCTGTTGCTGAGACGCAGCAGTTCACCGTAGGTATCAGAATAAATCGTTGCTTATAAGCATCAAATACATATCTAGCTACTTATCTAGAGACTTTTCGCGTAATTTTTCCTAAAGAATTTGTATCAACTGTAGATAGCTTTATGGACTTGCGGAGCCTGAAGAAATATAGCCTATTAAATATAGCCTTAACTAAGTAACTAAGGAATGAAAAATCACTAAAAGCTTTAAAATAGCATCTTCACCCTTATATATCTATATATAAGCATACAGAAGATATATGGTAAGTAATACACTTATAAAAACTTAAATTTCAACCAATCTCGCGTCGGGCTACTTTCTTATATTTTCTACCTTCTGTAGCCCTGCTTCATAATAAATCAGATATTAAACTTGTAACATTACATATTGTTTAAAAAAGGTGGCAAAAATGCTTGTAAAATCAAATACTTCGATATATAATCCTTGATTCTCCGGCACATCACCGGACATCTTTCGCTGCCGCAGCGCCGGCTTTGCCGGGTACCGTATGCCATCAGCGGACTTCAGTCAGCACACGCATCTTCTACAAGGCAGATGCCCGCTGCTAGACGTCACGATAGCGCAACTTTCGTGACATTTGTTGCCACCCAACTTGTGGAGATGCTATATTGCTCACATCAGCTTCAACTCATTCTATCCTTCCTGAACAGCGCCGTCGCGCGCAAGACGTGCCTCGTAAAGCTGCAGGTTTACATTTAATTGGTGACCTATACGGTTGCGCCAATAATCCGCAATTAATGACGGATGCCGCTTATCTTGAAGAATTTTGCAAGAAAGCCGTAGCCGACGCTGGCCTTACGACAGTTGGCAGCCTTTTCCATAGCTTCGGCGAAGGTGAAGGTGTTACTGGCGTTGTCGTACTCGCCGAATCACATCTCTCTTTACATACATGGCCTGAAGATGGCTATGTTACTCTTGATGTCTACGTCTGTAGCTATGCATGCGATAACTCAGAGAAAGCCGAAAATCTATTCAAAACAATGATGCTCGCTTTTGATTCTGAAGATCCTCATCTACACCGCGTGGTACGCGCATGAGTAAGCAAGACTCAAGCAAGGCAATCTATTCAGTCGAGCAATTAACTGATAACTTTGGCTTTTACCTAAAAGCCGATCAATTGCTCGCTGAACAGCGATCAGACATGCAACACATTGAAATTCTTGAAACACCACTATTTGGTCGTGCTATGAGAATTGATGGCTGCTTTATGACCTCTGAACGCGATGAGTTTTTCTATCATGAACCCATGATTCACCTCCCTGCAATTGCCCATGGTAATCCACGCTCAGCGCTGGTAATCGGTGGTGGTGATGGTGGTTCAATTGAAGAACTTCTTAAGTACCCAAGCATGCAACGCGTTGTTTTAGCCGAGCTAGACAGCGAAGTCATTGATATGTCTCGCGAATGGTTACCAACTATCAGTAATGGTGCTTTCGACGACCCTCGTGTTGAGATTAAACTTGGTGACGGCAAGCTCTATCTTGAAGAATGTACTGAACGCTTTGACCAGATTGTATTAGATCTAACCGATCCATTTGGCCCTGCTGTACAGTTATATACTGCTGAGTTTTATGAAACCTGTCGCAAAGCCTTGAATCCAGGTGGTGTAATCTCTTTACACATCCAATCCCCGATTCATCGTCCTAAGACTTTAGCGCGTATTGTGGCTTCCCTACGCTGCGCCTTCCCTATCGTGCGCCCATATATGCAATATGTACCATTGTATGGCACACAATGGGCAATGGCCATGGCCTCGGATAGCACTGATCCACTTACGCTCTCAAGTGAAGATGTCGATATGCGTATTAAGCAACTCGGCCTAAAAGACTTACAGCTTTACAACGGTGCTATGCATCATGCCTTATTAGCGCAACCTAATTATCTACGCGAAATCCTTGCTCAGCCAGCTGAGCCTATTCGCGCCGAGAATGCGCTACAAGAGCCTAGCTTGCAAGCTGAAAACTTTACACCGCTAACAATCCAGGCGGATAAAGCGTAAGCACCCATCATCTTCATCGTTCAAGCTTGTTTATCCGTTAAACTTAAGCTTGAATATGAAGATGCTCAAATTCTACCTGTTTCTCCGTGATCCCCTAGCACTCCAAATCCAGCTTGTTTCTACAAATGGGCTGTGCCTAGGGGATAATTTATTGGTGCGCCTGATAGATTATTACTGTAAGAGTAATGAAGTGCACGAGGAAGCTTATTCGAACAAGATTTTGTCGACAAAAACAAAAAAGCACCTACATCATAAATGTAAGTGCTTGATTTAATAGCTGTTCGATGGTGGGTGCTACAGGGGTCGAACCTGTGACCTACGCCTTGTAAGGGCGCCGCTCTACCAACTGAGCTAAGCACCCATCGAGTTGCAATGTCCAACAAGACTCAATCATCAACTAAAATAAGATCAGCTTGAATAAAAAAGCGCTCAACACATAAAGTAAGCGCTTAACTGATTTAGCAGTTTGATGGTGGGTGCTACAGGGGTCGAACCTGTGACCTACGCCTTGTAAGGGCGCCGCTCTACCAACTGAGCTAAGCACCCATCGCCTTGCTTGAAGAATTAAATTATAGTTAGCTTTACGACTAACAGCAAGCTTTTATGGCTTAAAGCACCGATTTTCATATATTCTGTAATATTTTTACAACAAACAGAGTCCTTACTACCACCCGCCACCTAAAACCTTATATAAGTTCAGCAGATTTTGTGCTTGCGCTAATTGCCCTTGGGTTTGTTTATCCTCTATATCATAGGTTTCCAAGCGTGCACGAATCGCTTCGTCTAAGGTTTTCTGCCCGTATTGGAATAATTTATAAGCGCCTTCAGCTTGACGACGCTTCTCACTTAAAGCTTGCGCTAAGGCCTTATTTTGCTGGCGCAAACCGTAATTAAGCTGATACAGGCTATCCACCTCAGCTAAGGCTTGTAGAATGCTTTGGTCATACTCTAAAGCAGCTGTCTGCAAGCGCGCATCGCTGGCATCAATATTGCGTTGGATACGCCCTGCCGTAAAGACAGGCAAACTCACTCCTACACTTAAGATACTTGCTGCCCCAATCATCGCTGGACTTGAAGCATTCATTTCAATACGACCCAAATTGCCTAAGAAGTTAATTTCAAATCGTGGCAAGAGATCGGCTTTAGCACTCGCCACTTGAGCGGCACGGGCTTGTACCGCACGGGCTTTGGCTCGCACATCAGGACGTCGCTCCAATACCGCACCAGGCGTTTGACCTTGAGGAGCAGCTGGCAAGCGATGCAAAATAGGATTCGCACTACGGGCAACTTTAAAGCCTTGTGGCACGACCCCTAATAACACAGCAATCGAGCGCTCATGGCTGTCTCGCTGCGCTTGTAAGCTTGCCAACTGAGCTTGTAAACCACTCAAACCAGCAGAAGCTTGTGCCACCACATCAGCACCTACATGTCCGGCTTTAAATCGCCCTTGGGTATAACGCTGCATCTCCTTGAAACTGCGAATATTCGCTTCATAGATACGCATCCGTGTTTCTAAGCTACGTAGTTGCACATAATGATCAGCAATTGAGCTGCTTAACATGAGTTGTGCACCATAGACACGCTCTTGCTCGGCTAATGCAGCGGCTGCTGCGGCATCCGCATCACTACGTTTTGCCCCAAAGATATCAGGCTCCCATGATGCACTAAACCCTAAATGCGCTAAATTCCCATGACCATGTAGCGTATCATCACCAAGATTTAAGCCCATCATTGAGGCACGTTGGCGCGCACCGGAATCAATCGGATTATCAATCCCCATCGCCTGCAAACCAGCACCCGCCGATACACCAGCTTGCGGTGCTAAATTTGCCTGGGCCAATCCACTCATTGCTTGCGCTTCGGCCAAACGCGATTGAGCAATTTGAATATCCAGATTCCTTGTTAAACCACGCTCAATTAAGTCAGTTAAGACAGGATCGTGCCATGTACGCCACCATTGCTTAAGATTCTGTTCACTGACGGCTTGCTGTGCAGGAGTTTGCCCTGCGACTTGCTCAAATTCAGCAGGAATGGGGACTTGAGAAGGCGCCTCAACCTGGGTCACAGAACAAGCACTTAACAGTAATGCACTACCCCCCATCCACATACGCTTAAATGAATTACTCACAGAAAAACTCCACTCAATTAATCAAAATATTCAAGCTACACTACACCACATTCAGTACCGCCCTATCCCGACACATCTAGGTATCGGCACCTTGAGCTATCCAGTGACATATTATTCTAGCCCTGTTTCGCCAACATCTGACGAAAGCGGCTCAGTGCCAGAACCAAGAAAACTACTCCCGCCACGCTTAAGATAGCCAATTGTGGCCAGACAATGCTTAAATCTGCATTACGAAATAAAACACTCTGAGCAAACATCACAAACTGAGTAACCGGTGAGAAGAAGGTAATATCTTGCACTGTTTGTGACATACTCTCCATCGGCGTCTCTCCCCCCGATAATAAACGAGTAACAATATAAATCGGAATACATAATAAACCGAACTGTGGCATGGTCGGTGCTAATGTCGCTAACCATACACCCAGAGAAGATACCGTAAACAGATATATCGCTAGCCCTAAGGCAAATAAGCTAACGGAGCCAATAATTGGCACACCAAGTGCAAGATGGACCACCCCCGCCAAAGACAATAAGGCCGCTGACATAATCATCGCACTATTGGTAATAATCTTCGCAATAGCAATTTCACTGGCCCCCACTGGCATAACCAAGAGGTGCTCCATCGTCCCATGCTCACGCTCGCGGATAATCGCGGCCCCTACCAAGATCATCGTTAAGAGAGTGACGTTCGATACCACTTGCATAACGCCGATAAACCACACGTTCGTACCATTCGGATTGTACATAATACTAATCACCGGCTGAATCGGCATCCAGTCCCTTTGATTACTAACGCTGAGAAACTCCCCCACTTGCTCTTGGATAATCTGTTCAAGATACGCTGAACCGACACCGGCTAAAGTGGCCGCAGTCGCATCCGCCCAGATATGCACCTGCGGCTTCTTGCCAGCTAAAACATCTTGGGCAAAACTAGCGGGAATATCAATAATAAATACATACTCCCCCTTATCCATTAAGTCATCACGTTGTTGATCATCGATCACTACAGGGGGCTTAAAATACGGTGGCAAGATAGCATCACGAATCTGATACGACAACGCTGAGCGATCATGATCGATTACACCGACAGCAGCATTCTTCACCTCTGTGGTCATGCCAGTTGAAACCGAATACACCGCTACAGTAAAAACAGCGACCACCAAGCCCATCAGCGGCACATCGGTGATTACGCTTTTAAACTCTTTAATACTGAGGAACCAGACATTTTTCAACCAATTGTACATATCACACCTCCTGCTTATTCAAAAAGAAGCGTGCAACAAAGACAATCACAAAACAGATAAAAAAGAGCACTGCATAATATTGCGCAAAGTCAGCCCAGCCTAGGCCCTTAGTAAAGGCACCAATACTAATTAACTGATACCAAGAACTCGGAAAAGCCCAAGCAATAATCGCATCAAATCCCATTAAGGATGAAATAGGAAATAAAAGCCCTGAATAGTTCAAGGACGGAATCATGGTCAGAATAGCCGTGGCAAAAATTGCCGCCACTTGTGAGCGTACAAAACAAGACACTAAAAGACCAAAAGCGGTCGAACAAGCAACCAGTCCTAAAGCCCCAAAACTCATCGCTAAAAACGACCCTTTCAGCGGCACGGCTAATAAAACTATCGCAATCCAAACCATCGCCAGATAACTCAGCATCGCCAAGGCAATATACGGCAGTTGCTTACCGACCAAGAACTGCGTGACGGTTGCCGGTGAGGTATATAGATTCGTAATTGAGCCAATCTCTCGCTCTCGCACCACTCCGAGCGCCGTCATCATAGCTGGAATCATCATCAGCGCCAACATAATCATGCCGGGCGTAATGGCATAAATACTCTTAAAGTCTTGGTTATAGACGTAACGCGAAACTGTCGTTACAGGTGGCGTCAGATCGACTGGAAAACCTGTCTGTGCGATTTTCTCCTGACTATATTGCATCACCACGCCTTGAACATAACCATCAATATTCGCGGATAAAAAAGGCACCGTTCCATCAATAATAAAGTTCACATCGGGCCGTTCTCCGCGAGCTACTTTAAGACCAAAATCAGGAGGAATATCGATCACCACCCGCGCTGTGGAACTGCGCAGAATTTCATCGATTTGCCCTGTCTCATGAATATCCTGGACAAACTTAAAATAGCGTGAGCCTGAAAAATATTCCTGTAAACTTCGGCTTTCAATCGTCTTATCACGGTCAAGCACGGCAAAACGAATATCCTTGACATCAAATGAGACCCCTAAGGACGCGGAAGTCATGAGGAATATAGGGCCAAAAATAGCGAAAAATAAGCGGATGCGATCACGTAAGAGTTCTTTACCCTCCCGAATAGCAAAAGTCCAAATCATAATTAAGGCATAGAGCAAGCCGCTAGGTGGCTTATGATTACTCTCACCCACAGCCTGTGTCTTGACACTACCAAATGCCGCACTGCCTTTTTCCGTACTCGCTTGTACTGCCTTCGTCGCCTCATCGGCTTCCGCCTCTTCCAAGTACGCGATAAAAGCTTCCTCTAAACTCGGACTCTGCATACGCTCTTGTAATTCTTCTGGCGTACCCACCCCTAAGACTCGGCCTTGGTGCATAAATGAAATTCGATCGCAACGCTGCGCCTCATTCATAAAGTGCGTGGAGACGAAAATAGTAATTTTATCTTCACGCGATAATTTCAGCAGGCGGCGCCAAAACATATCACGAGCAACAGGGTCAACCCCTGAGGTTGGCTCATCAAGAATTAGTACTTCAGGGTGATGCAGACAAGCAGCCGCTAGCTGCAAGCGCTGCCGTATCCCTAAAGATAATTCAGCAGGCTTACTTTCCGCTTCATCAACTAAGTCGTAGTCTTTAAGGGATTGCTCAACCGCACGATCTATGGCGGCACCTTTTAACTTATACAGTCGAGCATGGAGCAGCAGATTCTCACGAACACTTAGCTCTTCATACAGGGAGAAAGCCTGCGACATATAGCCCACGCGCATGCGCGTATCAATATCATTCGCGTCGATATCTTGGCCAAGTAGTTTCGCACTGCCTTCGGTGGCCTCTAATAAACCCGTCAACATCTTCATGGTGGTTGACTTACCGCAGCCATTCGAGCCTAAAAATCCAAAAATCTCACCACGATGGATTTTAAAACTCACATTATCAACGGCCGTAAAATCACCAAAACGCTTGGTCAAACCTTCCGCTTCCATAGCGTAAGGCTCATTAGGGTCAGAAACAAAAGGAGTTTTTTCTAAGCCCGCTTCAGCACTCTGTTTCTCTTCGGGCAAGAGTTTGACATAAGCCTCCTCCAATGTCTCACTAGCTGTTTCTTGAATCACTTCTTGAGTGGGCTTAGCTACTAATAAATGCCCATCATCCATGGCCAAGAGAAATTCAAATCGCTCCGCCTCATCAATATAGGCCGTAGCTACCACTACGGTCATATCCAAGTTTTCGGCACGCAGATCTTCAACTAAAGCCCAGAACTGACGCCGTGACAGCGGATCTACCCCTGTGGTCGGCTCGTCTAAAATGAGTAAATCGGGACTATGCACTAAGGCGCAGCAGAGACTGAGTTTCTGTTTCATGCCACCTGATAATTTACCAGCAGCCCGATTGGCAAAAGGTGTTAGGCTAGTCGCATCTAAGAGACGGCGTATTCGCTCTAGACGTTCGGCCTTTTTCAAGCCAAAAAGCCGCGCATGAAACTCAATGTTTTCGTAAATACTTAAGGTGGGATACAGATTATGCCCTAAGCCTTGGGGCATAAAAGCAATGCGTGAGGCTAATTCAGTGCGCACTTGTGCATCACGCATATCTCGACCAAAGACACTCACCTCACCCGCTTGCAGAATTTTAATTCCAGCAATTAATGAGAGTAAGGTCGACTTACCTACACCATCAGGTCCGATTAAACCAATCGTTGCATGACGTGGTAAAGCCAAGCTGACATTTTTTAAGGCCTGAACCTTACCGTAGGTGTGCGAAACATCCTGAACAAGTACCGCTGTATCTTGCATAGTCATCTAACTTACTGATTTGGCAACTTAATCTGCCATTGCACAGGCCAATCAGCCGTAGCATCGAGTCGAACATAGGCCATGCCAGTTAAACCGCCTTTGAGCAATTTAGGATGCGCTTGAGCCGCTTCAAGCGGCAGACGTAATTTCACCTTGTACATAAGTTTGTCACGCTCATTTGCAGTTTCAACATGTTTAGGGGTAAATTGAGCTTGAGCTGAAATAAATTCCACATGCGCTGGCCATACCGCATCAATGCCATCCAAGATAATACGTGCTTCAGCGCCAAGCTCAATCGCCGCCATACTGTTAGTCGGCAAGAACACATTCATCGTAATATCCAGTGGATCGACTAGGCTGATGACCTTACTCCCCCTGGCTACCACATTAGCGACTTCGGCAATACGATCTTCCACACGCGCATCAATAGGAGCGGTAATTAATAAGTCATTATTCGCCGAACTCGCGGCGTCGACTTGTGCCTGCGCTTGACTCACCGCTGCTTGCGCCTCAGCCTGGCCAGCCTTGGTCGCAGCGACTGCTGCACGCTCGGCATCACGAGCCGCTTGGCGACGATTCACTTCAGCTTGTGAAACTAAGTTATCACGTCGTAGAGCCACCGCATTATTCAACTCCATCTGGGCGAGCTTTAACTGCTGCTCTCGAGCGGAAATTTCAGCTTCAGCGCGGCTAACCGCCTCTTCAGCACGTAGTTTTGCTGCTTGTGCTGCGGCTAGCTGACTACTGCTTTGTTCTGAAGACAGTACCACTAAGACCTGATCCTTATGAACAGATTCACCGTCTCGCACTCGTATCTCTTGGACGCGTCCTGGATATAAAGAGGCCACATCAATACGGTTTAACTCTAAACGACCATTTGCACTTACAAAGCCCGCAGGCAATGGCTCCACTCGATTAAACCAATAGGCGGCAAATCCTAAACCCGCAATGAGCGAAATAAAAAACAGCCATTTGATAAACTTCACTTTCTTACCTTTTATGATATTTATACGATTATCTCTTCTCGCTGAGCTTGGCAAGTTACTTCCCTTCTCACGCCTCAACATAGTTGCACAGGAACGCCTCAACAAATCTTATAAATTACAGAGATATAAACTGTAAAGTTTATCACTTAAACAACTGTTTGAATAATTTTTTTACATAAAAAAACCAGTGAGCTAATCACTGGTTTTTCTTAGGCTTACATTGAAGTGTGGAACAATGTAACTCCGCATCCTTGATAAATTAATTCGTAGTTAAATTAATTCAAGATCTTTATAATTATTTTGCCTTAGCTACTGTGTCTTTAAGTGCTTTACCTGGACGGAACTTAGGTACTTTAGCTTTCTTAATTTTGATTTCTTCGCCTGTACGTGGGTTACGACCTGTACGAGCAGCACGCTCAGAAACGTAGAAAGTACCAAAACCAACTAAAGTAACTGGTTGACCCTTTTTCAAGGAAGCCTTAACTGCTTCAATAGCACCATCAAGGGCGCGACCAGCAGCAGCTTTAGAGATATCAGCTTGTGCAGCGATTTGTTCGATTAATTCGGTTTTATTCATTTAGTTTACCCCTATGTACATATTCATCTAAGAAACCACACTATGAATATATTCGCTTTAATACTGCTCACTGTCAAGAAAAAAAGCCTGAAACTTAGCCTTTCTTGACGAGGATTAAAGGTTTTCCCGAGTTTTTTCCTTGCTATTGTAGGTTTTTAAAGACAATAGAAATCACTAAATCCCTGCAGAGCGCCTATTCACGCCACATCAAGAATTCTATAGACTAAAAATTAGGGTGCTGTCTAGGGGAAAACTAGAACTTGTTTAAACCTTGTTTAAGGACTTCTCGTAAGCTTGTTCAAAGTCAGCAATGATATCCTCAATGTCCTCAATACCAACAGACACGCGTAATAGACTATCGGATATCCCCATCTCTGCGCGTAGCTCAGGCGTCATCTCATAATAAATTGTCGGCGCTACGGGTAAGCACAAGGTGCGATTATCACCTAGGTGGGTTGCCAAAATCACAACCTTAAGGTGATTTAAGAAGCTAAACAAATCAACAGCTGGATTTAGCTCAACCGCCAATAAAGCGCCATAGCCCTTATCCGCAAATAATTCTTTAGCGCGCTCATGCTGAGGATGTGCTGTTAAACCAGGGTATTTAACCGCTGAGAAGATCGGACTACTTTCCATATACTGCGCAAGTTTTAAGGCATTGCTAAATGCCTTCTCCATACGTAAGCTCAAGGTTTCAACACCTAATGAAATGCGACTCGCTGAATCTGCAGCGAGTGTCGCCCCCATATCACGTAGGCCCTTTTTCTTAACTTGCAATATGCCCCAACTATGGCTAGGTCCTGTTTTATAACCTTCAACAATATTCGGATAATCAGTCCAGTCGTACAAACCCGTGTTGGTGATAGAGCCACCAAGTCCACTGGCATGGCCGCCGATCCCTTTGGATAGAGAATGCATAACTAAGGAAGCTTTGATGTCTTTACCTTTCAAGAGATAGGGAGTGACCATTGTGTTATCAACAAAATACACGAGATTATGCTTCACACAAAAATCGCCCATGCCCTTTAAGTCACTGACTTGGGTGACTGGATTCGCAATCGTCTCGGTAAAAAGCATACGCGTATTATCTTGCAGCGCGGCTTCAACATTCTTAATATCAGTCGTATCAACTAAGGTAATTTCAATACCCAAGCCTTCGAGCGTCGCAAATAAACTCTTAGTATTGCCAAAAACAAAACGACTTGAAATAAGATGGTCGCCTGACTTCAGTAAAGTCGTAAAGACAGCAGCTAATGCCGCCATGCCACTGGCAAAACCGATGGTGCTTACACCTTCTTCCAATATAGTGATTTTATTTTCAAGTGCGGCAGACGTTGGCGTGCCTTGACGTGAGTAAGAAAAACCAGGTTGATTCTGGAAGACGCCGATTAAACCCTCAACACGCTCAAACGCATATTGATTAGAAATATGAATAGGCTTATGCACCGCATTCGCTTCTGTGCCTGTATAACGGTCAGCATGTAAAATTTTAGTCGTGATACCAAGTTCTTTGCGCATGATATTATTTATTTATGATTAAATTAATTATGATTTGAATTTATTCGAGAAATTAGATTTTTATTGTAACGCTAAGACCTCGGTTTACCAGTAGACTTCGCCAATATAGTGGCAAAAAGTCCCTGGTTTCATTACTTGTGCTTATAAGCTTATTTGCTCTATGGTGCTTAAGCTTAGACTTTGAGCATACGCTGGCGACGGCTCTCATACAAGCAGACAGCACTCGCCACGCTAACATTCAAGCTTTCAACTGAGCCCACCATAGGGATACGTACAAGCTCATCACACGTTTCCGTTGTCAAGCGGCGCATACCATCACCCTCAGCGCCCATAACCCAGGCCATAGAGCGTGTCGCATCAACCGCATACATATCATGATCGGCCTGATCCGTGGTGCCCACTAACCAGACATCGCGCTCTTTCAACTCACGCATGGTGCGTGCTAAGTTAGTCACCATTAAATACGGCACCGTATCAGCAGCTCCGCAAGCAACACGTTGTACCGTTGCATTCAAACCGACGGCCTTGTCTTTAGGTGCAATCACGGCATGTACACCAGCCGCATCGGCCGTACGTAGACAAGCTCCTAAATTGTGCGGATCCGTTACTGAGTCTAAAATTAAGAGTAAGGCCGGCCCTTCGGTCACATCTAGCACATCATGAATATTCACTGCTAATTGACGCTGTGCGGCTAAGGCAACCACACCTTGGTGGCGCACACCCTTAGCCAGACCATCTAGACGATCCATACTCACCGCATACAGTTTCACTTGTTGACGCTCAGCTTGCTCAACCAAGGTCTGCATACGCCTATCTTTACGAGAAGTTTCGATATAAATTTCTTTAATCGAATCAGGGTCATGGCGCAAACGCGCAGTTACTGCATGAAAACCTGTCAAAATTTGATGACTTGCCACTTTATCTTTACCTATCTATGCATCATAAGGATGCTTTTTGTTTATCTGTATGTATTTATGCTTAGCCACAATAATCTTGTCGCTAAGCATGTTCTGCGATCTTTAACATGAAGCCATGAAAATCGCTTAATTTAACGTCGCTTACCACGTTTAGCTTTAGCTGAACTTGAACTCTTAGCCGCTTTATTGCGTGCTTGCTTGGCCTCTTTCATCGCTTGAGCACGACGCTGTTGTGCCGTTTGGCCGCGCAAGGCTTCTGGTTTAGGTTTAGCCACACGTTTAATATGTCGTGTTGGCTCTTCACCAGCCTGACGTAGTTCACGCTGTACCGATGCATATGTTATGCCTTTTACTAAAGCAAACTCAATGCGGCGCGCTTCAAGATCGACACGCGTTACCTGTACTTGCACCGGATCGGTTAAGCGATAGCGCTTACCTGTACGCTCTCCACGTAATTCATGAAGACCTTCATTATATTGGAAATAATCCGAGCCCAGCTCCGAGATATGCACTAGGCCTTCAACATATAGGGTATCTAAGGTAACGAATAAGCCAAACGTTGTCACGCCACTGACTTTACCGCTGAAGATTTCACCCACATGTTCACGTACATACCAGCACTTCAACCAAGCTTCCACATCACGTGAGGCATCATCAGCACGACGCTCATCAGCAGAAAGCATTAGACCGAGCCTATCCCAGACCGCATGTTCATGATCTTTCGCTGTATCACCTTTGACCTTATCGACACCAGGAACCACAGGCAGATAGGTCTTTTTATCTAAAATAGATTTAATAACACGGTGCACTAGCAAATCGGGATAACGACGAATCGGTGAGGTAAAGTGAGTATACGCCTCATAAGCCAAGCCAAAGTGACCTGAATTATCTGGCGTATAAATCGCTTGCTGCATAGAACGCAAGGCCATAGTCTGCAAGATCTGAAAATCAGGGCGTGCTCTTGCGCTATCCAGTAAGGCCGCATAGTCTTTACCGCTTGGCTCTGCACCCCCACCTAGATGTAAGCCGATACTACGTAAGAATTCGCGCAAGGTGGTTAACTTATCCAACGTTGGGCCTTCGTGAACACGATATAAACCCG
>CAYFVY010000012.1:18174-33922 GCA_964346715.1 uncultured Pelistega sp. | reverse complement strand
AGAATGTAAGCAGCCACCTCGTAACAGGTGGCTTTTTTGCGTTTGCGTTTGTGGAACGGTATGGATTTATTGGACACTTAGGAGTCCAAACAATGGCGATATCCGTCTCTATCAAACAGCTTGCCTGCGAAAGGCTTTTTCATTTTCACCCTAAAAGAACAATTGCTCGAGAACTCGGTATTTCAAACGGAGTGGTTCGTGATTGGAGTTTTTTTATGGCACGTGGTGATTTTGATTGGATCTCAGAGCGTCCCGTGCTGACACGAAAACACCTGCATCATGAGGCCATTTTGCATTGGATAGCACATTACCCTATTGGCTACAGTGATGTTGCTCGTTTATTTGGTATTCGCCCCTCGGATCTCTACAGTAAAATCAAGCGCTACTTAGCGGATAGTCTCTCGGCAAACTTACCTGCTAAAATACGGCTTTGGGATTGCTTAGGGCGCTATGAGCCTGGGGATAAAACAATGGATACGAGTCAAATCAATAAAATGCTCACAGAGCATCTGGCTAAGGCGCAGACTAAAGAAGAGATCCATAAAGAAGTGCATGATATCCTAGCTTGCTATGAAAGCATGTTTGAGGAAGTATTAGCGGATTGCAAAGATGAACTCAAAAAAAAAGAATTGCAGCGATATCTCGATCAGCTCAAAGAGGCCTTACAATCTCTGCTGCCTGCCAAATCCTAGGTGTTGCAAGAAGCACGTATTACCATGCTCAACACAGAAGTGAGTCTAAGCAACGTGATCTTGAAAAAGTACACATGATTGAAAGCATCCAACAAAAGTGTTTTTACATCATTGGTCGTCGCCGAATGGTCAGCCGCTTAAAGCAAGTCAACGGTATTACTTTAGGCGAGAGCCAAATTGGGCGCTTGATGCGCACGTATGATGTGAAGGCTAAGATTCGACAGATTCGTAAAACTCGCTTTGTGAATAAAAATATCCTAAGAGAAGGTCTTCCAGGGAACCTACTCAATCGGCAGTTCCATGCCTCACGCCCCAGAGAAAAACTACTGACTGATGTGACCTATGTGCCGTACTATGAGAATGGGCAGTGGCACTGGGGGTATCTCTCTCTTGTACTAGATTTATTTGATCGTTCTATTGTGGCGTGGGTTTACTCAAAAAAACACGCTCAACAATTAGCGCTTAATACGATTGAGCGATACCTTGAATTTTATAACCACCAGCGCCCGAGTTCAGTACTCAATAATATGGCACCAATCGTGTTTAGAAATCAATTTGCAACGAATGTAGCGGCAGTCAATTAGCTGTCTATTTTTACTAATTTTACTGTTCAATAAATCCATACCAGTTCACTTCGTGAGGAGTTTATTCGTTTTTTCACGACAGAATTTATTCAGACTGAGTGGGATGATGATAGCGATAAGGAGTATGAGTTTTCACCTTTATTCGCTAATTACCCATTTGCAGTTCGTAGTATCGAAGAGAATGAAGAAGATGATGATGAATGGGAAAGTTATAGCTTAAGCCAAAGAACTCGTCCTTAATCATCCTTGGATTACTAAATAGCTTCTCGGCTATCCAACTGATTCTCGATCTTATGCTCGCTATACAGCTCTGAAATAATCTCCATTAATTTCTGTATTGGCTCGGATTGGTCCATCTGCCGCATACTTAAGATGATGGGTGAGATCGCATTATCATCTTTAATTTCTTTAAAGGTAATATCGTTGCGTAGCATGCCGTATAAGCTATTAGGTACAATGCTAATGCCTTCACCAGCGGCAACTAAGCCTAAGGCGACTTGTAATTCTCGCACTTCAATAATATGTTGGGGTTTTAAGGCATGATCAGCAAATATACTTAATACCTGGTCAGCGAAACTAGGGCGGGGTTGCTTTGGGAAGATAATTAATTTTTCATCCAGGAGGTCGACTAAGCTGAGCGAGCTTTCGCCTTGAGTTAAGTGATGCTGCGGAGGAAGAGCAACAAGTAATTTGTCATTGCGTAATACAATTCTACGTACTAATGGATCTTCAGAGCGTAAGCGGCCAAAACCTACATCAATTTTGCCTTCTTTTAGTGCGACAATTTGTTCTAGGCTAGACATTTCGTGCAGCGTGATATTGACGTTCGGATTATTTTGACGCCAGCGATAAATAATCTGTGGCAAGAGCCCATATAAGGTCGAAGCGACAAAGCCGATCGACAAGTCATGCTCGACATGACCAATGCGCTGGGTCATGGCTTTTAAGTCAGTGGCTTTAGCCAAGAGTTGTTGTGCATGCGCATAGAAGAACTGGCCTGCTTCGGTCATCTTTAAGGGGCGTGTGCCGCGTTCAAACAAAGTCACGCCTAATTCTTCTTCTAATTGCTGTATCTGGCGGCTCAAAGGGGGTTGCGCAATAAATAATTTTTCGGCAGCGCGCGTAAAGCTCTGTTGCTCAGCAACGGCGACGAAGTAGCGAAGGTGTCTCAGTTCCATGATTATACCTTTAGGGTATTAAAGAGATACTAAATGAGTTTTAGACATACGTAAGTAGCTAGTGTATCGTGTATGTATTGTCACAACAACTAAATAAATATACTAAAAAGCTATGATTAAGTCTATTGAAACTCTTTTGGTGGATATTCCAACGATTCGTCCTCACAAATTATCAGTAACGACCATGCGCACGCAAACGCTTGTACTCGTTCATATGGTGTTTGATGATGGTATCGAAAGTTGGGGTGAGGCCACAACTATTGGTGGTCTTAATTATGCCGAAGAAAGTCCAGCGGCGATTAAGACCAATATGGATACGTATATTGCACCTTTGCTATTGCAAGAACAACCGAAGAACGTAGCGCAAGCAATGTGGTTGTTAGAGCTACATATTAAGGGTAATCGCTTTGCCAAGAGTGCTGTTGAGACAGCGCTTCTTGATGCGCAAGCGCAACGTCTTTGTGTGCCTATCAGTGAATTACTGGGTGGTGCGATTCATAGTGAACTACCAGTGGCTTGGACGCTAGCGAGTGGTGATACAAGCAAGGATATTGCCGAAGCAGAGCAGATGATTGCAGACCGTCGTCACCGTATCTTTAAGTTGAAGATTGGTTCTAATCCTCTACAGGAAGATGTTAATCACGTATTAGCCATTAAAAAGGCTTTAGGCGATGATATTAGCGTACGCGTTGATGTCAACCAAGCATGGACTGAGTTACAAGCGATGAAAGGTATCCAGCAATTGCAAGATGGTGGTGTCGATCTTATCGAGCAACCTGTTGCGGCAACGAACCGCAATGCCATGAAGCGCTTGACCGATCATTTCGCTGTAGCGATTATGGCTGACGAAGCTGTGCTTGGCCCAAATAATGCGTTTGAGTTAGCTGCTGGTCATTATGCGGACGTATTCGCGATTAAAATTAACCAAGCAGCAGGTTTACGTAACGCTGCTTTAGTAGGCCAGATGGCTGCTGTAGCAGGGATTGATTTGTACGGTGGTACGATGCTTGAGGGTTCAGTTGGTACCTTGGCTTCAGCCCAAGTGTTTGCAACATTCCCGAATTTAGCTTACGGCACTGAGTTATTTGGTCCTCTGCTATTAACTGATGAAATTATGACTGAGCCATTGCAATACCGCGACTTTATGTTGCAGTTGCCTAAGGCACCAGGTTTAGGTATTGCTGTGGATAAAGAGAAAGTCTACAAGTTGCGTACCGCTTAAAAAATTAAGGAGTTAATTATGTTATTTCATGTACGTATGGATGTAAATTTGCCATTGAGCATGCCGAAAGAACAGGCTGATCAGATTAAGGCGGATGAGAAAGCGTATTTCCAAACCCTTCAGAAAAGTGGTCAATGGCGTCATATTTGGCGCATCGTTGGTCAATATTCGAATATCAGTATTTTTGATGTAGAGAGCTGCGAGAAGCTGCACGAGTTATTAGGTCAATTACCCTTGTTCCCTTACATGGATATTGAGATCATGCCTTTGTGCCGCCACCCGTCCTCTATGCATGACGATGACCGCTAAGTTGACAATGATATTAGCGAGTAAGTTAACGCATCGTTAAGACCCGGCAACGCGCAGAGGAGTGATCTTGGATTTTGGTTCAAGGTCACTCCTCATTTTCAATAGACTAGTGTAAGCTATCCATAGCTCGTCAGCAGTCTAGTTCAAGCGTTATATACGCTAAAAGATGCAACGTAATTATAGATAAAGAAATACAAAGGAAAATTCATGATTGATAAATCAAGCTTGAGTATGCAGGAGGCGATCGCAAAGATTCATGATGGGGCGACTATTCTGATTGGTGGTTTTGGAACAGCAGGTCAACCTGCGGAGTTAATCGATGCCTTAATCGTTCACGGCGCTAAAGACCTAACCATCGTTAATAATAATGCAGGTAATGGTGATATCGGTTTAGCGGCTTTATTAAAAGCAGGGCAAGTGAAAAAGATTATTTGTTCATTCCCTCGTCAAGCCGACTCGTATGTGTTTGATGAGCTTTACCGTGCAGGTAAGGTTGAGTTAGAGCTTGTACCACAAGGCAACTTGGCTGCACGTATTCAAGCAGCTGGTGCAGGTTTAGGTGCGATTTTCACGCCAACGGGTTTTGGTACCTTATTGGCTGATGGTAAAGAGACGCGTACCATCAACGGTAAGAACTATGTACTTGAGTATCCGATTCAAGCGGATTTTGCCTTAATCAAAGCGTTCAAAGGTGACCGTTGGGGTAATCTTGTGTATAACAAAGCTGCTCGTAACTTTGGTCCAATTATGGCGACTGCTGCTGCTTGTACTATCGCTCAAGTGGAAGAAGTGGTAGCCCTTGGTGAGTTAGATCCTGAACACATCATCACCCCAGGTATCTTTGTTAAACATGTTGTTGAATTGAAAAAGGGAGCTTAAGCATGACTTACCAACGTTTAAACCGTGATCAAATTGCGCAGCGTGTTGCTCAGGATATTCCAGAAGGCTCTTACGTGAATTTAGGGATTGGTTTACCAACTAAAATCTCTAACTACTTAGATGCGGACAAAGAAGTCTTCCTACACAGTGAAAATGGTTTGCTTGGC
Organism: uncultured Pelistega sp.; assembly: GCA_964346715.1. Taxonomy (GTDB): domain Bacteria; phylum Pseudomonadota; class Gammaproteobacteria; order Burkholderiales; family Burkholderiaceae_B; genus Taylorella. The sequence goes on along the minus strand of CAYFVY010000012.1, from coordinate 28,891 downwards.
ATGGGTCCAGCACCTGATGAAGCAAATCGTGATCCAGACTTGATTAATGCCGGTAAAGAATTTGTGACTTTATTGACTGGTGGCGCCTATTTTCATCATGCCGATTCATTTGCCATGATGCGTGGTGGTCACCTAGATATTTGTGTGCTTGGTGCTTTCCAAGTAGCACAGAATGGTGACTTAGCTAACTGGCATACCGGTGCACCCGATGCTATCCCAGCCGTGGGTGGTGCGATGGACTTGGCTGTTGGTGCAAAAAAAGTGTTCGTGACAATGGATCATGTAACGAAAAAAGGTGAGCCTAAATTAGTTGAAACTTGTGCTTATCCAGTGACTGGCTTAGCTTGTGTCAGCCGTATCTATACTGACTTAGCTGTGATTGATGTGACGTCACAAGGCTTTGTAGTCATTGAGATGGTAGAAGGCTTAAGCTGGGATGAGTTGCAATCTCTGACAGGCGCGCCATTGATCGATGGTCGTGCTTAAGCACCAGATAACACAAGAGTAAGGAAAAGATGATGTTGGTAAAAACACAAGATGGTAATCACTTATATGCCCAGTCTTTTGGTGACGAAGGTGCTAAGGCGATTATTTTTTGTAATTCTTTAGGTACTGATCACCGTATGTGGCAGCCGCAAATTGAAGCCTTATCATCAAAATATCGCGTGATTGCGTATGACACACGTGGTCATGGTCAATCAACTGCCGAGGGTGGTCCTTGGACATTAGCAGATCTTGGTAACGATGTTATCGCTGTTTTAGATGCATTCGGTATTGAGAAAGCGGTATTTTGTGGTATCTCTATGGGTGGTTTAACAGGCCAGTGGTTGGCGATTCATCAAGCCGAGCGTTTTCATCACATCATGGTGTGCAATACTGCCGCTAAGATTGGTAATGAACAAGCATGGCTAGAGCGTGCAGAACTGGTGCGTAGTCAAGGTATGGGACCGGTTGCTGATAGTGCTGCGTCACGTTGGTTTACCCCTGAGTTCTGTGAGCAGAATCCAGAGCAAGTGAATCCTTTGATTGAAACTTTGCGTGAAACTTCAGCTGAGGGCTATGCTAAGTGCTGTGAAGTCTTAGCAACTGCTGATTTACGTGCAGACTTGGCTAGTGCTAAGGTTGCCCTAATATCAGTAGGTGGTGAGTTTGACCCAGTCACTACCGTAGCCGATGCCCAGTGGATTGCTGAGCAAGTAGCTGGTGCTAAATTAGTCAGTGTTCCAGCTTCACATATCAGCAATATCGAGGCGAAAGAGCAGTTTAATGCTGCTGTCTATCAGGTTTTGCATCAGAACTAATCTGAGTAAATCACTGATTAGCTGTAGTTAAGTCCTTGCTATAGATCTTGTGAAAGGTCTTATGAAAAGGCCTAATGTAATGAATAGTATGGCTAATTGAATAGCTAGACAAAAAAATTAAGCCCTTAGTAAAGTTTCTAGTGAACGATTTACTAAGGGCTTAATAATTGTTAGGCTAAGCTTTTGTTAGATTAAGCCGCGCTAAGATTCTGTAATCGTTCAACGCTCGGGGCATAGTAGTATGCACCTGTGACTGCCTCAGTTAGATGGCTTAAGATTAAATCAATCTTACCATCAGTCTCGCCGAACATGCTTAATAGCTGGGCTTCGATATTATGCAGGCGACTGCAATACGCGATAAACATTAAACCATGCTCACCGCTTAACTGACCATACGGTAGGCTACGACGTAAGATCTTTAAGGTGACTCCATCTTCTTCTAAGTCGGTACGATTTAAGTGAGAGTCCTCAGCACGATCCTCGAGTTCCTCGTCACTATCTCTGGTTCTACCAATGCATGTCTCTTGCTGTTCTAGGCTACTCTTTGCCCACTTCTTCAGGTCGTGACGGTATTTCTGTAAAAGTACATAACTACCACCTGCGTCATCCAAGCCATCAGCTAAGATAGCGACTGGATAACGTTCATCATCTTTCGGATTTTCTGTGCCATCGACAAAACCGTCATGACCACGGTTTTCAATCATGCGGTAACCATGAGTTTCGCTGATGTTTTTTAGTAATCCGTCAAAAGCCTCAAGGACTTGCTTCGCTAAGCCCATACTGACATCTTGACGCATAGATTGAATATGAATCATTAAATCACGTTGTGTGGCAGGTGCTAGACCATTACCTAATGGGCGGAATGGTTTAAGTTCTTTTCCTTCGAGCGGGCGATTAAAGCTCTGCCATAGCGTAGCACCAAAGGCGATGGTAAGGCCAAGCGAGGCGTCAGGAAACTGCTTCTGCATGGACTCAACTGCTTTAAGACTTGTCGTACAAGCCCCTTGGAGTAAAGCTGCTTTCCCCGCAATAATATCGGCTTCGATAAACACACCTGATTTACACTCATCAGGTAAAATGGCTGATTGTGGGTGATTCATTGATTATCCTTAAACTTGTAATAGCGTGATTAATGTATCGATGTCTCGCTATTATACCCTTGATTAGATGCTAAGGCAGGCATAGCCTAACGACAAAATGGGCATCCATGAAAAATCCCCATAATTTGTACTTAGCTTAAGTATTCATTGATGGGGATTAGGTATTCGCTTACGCAAGTATTACCGTAATGACTAAATTAGGTATTACTTTTGTAGTTTATTTTTTCAGTTTGCAGCTAGAAATACCAAAGATTTTGTAGAGCGGGCATGAACCAATTAGACCTGTCACTAATGGGATAACACCAATCCAACCCCAAGCGCCAATATTGCCTGCTAAGGTTAAGCCGATAAGTAAAGCACCAACAAAGATGCGAAGAAGACGGTCAATTGAACCTACGTTAGAAGAAAACATACGATATTCCTTATTGAAGTTAAGAAGATGTTGGACGATTATTCCATGGCATAACAGCTAGCATTCTCGCCATCGCGCATGTGCCGCTGACGCCAGCAAAGAGCAAACCTGCACCGACAAAGCCACTTAGCCAAAAGAAGCTTGGCGATACATAAAACCCTAAAAGCACACCGATTAAAATTAAAGTACCGGCTGCGATTTGTACTTGACGCATAATTTCAATAGGTTGAGAGGCATCTTGTTTAAGCTCAAGACCAGCTTTCTCCCAAGCAGTGATACCCCCTTCGAGTATATAAGCATCTGAACATATTTGGCTAGCACTGCTTAATGACTGCTGATTGGTTTGGGTGCGCATACCTGAGGCACAGGTAAAGATAACAATTTTATCTTGCTCAACTGCGCCTTCGCGCATCTGATCCATCGGTACCGATTGCGCGCCTGGAATGTGTTTACGTGCGAAATCACTAGCACTGCGAATATCAACAATCACAGCACCTTGTTGGATTAATTGCTGGGCGTCTTTAGGAGAAATTTTTTTCATATTTACAATAAATTAAATAAAGTTGGCAAGAAGTTAAGTGAATCTGTTTAGGTCTGAATTAATAAATCGCTCTTGAGCGAATATCTCAGGGACAAAACATCTCTTTTAAACTGCTTAAGATCTTGGCTACATTCGGATCAGCGATAAAGTAGTACATGTTTTGAGCATCGCGACGCTTATCAACAAGTCCTTCATCACGCATCTTAGCGAGATGTTGTGATAGGGCAGACTGACTTAGATCGACTTCCTCGAGTAACTGACTAACGGTCATTTCACCGCGTTCAATGAGTAAGCATAATACGAGTAAGCGCGACTCATGTGCCAAGGTTCTTAAAAAGCTAGTGGCTTGTTTAGCACCTTCAGCTAAAGCTTCAGAGAGTAATACGTCTTGCATTTATATTAGTATTTGATAATTTAGATAAATCTAATATTAGTACAATCTAATCTTTTGGTCAATACCTTGATAATAATTTTTTGCACTAATTTTAGGGGCAATAGCATCCTTGAGCTTAGCAGAAGGGGGGTGAGATGCGCCTGGTATTCAGCGAGGAATCGTATCCTTAACCCTAGAAAGAGGTGGACCAAAAGAGGTGTCTAATATTTGGCAAGGAGTAGCCTCCCTGAGCCTCGACAGAAGCGGGCTCAAGGCGTAAGGAAGTGTAGGCGTATGTGGAGAAAGCGAAGGGACTTATGGAAAGGGCGCTATGACTGAAGATAGCTTGTAATCTAAGTAAACGTTATAAAAGATGAACGTTATAACTTAAAATCGCGTCTTTTTTATATACTTAGTTTTCGTCTTTTAAAGAAGCCATATCAATCACAAAACGATATTTAACATCGCTCTTCAGCATACGCTCGTAGGCTTCATTAATCTCTTGAATACGGATCAATTCAATATCGGAGGTAATGTTATGTTGTCCGCAGAAATCCAACATCTCTTGCGTTTCGGCGATGCCACCAATCAGAGAGCCAGCAATACTGCGGCGTCCCAATACTAAGGAGGCGGTGCTAATGGTGGGTTCTAATTTATCAATTAAACCGACTAAGACTAGCGTGCCATTCACTGTTAAACTAGCAAGGTAAGACTTAAGCTCATGTTGATAGGGAACGGTGTCGATAATGAGGTCTAAGCTTGAGGCAACTTGTTTCATCTGTTGCTCGTCTGAAGAAATGACCACATGGTGTGCGCCGAGACGACGTGCATCTTCTTCTTTGCCAGGTGAGCGACTAAAAAGAGTCACTTCTGCGCCCATTGCATGAGCCAGTTTCAAGGCCATATGACCTAAACCGCCTAGGCCGATTACACCTACCTTAGTGCCTGGTCCTACATTCCAGTGACGTAATGGGGAGTAGGTGGTAATACCGGCACATAAGAGTGGTGCAGCGGCAGCCATATCGAGATTCTCAGGTAAGTGTAAGACGAATTTTTCTGCAGCGACCATACGTTCGCTATAGCCACCGTAGGTGCGCGTTTTATCTTGTCGATCAAGATCATTATAGGTACCTGTGGCCCCCTCGACGCAATATTGCTCAAGTTTGTTAAGGCAGTGAATACATTGTTGGCAGGAGTCGACTAAGCAACCGACGGCCACAGCATCGCCAACTTTAAAGCGTGTGACCTTGCTACCAACACGGCTTACTCGCCCCACTAATTCATGACCAGGTACGACAGGGTAGTGCGTGCGCCAATCACCATACACGTGGTGTAGGTCAGAGTGACAGACTCCACAGTAGTGAATATCAAACTCGACATCATCATCACGCAAATCACGGCGCTCAAAATTAAATAAAGAGAGTCGTCCTTTGGCTTGGTGTGCGGCATAGCCTTTGCTTGGGGTGGTCATCTAGGGCTCCTTATAGTGGTTTACTGACACCTAAGCTTTCACGGACTTCTTTGTGTGGCTTGAGGGCTAAATCTAGAATCAGGTCAGCCAAGCTCTTCATAGAGACGTTCACACCCTTAAAGGCGTCGTTGCGACGTGTAATCTGATACTTTACTTCATCTTCATTAGTAAACCAGGCTGGTCGAATGATGGTGTAATCCAAGTCGGAGGCTTCAATTTCAGCCGCTGACTCACGGTACGGATCAAGAATAGGACCATAGTTTGCACCGATAACCTCATCGTAAATGCCCATTGAGCTTATAAAGACAAGGCGCTTAAGGCCAGTGTCTTGCATCGCTTGAATAATGCTTTTCGCTTGTTCCTTGAGGTTGCCACTCAGGCTCGCAATAACAATATCCTGACCTTGCATGGCTTGTGTAAGTTGTGCTTGGTCGAGGACATCACCTTCAATCACTTGGCAGCGTTCTGTATTAGGATTCTCTAGGCGTTCTGCATTGCGTAAATAAAGTGAGAGTTTGGCTTGACTATGTTCTAAAAAATAGGCCGTGCAGACACGAGCTAAATTACCATTGGCGCCCAGTATCAGAATATTCGGCATGGTGGTTTTCCTTATTGCTATTCAAAAATTATCAGTCTTTTTATTATACGGAATTTACCGCAGCTCGGTTACCATAATTCGTTTATAGATTTTCTTTAGAGTGGTTTTTTGGACTGTGTATTTTCCACCATAAAATCAATAAAGGTGCGAACCTTAGCGGTTAAGTACTTGCGACTGGTATAAACAATATAAATAGTAGGATTCAAGTCTGGAGGGGAGTTGGGTAGCACATCGACTAACTCTCCGCTGCTTAGATAGTCTTGAGTTAACCAGTCAGGTAAGATAGCGATGCCCATGCCAGCAATGGCCATTTCACGGGTCATTAAGGTGTCATTACTATCGGCGATTACGCGAAATGGTGTTTCGGTATCGGTATAGTTAGCCGTGATACCATAGTGTGTGTGCAAGTCGTCGAGGTCTTTTGGCATACCATTACGTAGGAGGTAGGAAGGGCTGGCCACATAACGAAATTTGACACGCGTTAAAGGTTTGGCAATTAAGTTGGGCTCAAGTGTGCGCGCTGCACGAATAGCCAAATCAAAGCCTTCAGCAACTAAGTTACTGTGCTTGTTTTCAAAGTAAACGGAGAGATGGATTTCAGGGTAAAGTTGCTGGAACTTGGCAAGCAGTCTCACAAAATATGGAGTACCGCAAATTAGGGGTACAGTAATTTTTAGCGTACCTCGAGGCGTAAGTGAACCCTGCTGAATCTCTAACTCGGCATTATCCAGTGTATTTAAGGCTTCGACACATTGTTGATAGTAGTGTGAACCGGCCTCAGTTAGGCTCAGCTTACGGCTAGTGCGATTCAGTAACTTGACTTGCAAGCGTTGCTCTAAGCGACCAATATGTTTACTCGCCATGGCTGTAGACATATTCAGGGATTCAGCGGCAGCAGTAAAGCTCCCTAAACGAACCACTTGGCAAAAAACTCGAATACTTTGAAGCGAATCCATAAACCTTAAATCCAGTGTTGTGCAAGCGCGATAATAAATAAGTAACGCCCAGTCTTTGCAATGCTCACCAATAACAAGAAGCGCCAAAAGGGTTCTTTCAGTACGCCGGCAATCAGCGTAATGGGGTCACCGATAATTGGCATCCAGCTTAATAAGAGAGCAGGTGAGCCGTAGCGTGCGTAACGCTCCTGAGCTTTGGCTAATTGTGCTGGCTTGACTGGAAACCAAGAACGATCTTTATAACGTACTAAGTATTGCCCTAAATACCAATTAAGGCAAGAGCCTAATATATTGCCGACACTAGCGACCGCGACTAATATATAGGTCGGATAATGAGCTTGTAAGCTCATGCCCAGTAAGACTGCTTCAGACTGTAAGGGTAATAAGGTTGCTGCACCGAAAGCGGCAGCAAATAAAATCAACAACATAAATCAGCTAGACGAAGAAAACCCCCAAGTGGTTTATATGAGGTGTTGACTTATTGTAGAGCGCTTAACAATGCGATAACAAGAGCGACACGAGATAACCAGATTGGGGGCTGCAGCTAAATTGTTTGGGGGAACAATTCTATTCAGCTTGTTCAGCGTCTGCCTTACGTAAAATCACATAAAGTTGATCTTTAAGGTGAAGTTTTTGCTTTTTCAATTCTTCGATTTCATCAAGACCACTTGTTACAGGGCTTTGCTCTAAACGAATGATTTTGTGATCTAGTTCATTGTGCTCTTCGAATAAGCGAGAAAAGCGAGCGTCTTCATTTTTTAAACGAGAAATTAGATCGCGGTATTCTGGAAACATGGGTTCTCCTTGAGGTTCAGTTTCATTAAATAGCAGTAATAAAAAACCAATTTCAGCCATTACGAATTGTGAGAATGGATTCAATATCAGCTTTTTTTCTATTTATATTATAGCCTAGGCGCGCCTTTTAAGGAGAGAGGAAATAGGATTTTTTAGGATTTTTACCGCAAAATAAAGCCGAAGTAAAGTGGGTATTGGCTTACCAGAATAGTGAGCTACTGGAGGAGGAAATTGGGAGCAAATGGTGTCTTTTTAGCCACAAGCTTGGTGAATTAAGGAATGCGAAGTTTTCACGTGTATTTATCACAAAATATGCAGTGAAATTGGTATAATTACCATTTCCTGCTCAGCCCTTACGGGCTTTACTACGATGACAAAATATGTATTCGTTACCGGCGGTGTTGTCTCTTCCCTTGGCAAGGGTATCGCTGCCGCGTCTTTAGCCGCTATTCTTGAATCACGCGGTCTTCGTGTCACTATGCTTAAACTGGATCCGTATATTAACGTTGACCCAGGCACGATGAGTCCATTGCAGCATGGTGAAGTGTTTGTTACTGAAGATGGAGCCGAAACTGACTTAGATCTAGGTCATTATGAGCGCTTTATCTCTGCACGTATGCGTAAGTCGAATAACTTTACGACAGGTCAGATTTATGAATCTGTTTTACGTAAAGAGCGACGTGGTGACTATCTTGGTAAGACAGTCCAAGTGATTCCTCATATCACGAATGAAATTCAAGACTTTATCGCTCATGGTGCGAATCAGGCCTATGAGGGTCAAGCTGATGTCGCTATTGTTGAAATTGGCGGCACGGTTGGGGATATTGAGTCTTTACCATTCCTTGAGGCAGTGCGTCAGATGAGCTTGCGTTTAGGACGCAATGGGGCAGCTTTTGTGCACTTAACTTTAGTGCCTTATATTGCTTCAGCGGGCGAGTTGAAAACTAAGCCAACACAGCACTCTGTACAGAAGTTGCGTGAAATTGGTATCTATCCTAATGCGTTACTTTGTCGTGCAGATCGTCAGATTCCAGAGGATGAAAAAGCGAAGATTTCTCTATTCTCGAACGTGCCATTGGATGCTGTGATTTCAGTTTGGGACGAGGATACGATTTATAAGATTCCCCGTATGTTGCATGACCAAGGGCTTGACCAATTGGTATGTGACGCCTTGGCGATTAACCCTGCGCCTGCGGATTTAAGCGCTTGGGATAATATTGTCGATGCTCTAGAGAACCCAGAGCATGAGTTGAAGATTGGTATGGTCGGCAAATATGTTGACCTAACTGAATCGTACAAGTCCTTAATCGAGGCCTTGAATCACGCGGGTGTGCATAATAAAACTCACGTTAAGATTGAATATATTGACTCGCAAGAATTAGAAACTGAAGGTACGCAAGTACTGAATGATCTTGATGCTATTTTGGTACCAGGTGGTTTTGGTAAACGTGGTACCGAAGGTAAGATCAAAGCCATTCAGTTTGCTCGTGAAAACAATGTGCCGTTTTTAGGTATTTGTCTTGGTATGCAATTAGCGACAATTGAGTTTGCACGTCATGTGGCTCAATTAGGCGGTGCGAATAGTACTGAGTTAGATCCATCGACACCGCATCCGGTGGTCGCTTTAATTACTGAGTGGCGCGATAAAGAAGGTAAGCTTGAGCAACGTACTGAAGACTCCGATTTAGGCGGTACGATGCGTAAGGGTTCACAACGTGTTCCGGTTAAAGCAGGCACATTAGCGTATGCTGTATACGGTGATGAGGTCAATGAACGCCATCGTCATCGCTGGGAAGTGAATAATGTGTATGTACCACGTCTCGAAGAGGCAGGTCTTGTAATTAGTGCACGTACACCGAGTGAGAACCTGCCCGAAATAATGGAAATTCCAGGCCATCGCTGGTTTATGGGCGTACAGTTCCACCCAGAATTTACCTCGACTCCACGTCATGGTCATCCACTTTTTGATAGCTATCTAAAGGCGGCTTTGGCTTTCCAAGCTGAGCGTAAGTAAGTATGAAAATTGCAAATTTTAACGTCGGTCTTGAGCATCCTTTTTTCTTGATTGCAGGCACTTGCGTGATTGAGTCACGTGATATGGCATTTGATACCTGCGGGCAATTAGTGGAAATTACTCAGGCTTTAGGTATTCCTTTTATTTACAAGAGCTCTTTTGATAAAGCCAATCGTAGCTCGGGTAAGTCATATCGTGGTCCAGGTATGGAGCAGGGTTTACAAATCTTAGCCGACGTTAAAGCGCATTTTAATGTACCCGTTCTAACGGACGTGCATGATGCGTCGCAAGTGGCGGAGGTTGCTAGTGTCGTTGATGTGTTGCAGACTCCTGCCTTCTTGTGTCGTCAGACCGATTTTATTCAAGCGTGTGCCGCGAGTTTAAAACCCGTCAATATTAAAAAGGGGCAATTCTTAGCTCCAGGCGATATGCAACAAGTGGTACTGAAAGCACGTGCGGCAGCAATGGAAGCAGGCGGTGATGGCAATAACATCATGGTCTGTGAGCGTGGTGCCTCATTTGGCTATAATAATTTAGTTTCTGATATGCGCTCTTTAGCAATTTTGCGTGAGACGGATTGTCCTGTGGTGTTCGATGCTACCCATTCGGTGCAGTTACCAGGTGGTCAAGGTACTTCTTCAGGTGGTCAACGTGAGTTTGTCCCTGTTTTAGCGCGTGCTGCTGTGGCGGTTGGTGTGGCAGGCCTTTTTATGGAAACCCACCCAAATCCAAGCCAAGCCTTATCGGATGGCCCGAATGCTGTACCGCTTAAGCACATATCAGCCTTATTAAAAACTTTAAAAGACATTGATGTTTTAGTGAAACAACAAGGTTTTTTAGAAAATCATTTTAATGAATAATAATTATCCATAGGAGAGAATGATGCCGGCTTACCTAATTGCTCATATTGATGTGAAGAAACCAGCTCAATACGAACAGTACCGTACCTTATCAACCTTGGCGATGCGTGCGCATGATGTTAAAGTTTTAGTGCGCGGTGGCGAGTCTAAAGTCCTTGAAGGCAAGGATATGAAGCGTACTGTGATTATGCAATTTCCTTCTATGAAAGCAGCTCAGGCTTTTTACGATTCTTATCAATATCGTCGTGCGCGTAATGCGCGTGAAGGAGCGGCGGATGTGGATATGACGATTATTC
>CAYFVY010000012.1:15830-18164 GCA_964346715.1 uncultured Pelistega sp. | reverse complement strand
AAGGGGTCTAAGTTAAGATCTAAATCGATTTAACTTAAGCACCGATTAGCAAATTATTTAATTTAACTTTATTCAGGACGTATTTTCATGAGTGCAATTATTGATATTATTGGTCGCGAAATTCTTGATTCGCGTGGTAATCCAACCGTTGAGTGTGATGTAGTACTAGAATCTGGTGCGATGGGTCGTGCCGCTGTACCATCAGGTGCTTCAACTGGTGCGCGTGAAGCGATTGAGTTGCGTGACGGCGATAAATCACGTTACTTAGGTAAAGGCGTGCTTAAAGCGGTGGAAAATATTAACACCGAAATTTCTGAAGCCTTAATTGGTTTAGATGCACAAGAGCAAACATTTATCGACAATACACTTATCGATCTTGACGGCACTGAAACGAAAGAGCGTCTAGGTGCGAATGCTATCTTAGCGGTAAGTATGGCAGTTGCTCGTGCAGCAGCTGATGAAGCAGGCTTGTCTTTATACCGTTACTTCGGTGGTAGCGGTCCAATGAGCATGCCAGTTCCAATGATGAATGTTATTAATGGTGGTGCACACGCGAATAATACTTTAGATATGCAAGAATTTATGATTCTGCCTATCGGTGCAAGTAGCTTCCGCGAAGCTTTACGTATGGGTACTGAAGTGTTCCACGCCTTGAAAAATATTATTCATGATGCGGGCATGTCGACAGCAGTAGGTGACGAAGGTGGTTTTGCACCTAACGTTGCGAGCCATGAAGAAGCGATTCAATTAATCTTACGTGCGATTGAGAATGCGGGTTATGTCGCTGGTCAAGATATTGTTCTTGGTTTAGACTGCGCCAGCTCTGAATTCTACAAAGATGGTAAATACCACTTAGCAGGTGAGGGCGGTGTATCATTAAGCGCTGCTGAGTTTGCTAACCTATTAGCCTCTTGGTGCGATAAATACCCAATCGTTACGATCGAAGACGGTATGGCTGAAGATGACTGGGAAGGTTGGAAAATCCTTAGCGATTTATTAGGAGACCGTGTTCAGTTAGTGGGTGATGACCTATTCGTAACGAATACGAAGATCCTTAAAAAAGGCATCCAACAAGGTATTGCCAACTCAATCTTAATTAAGATTAACCAAATTGGTACCCTAACCGAAACATTCGCAGCAATTGAGATGGCTAAGCGTGCCGGTTATACCGCTGTGATTTCACACCGCTCTGGTGAAACTGAAGACTCAACAATTGCGGATATTGCTGTTGCAACCAACGCTATGCAGATTAAGACAGGTTCTTTATCTCGTTCTGACCGTATGGCAAAATACAATCAATTGCTTCGTATTGAAGAAGAGTTGGCTGAAGTGGCTGAGTACCCAGGCCGTGATGCTTTCTATAACTTATACTAGGAAGTAAGATATGCGTCTGTTGTTCTTGGTGTTGATTGGTGCTTGTCTGGCTATCCAATATCCTCTTTGGTTTGGGGAGTTTGGGCATAGTCGTGTGCAAGAATTAAATCAGCAGTTAGAGCAACAGCGTCAAGTGAATCAAGCGATGATTGCGCGTAATAATGCGCTGTTGGCTGAGATTGAAGATTTGAAAACAGGGACGCAAGCGCTTGAAGATCGTGCTCGCTATGAAATGAATATGATCGACCAGGGCGAAACCTTAGTGCGTATCCTTACTCCTAATGAAGAGCAACCTGTGATGCCAATTCAAGTGGCGCCACCGACGCCAGCTAATGCGAAGCCTAGCAACTAGCTATGAGAACTTGACGCCTCCTATTTGTTGTTTGTGCAGTAGGAAAGCAGATACGAAGGCAGATATGTTAATGCAAGTATCCTAGAAAAATTAATGGCACTACATTTTTGTAGTGCCATTCGTATTTATGGGTTTATTTTCTTGCCCTTTATCATAGTTATGCTTAAATTTGTTACGCCTAATTGTTGTACGTATCTTAGCTACTCAGGCCTAAATTTCTTGAAAAGGAAAATCAGGGTGGCTGTAATGCTCTTTTAAGAAATCCACAAAACTACGCGTGCGTTGAGCCGTATGCTTGCGATCGGGCAACATTGCGTAGATGCCATTAGGAGGTGCTGCGTAATTATCCAGTACAGTAACTAAGCGGCCTGCCTCAATCTCAGCACCCACTTCCCACCAAGAGCGCCAGGCTAAACCTAAGCCGTCCAAAGCCCATTCGAGCAAGACGCTGCCATCATTACATGAGAGAGTGCCACTTGGTTTAATCGCAGTTAAGCGTTGCTTGTTAGGGTCTTTGAAAAGCCAACCACGTTGTTGAGTGCCTTCAGCACCAAAAGTTAAGCATTGGTGCTGCAAGAGATCTTGCGGTGTGTTAGGTGTGCCATGCT
>CAYFVY010000012.1:0-15730 GCA_964346715.1 uncultured Pelistega sp. | reverse complement strand
GCTTCACTTTCAGCGAGTTCACGTAGTATACGTTGCGCTTCTTCAAGGAAAATCTCACCTTCAGGAGTGAGTTGCTGTGTACGAGTTGTGCGAGTTAAAAGTTTGACACCAAGTCGGTCTTCAAGTGCTTCAAGTCTTCTGCCCATCATTGCAGCAGTGACTTGTGCTTTGCGAGCAGCAGCAGAAATGGAACCATTGAGGACGATGGATACAAAACTTTCGAGCTGGGTAAATCTATCCATGATAGCTTACGAATCTCCCTTAGAAACGTGTGCAAAAAAATATATAAGAATTTATTATTAATTATTTTGCATTAAATTTTTATCAAAAATGCATTAATTTACCGTCTATTTTGCACTTATATGATGTATTAATCAAGCTATAGAAACGTAAATCTATGTAAGCTATGTTAATGATTCTAAGGTACTGATTCCAAAGTATTACTTTAATTTTAAGGGGCAATAGAGGACATCAAAGATGTTTGATATAAGCGGCTTAAGCGGTAGAGACGGTCACGTTTGAAGAGTTCGGTAATCGGTTCCAACTCTCGCCCGATATTCACATGGTCCACTAAGGCTTGTTCAAATAATTGTAAGAATAATTGTTCATGAGTAGGCCACAATAGGCTTAAAAATTGGTCAGGATTGTAGAGTAAAATTTCACTACGGCGTAATTCAGAACGATTAAAGTCTTTTATGTTCCATGTCAGAACCGCACAGCTTTTCTCGGGGAAACGTTGTTTTGAAGCTTTAGCACAGGCGATAACATGCCAGTCTTTGGCGTCACTTTGCTTAAGACCTTGTTCGTATTCTGTGACGGTTCCCATATTGGATAGGGGAAACTGTTCTTGCATCATTTGCCATTCTTGTACAACTACTTCGGGTTCAACTTTCCAGATACGCGGTGCATTACGTAGCCACTCGACACCAATATAATCACCCCAGATCGGCAAGCAATGCCCAGCCTGAGCAAGACGTAAGAGTAAATTTCGCGTCAAGGTGTGCATCAAGACACAAGTGTCCAGTACGATCAGTTCTGGAATGACATCGGACATGGGCGGTTGAATAGGCTTAATCGAGTGGTGGCGATGTCGCGACATGGTAAGTAGAGAGTGTTCTGAGAAATTTAGATAGGAAGCGAAACAGTTTACCATCATACACGCCCCAGTCTTTCTTCATTTAATCCTAGGCCGCTTAATCTTAGGTAATGTAATCTTAGGCAATGTATTCTTAGGCAATGTATTCTTAGGCAATGTATTCTTAGGCAAATTGATTCTAGGCAATTTAATCCTAGCTTATTTAAGCTTTGCTGGCCTCCAACTGAGATGAATGAATCAGCCTGACTACATTAAAATAAGAAAAAATACAAGCTAAGCTATTGAAAAGCGTAAATTATCCCTTATATAGCTAGTATTCGAGCGCATTAAGCTCTCAACAAAATAGTTAAGGGAAACATTATGAGATTTGATAAATTAACCACCAAATTTCAACAAGCTTTAGCCGATGCGCAAAGCTTAGCAGCCCGCAATGATAACCAATACATCGAAGCCACTCACGTCTTAGCCGCTATGTTGGAAGACGCAGATTCAGGCGCGGGTAGTTTATTAGCGCGTGCTGGGGTTCAGGTCAACCGTCTAAGACAACGACTAGATGAGGCTATCCAAGCCTTGCCACAAGTCCATGGCGAAGGTGCGGAAATTCAAATTAGCCGCTTTTTAAACCAGCTCTTAGTACGCACCGATAAAGAAGCTGCTCAACGTGGCGATAATTTTATTGCGAGTGAGTTATTCTTGCTGGTATTGGCCGATGATAAAGGCCCTGCTGGTGATATATTGCGTGAATCAGGTTTACAGAAAAAAGCCTTAGAAGCTGCAATTGAGGCCGTGCGTGGTGGTAGCAATGTAACTGACCAAGAAGGTGAGTCGAACCGTGAAGCATTAAAAAAATACACCATTGATTTAACCGAGCGCGCACGACTTGGTAAGCTTGACCCTGTGATTGGGCGAGATGATGAGATTCGTCGTGCAATTCAGATTCTACAACGCCGTACTAAGAATAACCCCGTCTTAATTGGTGAGCCAGGTGTGGGTAAGACGGCGATTGTTGAAGGTCTTGCGCAGCGTATTGTGAATAATGAAGTGCCGGAGTCTTTACGTGGTAAGAAAGTATTATCGCTTGACCTAGCTGCGCTCTTGGCCGGTGCTAAATTCCGTGGGGAATTTGAGGAGCGCTTGAAGGCCGTACTCAAAGAACTCTCACAAGATGAAGGACAGAATATCGTCTTTATCGATGAGATTCATACCATGGTCGGTGCAGGTAAAGCTGAAGGCGCGATGGACGCAGGTAATATGTTGAAGCCTGCTTTATCACGCGGTGAATTGCATTGTATCGGTGCAACCACACTTGATGAGTATCGTAAGTACATTGAGAAAGATGCAGCGCTTGAGCGTCGCTTCCAGAAAGTGCTGGTTGGTGAACCTGATGTGGAGTCAACCATTGCGATCTTGCGTGGCTTGAAAGAGCGTTATGAAATTCACCATGGTGTCGATATTACTGACCCTGCGATTGTTGCCGCAGCGGAACTGAGTAACCGTTATATTACTGACCGCTTTTTACCCGATAAGGCGATTGACCTAATCGACGAAGCAGCGGCGCGTATTCGTATGGAAATTGACTCTGAGCCTGAAGTCATGGATCGCTTAGACCGTCGTATTATTCAATTGAAGATTGAGCGCGAAGCGGTACGTAAAGAGGAAGATGATGCCTCTAAGCGTCGCTTGCAATTGATTGAAGAAGAATTGGATAAGTTGCAACGCGAGTACGATGACTATGCTCAAGTTTGGAAAGCGGAAAAAGCTTCGGTGCAAGGTACGCAATCTATCCGTGAGGAAATCGATCAAGTACGTGCCCAAATGGCGGAGTTCCAACGTAAGGGTCAGTTTGAACAGTTGGCCGAATTGCAATACGGTAAATTGCCACAACTCGAAGAGCGCTTAAAAACTGCAGAAAGTAGCAGCGATAAGGAAACAACCTTATTACGTACAGAAGTGGGTGCAGAAGAAATTGCCGAGGTTGTATCGCGTGCTACTGGCATTCCTGTTGCCAAGATGATGCAGGGTGAACGCGCTAAGTTATTAGCGATGGAAGAGCAATTGCATAAGCGTGTAGTCGGTCAAGATGAGGCGGTGAATTTGGTAGCGGATGCTATTCGTCGCTCACGTGCCGGTCTATCAGACCCAAGTAAGCCATATGGTTCTTTCTTGTTCTTAGGGCCAACGGGTGTTGGTAAAACCGAACTGACGAAAGCCTTAGCGAACTTCTTGTTTGATTCCGATGAACACTTAGTGCGTATTGATATGAGTGAGTTTATGGAGAAACACTCAGTTGCTCGCTTAATCGGAGCGCCTCCAGGCTATGTCGGCTATGAAGAGGGTGGTTACTTAACAGAAGCAGTACGCCGTAAACCCTACAGCGTGATTCTACTTGATGAAGTGGAAAAAGCTCACCCTGATGTGTTCAACGTTCTCTTGCAAGTGCTTGATGATGGTCGTTTAACGGATGGTCAAGGTCGTACCGTCGACTTCAGAAATACCGTGATTGTGATGACATCGAATATTGGCTCACACCAGATCCAAAGCATGGCAAATGAACCTTATGATGCGATTAAGGCGGTGGTCTGGGAAGAGTTAAAATTATCTTTCCGTCCAGAATTCCTTAACCGTATTGATGAGGTGGTGGTCTTCCATGGCTTGGATAATAAGCATATTGCCAATATTGCACGTATCCAATTGGCGCGCTTGGAGCAACGTTTGAATGCTCAAGAAATGCATCTTGAAATTAGTGAAGCCGCGCTTGAGAAGATTGCAGAAAGCGGTTTTGACCCAGTGTTTGGAGCGCGTCCTCTGAAACGTGCTATCCAACAACTGATTGAGAACCCACTTTCTAAGCAGATTCTTGAAGGGGAGTTTGCCGCTGAGGATACGATTGTGGTGGATCGTGAAGGTGAAGGTTTGGTCTTCAAGAAAAAAGCCTAATCGCTTATCTTGACCTCACTCATTGGATAAGTCCTAAGAAATAAGCGCTTATTATGGCCGATTGGTTTATAATAAGCGCTTAGATTTAAAGCATTTAAAGCAAAGAAAGCATTTAAAGCAAAGCTTAAAAGGAAAACGCATGATTAACCCAAGTCAAATTTTTGAAGAAATCTCTAAAAACGTTCAGGATCTTATCGCTAAAAGTCCTGCTGCGGATATCGAGAAGAACGTCAAATCATTTATGGCTCAAGGCTTTGCCAAGATGGATTTGGTAACGCGTGAAGAGTTCGATATTCAACGTGAATTGGTCGATAGCTTACGTGAGCGTGTTGAACAACTTGAAGCGGCGATTGCTGCTCTTGAACAAAAATAGAGAGTATTTTTAGTGTATAGGCGTAGTGATCTAGTCTGAGAGCAGCCGTCTATCTTGATTTATCTTTAGTGAAAAGACTGTATATTAAAAGCCTGTATATTAATTTTATACAGGCTTTTTGATTTGTCGATATAAGTTATTTCTCGCAAAAATCTGCTTAGGCAATTATTTTTGCAAAATGTGCGCTTTTTACCATTTCTAAGTCATATTTTCACTATATTAAGACTTATTAATGTGTGAAAATAATTAATTCATTTAAGTGTGCTTGGTGCTTACTTAAGTTCACAGGAATTTGTATGCGTGTTCAATTAAAACGATGCTCTCGCCTAGTGGTGTTAGCTTCGGTGACTTTCCTCACGGCCTGTCAAGTGCCTGGACCTTATGCTCCAGATGATATTGCTCTTGCTCCCCAGTACCCTATCCAAGATAGTCTTGAGCCTCGCCAAGTCTTGGCCTGGCAAGATTATGTGAATGATCCAAGCTTGGTTCAATTGGTCAATTTAGCCTTGCAGCATAATCATGACCTGCAAATAGCAAGTCTACGAATTGCTGAAGCGCAAGCCGCGTATGGTATTCAGCGATCTGAATTACTGCCTACTTTAGGTGGGACGGCTAGTTTTGAGCGTGCGCGTATGCCTGCTGACATGACGATGACTGGGCAGAGCATGATTAGCGAACACTATTCTGTAGGTATAGGTTTGAATCAATGGGAGCTGGATTTCTGGGGCCGAGTGCGCAGTCTAAATGAAGCCGCACTACAGCAATTTTTTGCTAGCCAATGGAATCAGCAGGCTGTGCGAAACAGCATTATTCAACAAACCGTCCAAACTTATCTTGCTTTATCTGAATTAGCCAAGCGGCAATACTTTGCGCAGCGCTCAGTGCAAAACTATCAGAATTGGGTGCGTATATTTAAGCGACGTTATGAGGTAGGGGCTAGCTCTAAGGTAGAGTATGTGCAGTCACAGACCTTATTAACGAGTGGTCAAGCCTTAGTTGCTCAGCTTACAAGTCAGCAAGCGCAAGCAGCTAACTTTTTAACACAATTAGTTGGCCAGCCTGTAACTGTGCCGCATGTGTCGCTTGATCAATTGATTTTTAAATCAGCGGTCTTGAAGACAGGCTTACCTTCAGAGCTTCTTTTGAATCGTCCTGATATCCGTGCAGCGGAAGCACTTATGCAATCCAAGCATGCGAATATTCATGCTGCAAGAGCGGCTTTTTTTCCACGCATTGCTTTGACCAGTAATTTAGGTACAGCGAGTATCGATTTAGATGGCTTATTTCAGTCGGGTAGTGGGCTATGGTCATTTGCGCCCAGTATCAGTGTTCCTATTTTTACAGCGGGTCGTTTAAAAAACAATCTGAGTTTAGCGGAAATACGTCGTGATATAGCAGTGCAAGAATATGAAAAAACTGTGCAAAATGCTTTTCGTGAGGTGGCGGATGCCTTGGCTCAAGTGCGTGGCTATGAACAACAATTGAAGGTTCAGGATGTGGGCTTAAGGGCTTATCGTGAAGCCGCTCGCTTAGCGCAGCTACGTTATGATCATGGAGCGGTGGGTTATTTAGATGTGCTGGATGCGCAGCGTAGTCTTTTAAGTGCTGAGCAACAATGGATTCAAACTGAAAGTGCTTTATTGAAGGCGTATGTGGATTTATATTTTGCCTTAGGTGGAGACTCTCAGCGTAGTTAGGTGTGAATCTTCTCATTGAAGGTGCATTGCTATTAATTGAATTAAATATAATCTATGAATATTAAGAGAATTATTGGTTTCGTGGTGATAGCAGCAATGGCAGCTGCAGGCTATATGGCTTGGCAGAAAAACCAAAAGGAAGATTTGACGGGTATTGTCAGTGGCAATGGTCGAATCGAAGCGACGGAGGTGAACATTGCCAGTCGCTTACCGGGTGAGCTGCTTGAGGTGTATGTGAATGAAGGTGACTTCGTTGAAACAGGGCAGTCTTTGGCACGAATTAAGGTCTTAAGTTTAGAGGCGCAACTACGTGAGGTTCAGGCACAACAACGACAAGCGGAAAGTGCGGTGGTGAATGCGGCAGCTCTAGTATCAATGCGTCAAAGCGAGAAAGCAGCTGCCGAGGCTGTTGTAGAACAACGTCGTACAGAGCTAGTGGCGGCGCGTAATCGCTTAGCACGTACCGAGGTTTTAGCCAAAGAGGGTGCTGCTTCACGTCAGCAACTGGATGATGAGCGAGCTGATGTAAAACGTGTGCAAGCGGTGTTAAGTGCCGCTCGTGCCCAGGTAGAAAGCACCCAAAGTGCGATTGTCGCGGCGCAAAGCCAAGAGCTGAGTGCGCAATCTCAAGTTGATGCGGTTAAAGCCACGATTGAACGTGTCAATGTCGATCTTGATGACGCTGTACTAAAGTCGCCCTTGAATGCGCGAGTGCAGTTTCGTGTCGCAGAGCAGGGGGAAATAATTCCAGCAGGCGGTCGTGTCATGAACCTGATTGATTTGTCCGATATTTATATGACTTTTTTCGTTCCTGAAACCGTAGCCGGACGGATTGCTATTGGTTCTGAGGTTCGACTTGTATTGGATACGGCTAAAGAGGTCGCGATTCCAGCGCGCGTATCTTTTGTCGCTGATAAGGCGCAATTTACCCCTAAAACCGTAGAGACTGAAATCGAACGTCAGAAATTAATGTTTCGAGTGAAGGCTAAAATTGATACGGACTTATTGAATAAATATCCAGAGCAAGTGAAGACTGGTTTACCGGGTATGGCTTATTTAAAAATTGATGATTCGGTGGCGTGGCCCGACTTTTTAAGTAATCTCGTACAGTAATGAATGGTGCTGTAATGAAAAAAGTTGCCATGAAAGACGCTGCAATAGAAGATGCCGCTATGGAAAAATGCTGTCATGGATAAGCCCCAATTAATTGCCCGTGTTGAGAATTTAAGCCATCGCTATAAGGACGTTCAGGCGCTGGATAATGTCTCCTTAGATTTACCCGCAGGCTTAATGTTAGGACTGATTGGACCTGACGGAGTGGGTAAGTCGACTTTACTTGGCTTGTTAGCTGGGGCCAAAATTATTCAAGAAGGTTCCGTTCACGTTCTGGGCGGTGATATGGCGAGCAAGAAGCATCGTAATCAGGCCTGTCCTGCCATTGCGTATATGCCGCAAGGCCTGGGTAAGAATCTGTATAAGAGCTTATCGGTTGAGGAGAACCTACAATTTTTTGCCCGTCTATTTGGTCATGATAGCCAAGAGCGACGTAAGCGCATCGATGACTTAACCAAGAGCACAGGCCTCTATGATTTCTTAGATCGTCCAGCGGGTAAGCTATCGGGTGGCATGAAGCAAAAGTTAAGTCTCTGCTGTTCATTGATCCATGACCCTGATTTCTTAATCCTTGACGAGCCAACAACGGGTGTTGACCCGCTTGCGCGTGCACAATTCTGGGATTTGATTAATCGAATTCGTGCGGTACGTCCGCAAATGAGCGTGATTGTTGCTACCGCCTATATGGATGAGGCGCAGGGCTTTGATTGGCTTGCCATGATGGATGATGGCAAAATTTTACAGACCGGTACGCCACAAGAGTTATTAAGACAGACACAAAGTGAAAACCTAGAAGAAGCATTTATCAAGCTCCTGCCTGAAGAGAAAAAACTAGGTTATGAACCTGTCGTGATTCCTGAATTAGAAACTTCGACTGAGCAGGTTAACTTTGCTTTAGAAGCGAAGGACCTCACTGTGCGTTTTGGTGACTTTACGGCGGTGAATAAGGTCAATTTTCAGATTCGTCGGGGTGAAATTTTTGGCTTCTTAGGCTCTAATGGTTGTGGTAAGACCACCACCATGAAAGTATTAACAGGCTTACTTGAGGCAAGTGAGGGACAAGCGTGGTTATTTGGTCAAGCGGTAGAGACGAGTGATTTGAACACAAGGCGGCGTGTAGGTTATATGTCGCAGTCTTTTTCTCTGTATAACGAGCTGACGATTTTGCAAAACTTAGAAATGCATGCGAAATTATTCCATGTGCCTAAGGAACAAATTCCGCAACGCGTACAGGCCATGTTAGAGCGATTTGAGTTGGTGGAGGTGAAGCATAGCTTACCGGATGCACTGCCTTTAGGTATGCGTCAACGCTTATCACTGGCAGTGGCATTAGTGCATAATCCAGAAATTCTGATTTTAGATGAACCAACTTCAGGTGTTGACCCTATTGCTCGAGATAATTTCTGGCGTTATTTAGTTCATCTTTCTCGTCATGATGGGGTGACTATTTTTATCTCAACACACTTTATGAATGAGGCGCTGCGTTGTGACCGTATGTCCATGATGCATGCAGGGCAAGTGTTGGACAGTGATGCACCAGAAAAGCTGATTGAAAAGCGAGGTGCTAAAACCTTAGAAGAAGCGTTTATCTCTTATCTGCTCGAAGCGGGTGCGGGTACCGAAAGTGTCGAGCAGGATATATCGGCAAGAATGGGGCAGCTTAAGTCCGAGGTGACTAGGACTAAAGTGGGCTTATTTGATTTTAGTTTGCGGCGCTTATTAAGTTATGCTTGGCGTGAGTCCTTAGAGTTAGCACGTGACCCGATTCGTGCCACCATGGCTTTACTCGGCTCGATTATCTTGATGCTTGTCATGGGTTATGGAATTACCATGGATGTTGAGGATTTAAGCTTTGCTGTCTTAGATCGTGACCAGACTAGTTTAAGTTCAAATTACACCTTGAGTATTTCAGGGTCACGCTATTTTATTGAGAAACCTCCCTTATATAGTTATGAGGATATCGATCGGCGCATGCGTAGTGGAGAAATTAATCTGGCGATTGAAATCCCACCGAATTTTGCTAGAGATGTGGCGCGAGGTGAGCAGGTACAAATTGGTGCCTGGATTGATGGGGCGATGCCTTCGCGTGGTGAGACAGTGGCGGGCTATGTGCAGGGTATTCATCAACATTGGTTAGCGCAATACTTAAGGGATCAGGGGGTGGTCACACCAGTCAATCAAGTCTCGGTCGAGACTCGTTTCCGCTATAACCCTGATATTCGTAGTTTGCCCTCAATGGGCCCAGCGATGATTCCGATTATGCTCTTAATGATTCCTGCGATGCTAAGTGCTTTATCCGTGGTACGGGAAAAAGAGTTAGGTTCAATTGTTAACTTGTATGTGACACCGACCTCTCGAGCGGAGTTCTTAATCGGCAAACAAATACCCTATATCGTGATGGCCATGAGTAATTATGTCGTCATGGTCTTATTAGTGATTATCTTATTTGATGTACCACTTAAGGGCAATGTGCTGACTTTAAGTGTGGCGGCTTTTCTGTATATCGTGAGTACGACGGGATTGGGTTTATTATTCTCCTCAGTGACGAAGAGTCAAATTGCTTCAATTTTCTTAACCATGGTAGGAACCTTATTGCCAGCGATGCAGTTCTCAGGCTTGATCAACCCAGTCAGTACTTTACAAGGAATGGGGCGTTTTATCGGTGAGATTTATCCGACAACACATATGATGACAGTGAGTCGCGGCATTTTTAATAAGGCCCTGGATTTTCATGAGCTCAGTGCTGCTCTATGGTCACTGTTCTGGGCCATTCCCGTGATTTTATTGTTGGCGGTCCTCGCCCAAAAGAAGCAGGAGCGTTAAGATGTGGCGCCAGAAATTACAGAATATCTATCAATTAGGGACCAAAGAGTTGTGGAGCTTATGGCGTGATCCCGTCATGCTTGTCTTAATTGTGTATTCGTTTACCGTATCTATTTATGTCTCTTCCACGGCGATGCCTGAGACCTTAAATTCAGCGCCGATTGCGATTGTGGATGAGGATCATTCGAACTTATCGCAACGTATTTCGAATGCGTTTATTCAGCCTTATTTCCTTACGCAGACGACACAGATTGAGACCATGGATGCAGGGATGGATGCGGGTTTGTTTACCTTCGCATTAGTGATACCTGTGGGTTTTCAAGAAGCGGTATTAGCCGGCAATACCGCAAGTATTCAGCTGAATGTGGATGCGACTCGGATGAGTCAAGCTATGGTGGGTGGCGGTTATGTCCAGCAAATTATTATGGCGGAAGTGAATGAGTACCTGCAAGGTCGGCGCCAAGATGTGCGCTTACCTGTGGAGTTAGAGTTGCGTGCGCGCTTTAATCCGACCTTAAGCCAGACTTGGTTTGGCAGTATTATGCAGGTCATTAATAACATTACGATGTTGGCGATTATTTTGACGGGTGCAGCCTTAATTCGTGAACGTGAGCATGGCACGATTGAGCATCTATTGGTGATGCCAATTACTGAGTTGCAGATCATGTTGGGCAAGATTTGGTCCATGGGCGTGGTGGTTTTGTTCGCCTCATTTGTCTCAATTAAATTTGTAGTTGAGCTATTGCTGGGTGTACCCATTGAGGGGAGCCTGGGCTTGTTTTTTATTGGCACATTATTGTCATTATTCGCCATGACCTCGATAGGTATCTATATGGCAACGGTCTCTAAATCCATGCCGCAGTTTGGGCTGTTATTAATTATGGTTATTATGCCACTACAGATGCTTTCAGGCGGATCTACGCCACGCGAAAGTATGCCTGAGTTTGTCCAGACGATTATGTTAGCTGCACCGACCACACACTTTGTCGATTTGGCACAATCGATACTTTATCGTGGCGCTGGTTTGGATGTTATCTGGCCTTCGTATTTGTGGTTACTTGGAATTGGCTTTGTGTTTTTCTTTTTCTCATTACGTCATTTCAAGGATACGATTCACACCATGGCGTAATCGACGATGTAGTTGCTTCTGTTATTACTTCGTACAGAGTATGTTCTAAAACCGTGATGGTGATTGAATGGATTACGTAGAATACCGGCCTGTCATGCCGAGAGTCTAGTTCAACACAGAGAAGATACAGTATGGGTTTAAAACTGATGCGGTTAAGTGATAAAGCAGATAGAATTTAATAGCTAGTCAAGCACACCAAAGGACACCTAAGGAGCGACAGAATGAGTTTTAAAAGTGATGAACAAATTGCTCAAGAAAGTAAGATGCGACCGATACAAGAAATTGCCGCTAAGCTAGGTTTACATCCCGAACAGATAGACCCCTATGGTCACTATAAGGCAAAAATTCGTCCTCGTGATGTCTATGAATTGCCTTCGCGTCAAGGCAAACTTATTCTTGTCACTGCTATAAACCCAACTCCAGCTGGAGAGGGTAAAACGACAGTTTCTATTGGCCTAGCTGATGCCTTACGCCGTCTTGATAAAGCAGCAGTATTAGCCTTACGTGAACCCTCAATCGGTCCCGTTTTCGGGATGAAAGGCGGTGCTGCTGGTGGTGGTTATGCACAAGTCTTGCCGATGAAAGATATTAATCTGCATTTTACGGGTGATTTACATGCTATTGCTGCGGCAAATAATCTCTTGGCGGCTATGATTGATAATCATATCTATCAAGGTAATGAGCTCAATATAGATCCTAAAAATGTAGTTTGGCGTCGTGCTCTAGATATGAATGATCGTCAATTACGTAATCTGATTAGCGGCTTGGGCAAGGCGAGTGACGGTGTAGTGCGTCCCGATGGCTTTGATATTACTGCGGCCTCTGAAGTGATGGCTATCTTTTGTCTAGCCAAAGATCTAATCGATTTGAAACAACGCTTGGGTGATATTCTTGTTGCTTACACACGCACTGGTCAGCCTGTCTTTGCGCGAGAGCTTAAAGCGCAAGGAGCGATGGCGGCTTTACTTAAAGATGCTCTACGGCCTAATTTAGTGCAGACTATCGAAGGCACTCCCGCTTTTTTACACGGCGGGCCTTTTGCTAATATTGCCCATGGTTGTAACTCAGTGCTAGCGACACGTATGGCCGTGCACTTGGGTGATTATGTGGTTACCGAAGCAGGCTTTGGTGCTGATTTAGGTGCCGAGAAATTCTGTGATATTAAGTGTAGATTAGCAGGCTTACAGCCAGATGCTGCCGTCGTTGTCGCGACTATTCGAGCATTGAAATATAACGGTGGTGTAGCACTTAAAGAATTAGAGCAAGAAAATCTTGAAGCCTTAGAGCGTGGTTTGCCTAATCTGCTTAAACACCTGCGCAATATGAAAGAGGTATTTGGCTTACCTGTTGTCGTGGCGCTCAACCAGTTTAACTCGGACACTCCAGCAGAGTTAGCTCTAGTGGAAAAAGCTTGTCGCGACTATGACGTGAATGTGGCGCTCACCCAAGTCTGGGCCAAGGGCGGAGAAGGTGGTGAGACCTTAGCCCAAGCGGTACTTACATTACTTGAAGAAGAACCAGCACAATTCCGTTTTGCTTATGCGGATGATCTAAGTATTGAAGATAAAATCCGCACTATCGCTCGCAATGTCTATGGAGCGGATAATGTCGATTTCAGTGCTGAAGCACTCGAGGATTTGAAAAAGATCGAGAAGAACGGCTTTAATAAATTAGCGATTTGTATGGCTAAAACCCAATATTCCTTAAGCGATAATCCTAAGTTATTAGCCTGTCCGACAGATTTTAGGATTACTGTTCGCGGATTGACTGTAGCAGCAGGAGCAGGCTTTGTAGTAGTCTTATGTGGCACTATGATGCGTATGCCTGGCTTACCGAAAAAGCCTGCTGCGGAGATGATTGATGTCGATGAATTTGGGGTTATTCATGGTTTATTTTAATCAAATAAGCTGAAATTACCCTAAATTACGTCACTATAAGAGGCCAAGAATTGTAACTTGGCCTTTTTTATTGATTCTGGAAGGTGGGCAAAAGATTAAGTTTCGCTGAGGGATAGTTTGAATAATGACTATACATCAGCTGAATACTCTCTATTAAAAGGTGCTTAATCCTTATTATTGTAAAATTTTATAGCGTTTTATTTTGAAAAATAATTGTTTAAATAGAATGTAAAATGATGTAAAACACTTATTATTTGCTTAAATAGGCTTTACGGCTTAAAAAACTGCGTGCTATAGTTGTTACACATTACGCTGTTACATATAAATGTCTAGTTTTTCAACAGCTTAGTGATTTAAACAAGCAATTAAGGAGAGTATTATGTTGCATTATGCTGTAGTCTTTTTGATTATCGCTATTATTGCCGGTGTATTAGGATTTGGTGGTATCGCCGGTAGTGCGGTTGGTATTGCGAAAATCTTATTTTTCGTCTTTATCGTAATTGCCGTACTTTCTTTTGTCCTTGGTCGAGGACGCTGAGTAGGAGTAAATCTTAGAGTTCCTACTCTTAAGTAGTAAGCTCTCTTGTTTCATCATATGCATAGGGAAGAAGCAGTAGAGAGTTGTAGTAAGGATTGGGGGATATAACTAGCTTCTTTGTCTTTTTCATAGTGATATCTCTTTTATTTAAGTCGCTCCAGTAGGAGCGATTTTTTTTGCCAATATAAAATTTCTAAAAACAGCATTATTACGCATGGATAATTTCTTACTTAAGCGCTAACGATCTGTGTATTTAACGACATACTTATGTTGCACGAAGTTATTGATTAATAGAGGGTAAGAGGCCGTTAATGAGTTTGGCTGTTTTATATAGTTGTGCCTTGATGGGGATGAGTGCCCCGCAAGTTTGTGTTGAAGTACATCTTGCAGCGGGTCTTCCTAATATGACAATTGTCGGCTTGCCCGATACGGGTGTACGTGAGAGCCGGGATCGTGTCAGGGCTGCGATAGATAGTAGTGGTTATGAGTTTTCACCAGGTCGCTTTACGGTTAATTTATCCCCCGCTGCCTTGCCCAAGGAGTCGGGGCGTTTTGATCTGCCAATTGCCTTAGGGGTGTTATTGGCGACTGGGCAAGTGCGGATTCAAAAACAGCGCTTAGCGAGTTTAGAGCAGACGTTTTTTATTGGGGAACTCTCCTTAACAGGTGTCTTAATTCCAGTACAAGCACCACTCATCATTGGTTTATCTATTTATCGTCAGAATCCTCAAGCAACCTTAGTCATGCCTTATGAGGATGCTTTGATCGCTAAACGAATTGAAGGCTTAAACGTAATTGGTGTACGTACTTTAGCGGAAGCCGTAAAGTACTTAGAAGATGAATCTAGCATTCCTTCTATAGAGTCAGCTTTAGACTACGCGCCGACTGAGTTTCAAGAGAAAGCCTTATGCTTATCGGATATTCGTGGACAGGCACAGGCTTGTTATATCTTAGAGGTGGTAGCGAGTGGGGGCCATGGTTTGATACTTTCAGGCTCACCTGGCGTGGGCAAGAGCATGTTAGCCTATCGCTTACCGACCTTATTGCCTGAATTGGATACACAGCAGGCACTTGAAGTGATGGCCTTGCAAAGTATCTCACGCCAAAGCCTACGTGGAGTAGGAGTGCCTTTCTCTAAAGATGTTCCCTTTAGAGCGCCACATCATTCTGCTTCAATGGTGGCTTTAGTCGGTGGAGGGCCGAATGCGAGTCTGGGTGAAATTAGTTTAGCTCACCACGGGGTGCTATTTTTAGATGAATTGACTGAGTTTGAACGACGAGCTTTAGAGGCATTGCGTGAACCCTTGGAGAGAGGGGAAATTGCGGTAACACGTGCTAAGCACTCGCAAGTCTATCCAGCGCGCTTTCAACTAGTGGCAGCACATAATCCTTGTCCTTGTGGTTATCGAAATCACCGTTCAGGCAGGTGCAAGTGTAAGCCAGATATGATTACGCGCTATTTAGCGAAACTCTCTGGTCCCTTGCTTGATCGTATTGATGTGCATTTGCATGTGCATCCTGTAGGCGAAGACTGGATGCAACAAGCAGCCGCCGAAAGCTCAGCTCGTGTGCGTGATCGTGTACGTACTTGTCGAGATATACAGATGCAGCGACAGGGCAGTCTCAATGCACACCTTGGTGAGGCGCAGATTGAACAGTATTGCCATCTGGCTAAAGCAGAGCAGAAAGAATTGGAGGGTGCTATGACACAATATGCCTGGTCAGCACGTGTCGTTCATCGTGTACTTAAGGTAGCTCGCACGATAGCTGATATGCGTAAGAGTAAAGCTATTGAGATGATCGATTTGCAACAAGCCTTTACGTGTCGTCCTGAACGCTAGTTGAGTTTAATGGCTTATTAGCTTCATTAGCTTCTACAGTATTATCCTTATAAGCAATATCCTCATTTGCATGAGTATAGGCATTAGTATCATCAGCCGCGTCGATTGGACAGGAGTAAACCAATGGCAATCGCGCCAATCCCGATAAGGTGATAGAGATGGATACTTTCCCCTAAGAAGAGCGCTGATAATAGGACACCAAAAACAGGCATCATATGGATTGAAAGTCCAGCACGTACAGGTCCGACGCGTGCGATGGCAAAGGTATAGAGCAAATAAGCAACG
>CAYFVY010000011.1:0-35161 GCA_964346715.1 uncultured Pelistega sp. | reverse complement strand
GCCGTGTCTAGAATATGCGTAATAATGTCTCTGGATAAACCTTCGGTACTCAATAAGTGAGTCAATTCACCATGTTTATTTAACTGGGGATTATGCACCGACTTTTTCCTTTATCTCGATATCGAATAAATGCTGTTCATTTTGGGAAAGCACGAAACTCGTACCTGGCTCTAAATGAATAACACCACCCACGACATTCGCTGCTATGGGTAATTGACGACCACCACGGTCGATTAAGACAGCAAGTTCAATGCTGGCTGGACGACCATAGTCAAACAACTCATTCATGGTTGCTCGAATTGTACGCCCTGTGTAGAGAATGTCATCCACCACAATAATGTGCTTATCATTCACATCAAAAGGGATTTGTGTAGCGTGTTTCTGAGTATGTAGACCAATCTGATGAAAGTCATCGCGGTAAAAGCTGGTGCTTAAAAAACCGACCTCATTGGAAATATTAAGGTCCTGCTGCAAGCGCTTAACTAACCACGCACCACCAGAATAAATACCAACCAGATGCACCTTATCTATAGGTTTATCTTGCATCAATTGTTCAATGCCAGCCTTCATCGTGCTATAGAGCTCTTCGGCTGTTGGTAAATCCTGCATGTTTTTGATACCTATCACACCCATTACCTATCCTCTTTTTTCAAGTTTGCTTATTTTACCCTAAGCTTGGTCAAAATAACGCTGTAATATGACTGCCGCAGCAACAGCGTCATCTTCTTCATGAGTACCTAGAATGGCTTGTGCCTCGAGACTGGATCCACGCTCGTCCACCAAGACTACGGGCTTATTAAAGCGTCCGTGTAATTGATTCGCAAACCGGCGACTATGCGAGGATGCATATTGCTCCTCACCTTCTGTAGTTAAGGGCAAACCCACTACCAGTAAATCAGGCTGCCATGTCTTTATAAGTGCTTCAATCTGAGCAAAACGCTCCTGCCGCGTCTGGGCTCGAATAATGCTTAGCGGCTTAGCCTGCTTAAGCACCGTATTACCCATAGCCACACCGATTTTTTTCAAACCAAAATCAAAAGCCAGAAGAGTAAGTTCAGGCATGGCCTGCGCTACCTTGCAGTAAACTAGGGTCAAAACCGAGTAATTTAATAGCACGCGCATAGCGCTCGCCAATCGGACAATCAAAGATAACCTTAGGATCTGCCTCAACAGTGAGCCATGCATTACGTGCTAACTCATCTTCTAATTGCCCTGGAGCCCAACCTGAATATCCTAGCGCCAACAATAACTTCTCTGGACCTTTGCCCATCACATAGTCTTCTAAGACATCACGTGATGAAGTCATGACCAAATCACCACTTTGCAAAGATGAGCGATATTCTCGATGTGGACTGTGCAGAACAAAACCCTTATCCGAATGCACAGGTCCACCAAAAAACACCATCTTATCAGTCAAGATTAATGCTGGATCAGGTTCAACATCTAAATCATTCACTACCTCTTCAAATGAAATATCATAAGGGTGATTGATTAACAGACCCACAGCCCCTTCGGATGAGTGATCAAATAAATAAATCACGCCACCATCAAACAGGTCAGAATCCATACTCGGCATTGCAATTAAAAAATGCCCTGTTAACTGCAATTCTTGCTGTAGTTCATTCATGCCAACCCCTTTTTAGATGCCACCTGTCGCTTACATCTCGCATTAAATGGCCATCATTTCAAAATCTTCTTTACGTGCTCCGCACTCTGGGCATACCCAGTTAGGAGGCACATCTTCCCACTTCGTGCCGGGCGCAATACCTTCTTCAGGACAACCTGCTTCTTCGTCATAAACCCAACCACAAATTAAACACATCCAAGTACGCATAAAACCCAAAATCCTTACATTTAAAGTTACTTACTATTGAGCTTTTGGCCCTTAGGGCACTATAAAACTCGCTACAATCATAGTATTTTACCGTAACTACGCCTGATTAATCGTGTCTGAGCAATTACCACCCTCCGTTTTATTATTTAACCTGCATGATCCAAGCTTTCGTGCCTATTTACCAGCCGAAGCTGCACAGGCAAGTCAGTTGCAATGTCACCCCCTGAGCGTAATTAGCGCCATCAGTGTTCAAGACTCTTCTGGCATCCATGAAATCTTCCCTCTCACACCCGAAGCGATTGAGGAACAAGCACGCTGTGTGCTTGAAGATATCAGTGTTCAAGCGATTAACGTTAACCATATTTACTCGCTTGAGGCCCTAAGCGTCATCGCTCAAGTAGCGGCAGATTATGACCAGATTCCTATGGTGTTAACACTTGGGGCGCACTATTTAGCCAGTCTTTACGATGATGAAGAAGATGTCGATCAGATGCTCGAGTCCTATCTTGAAATCTTAGTACCGCATACGCATACCGTTATTCTCGATATGACCTATGCCGATCAGTGGATCAGCTCAGAGAGCCTTCTAAATAATGCAGAAGACATTATTAATCACTGTTTTGCTGCGGGAGCTGAGTACTGTGTATTACTCTCCGATACTAAGGATAAGCGTACTGTTTATAACACCTTATACCATAGCTCTGGAACGATTGAGCACTTTACCTATGATCCACCGGCCCTACATCAAGCCGAGTTTGCTGATGTTTTCAGCACCACGTTCACTTGTTTGTTGGCTCAGCAATTAAGCCCAACAGAAGCCTGCAAACAGGCAATGATTATGAGCCTGAACCAATTTAGCCGACAACTTGCTCTAGGAATGGGACGTCCGCAAATCAATCGTTTGATGGTATATCAAGAGGAGCCGCAAAACAATGAGTCAACTTGATGAAAAAGGCGCTGCCGCAAGTACTGCAGCAGCCAGCCAAGCACCAAGTGCCCCATCACGTTTTCCTACGGGGCTGTATGGCATTAATCCAGATTGGGAGGATTTCACACGTCTCTATAAAGCCATTGAGCAGGCCTGCCAAGCAGGACTTCCCGTCTTACAATGGCGACGCAAAAACTTAAATGCTGAACAAGCTTTAGAGCAGTCCAGTCAGATCCTCTCACTCTGCCAACACTATGGCACCTTATTAATGATTAATGATGACTGGCGCTTAGCTCTAGAGATTGGCGCGGATGGTGTACATCTTGGCCGTGATGACGAAAGCGTCGCAACTGTCCGCCAAGAGCTCGCCAGTATTCCTCAGGCCAAGCCGCTACTTATCGGTGTCAGCTGCTACAATAGACTAGATTTAGCGCAGCAAGCTATAGAAGATCAATTGGACTATTTCGCTTTTGGCGCCTTGTATACTTCAAGCGTTAAGCCCGAGGCGGTGAATGCCCCTCTAGATCTCTTTGCTCAAGCACGCTCACACTTTACTCAAGCCGAACGCCCTACCATGGTGGGTATTGGGGGGATTGCCTTAGCCAATGCACGCCAAGTTATCCAAGCTGGCTGCGAAAGCCTGGCGGTGATTTCGGGTCTTTTTGAACAAGACGATATTGGCGCCACCACACGTCAATTTATCAATTTATTTAATGAATACTATGTTAAGCAATAAAGAAATTTTTGACCGTGCACAACTTACCATTCCAGGTGGAGTTAACTCACCTGTCCGCGCTTTTAAATCTGTCGGTGGCACACCACGCTTTATCGCTAAAGCGAAAGACGCCTACATCTGGGACGTTGAGGGCACGCAATATATCGACTACCTCGGTTCATGGGGGCCAGCGATTGTTGGCCACGCTCATCCTGAGGTGGTTGAAGCGGTACAACAGGCGGCATTAAATGGTTTATCGTTTGGCGCACCGACAGAGGCGGAAGTAAAACTAGCCGAATTAATTTGCCAACGCTTACCCTCAATCGAGCAAGTACGCTTGGTCAGCTCAGGCACAGAAGCCACCATGAGTGCAATCCGTCTAGCCCGTGGCGCAACGGGTCGCAATAAGATTATTAAGTTTGAGGGGTGCTACCACGGTCACTCTGATAGCTTATTGGTAAAAGCTGGTTCTGGTCTCTTAACCTTCGGCAATCCTTCATCTGCAGGTGTGCCAGAAGAGTTTGTATCACATACAATTGTTTTAGAGTTCAATAATATCGAGGCTATTCAAACCGCTTTCAAAGAACACGGTCAAGATATTGCTTGCGTTATTGTTGAGCCAATTGCTGGCAATATGAACTTAGTAAAACCTAACGCTGGTTTCCTAGAAGGTTTACGTGAGCTTTGTACAGAACACGGCGCCTTATTAATCTTTGATGAGGTGATGACAGGCTTTCGTGCTGGCCCGCAAGGCGTGCAAGGCGTATCAGGTGTTACGCCTGACCTAACCACTCTAGCTAAAGTCATTGGTGGCGGTATGCCAGTAGGCGCATTCGGTGGTCGCAAAGACATCATGCAACATATCGCCCCACTTGGTGCAGTTTATCAAGCAGGCACCTTATCAGGTAACCCAGTATCGGTTGCTGCTGGTCTTAAAACCTTAGAAATTCTTGGTCGTCCAGGTTTCTACGAAGCTTTAAGTGCCAGCACCAAGAAATTAGTCGAAGGCTTATCTGCGCTTGCCAAGAAGCACGACGTCGTATTTAGCGCCGACTCAATTGGCGGTATGTTCGGTATCTACTTCCGTGCGGAAGTACCTACAAGTTTTGCGGAAGTACAAGATAGCGACACACAAGCTTTTAACGTGTTTTTCCACGCTATGTTAGACGAAGGCGTACACTTAGCACCGTCAGCATTTGAAGCTGGATTTGTTTCTGCTTGTCATAGTGATGAGGTGTTAGAAGCTACTTTTGCAGCCGCCGATAAGGCCTTTGCTAAAGTTAAACAAGCACAAGCTAAATAAGTTTTTGCTCGTTCATAATTCAGGTATTATTTGCTCTATTAAAGGACTCCCTGCTCTTGGCGGGGAGTTTTACCAAGACTTTTTCTTCTAGGAATTTGTTATGCCCGTTAATTTTCACATCCCTGAAGCCAGTGAGATTAAAGCCGTCAAAGGCGTTCAAATTGGTATTGCTTCTGCTGGCATTAAAAAAGTCGGCAAAAAAGACCTTACCGTATTTACTTTTAACCCAGGTACACAAGTAGCTGGCGTATTTACCAAGAACCGCTTCTGTGCGGCACCCGTGCAGATTTGTAAGCAGCGTCTAGCTGAGCAGCAGGAAATTCGTGCGCTATTAATCAATACAGGCAATGCCAATGCGGGCACAGGACAAGATGGCCTTGAGCGTGCATTAGCCACCTCAGCTACCTTAGCTAGCGCACTAGGTTTAGAAGAAGGCCAAGTATTGCCGTTCTCTACCGGTGTGATTTTAGAGCCACTACCTGCGGATAAGATTAAGGCAGCGATTCCTGATGCGGTTAAGAATCTTGCCGATAATGAGTGGATGAATGCGGCACATAGCATTATGACCACGGATACTGTGCCGAAGATTTCATCTACACAGGTGGAAATTGATGGTCAGACCGTGACTTTTACTGGCATTAGTAAGGGCGCTGGCATGATTCGTCCTAACATGGCGACCATGTTGGGCTATGTGGCCACCGATGCCAAGATCTCTCGCGAATTACTTGAAGAATTAACTATTGAAGTAGCGAACTTCTCTTTTAACCGCATTACAGTCGATGGCGACACATCAACCAATGACTCATTTATTATCGCTGCAACAGGTCAAAGCGGTGTTGCGGTGGAAAAAGGCACTGCTGCCTACGATACCGTACGCCAAACCTTAATTGACATCGCTCGTGAATTAGCACAAAAAATCGTGCGTGACGCGGAAGGTGCGACGAAGTTCATTACCATCCAAGTTGAGCAAGCGAAAACCAGTGAGGAAGCCTTAAAAATTGCGTATGCAATTGCCCACTCACCCTTGGTGAAAACCGCCTTCTTCGCTTCAGACCCTAACTTAGGCCGCATTCTAGCAGCAATTGGTTATGCCGGCGTAGAAGACTTAGATACCAATACCCTACGTCTCTGGTTAGATGATGTATTAGTGGCTGTTGATGGTGGTCGTAACCCTGAGTATAAGGAAGAGCAAGGTCAAGCAGTAATGCAAAAACCTGAAATCTTAGTCCGCGTTGCTCTGAATCGCGGTGATGTCAACGAAACTGTTTACACATGTGACTTCTCACATGAGTACGTTAGTATTAATGCCGACTACCGCTCATAAGCAATATATATCCTCCCAAACATGGCGAGACCTTAATTGGCTACTTAAATCTCCTAGTCTAGTTAAGGATCTCGCCGCCTATTCCAGCCATACCCTGCTAACTGATTCTGAGAGACTGAGTGCGGCGTTATATCATCCGGCAGAGTTTTCAAGTGAGCAGCTACAAGGCTTATTGACTTACTTGGAGCATGAGCGGCAACCAGACAGTGAGAAGCTAGCCGGAGATGAAGGTCTTGAGGACAGCGTAAGGTCGCTAGACAATCAGGCGCATAAAAATCCAAGAAGTTCAATGAACTTAGATCCCCTGATCTCAAAGCAATTTCGCCGACTCGGCTTATATGCTGAAGCACTATTACAGATAGCCCTAGAGCATGCACCACATACAGAGTTATTGCTACGTCATTGTCAGATTCAAGAGGACTTGGCGAGCAGCTCAAGTAAAGAGCCTCAGCAGAAATATGGTGCTGCCCTAGCCAATAGCGTGGGTGAGTCTAAAGATGCTGCATTCACCAAGAAACAAAAATCCACTAAAAAACATCAAGGCAAGCACACCATCGGTGAACTGGATTTTATCTGGCGGCACACACAGAGCCAACAGATTTATCACTGGGAATTAGCCGTTAAGCTCTATCTCTACGTACCTGAGTTAGAGAATTTTGTTGGTACACAGAAAATCGACACCCTAGCGCGCAAAGCTAAGCGCCTACTTGAGCATCAGCTTCCCTTAGCTCAGCACCCACAGGTTCAGCAACGCTTAGGTGAGACAGTGAACCAATCCTCCTACTATCTTAAAGGCTGGTTGTTCTATCCCATTGGAGATAAGGGTTGGGATGACTATCAGTTAGCTCCTGCTAAGATGATGGTACCTTTAAATCCGCAGCACTTACGAGGGTGGTGGCTATATCATTCAGAATTTGCTTCAAGGTTTAATGATGAGCATATGCGCTTGGATGACTTAGAGTTAAGGGATACAGAGTTAAGAGACACAGAATTAAGGCACACACAGTGGGGGCAGGCGGCATTAAATAGCAGCTATCGCTGGACCATTCTTCCACGCCTGCATTGGCTCTCCTCCGTTGTAAAAACTCAAGAAGAAACCATGAGTACATGCATGAGCGACAAAGAATTAATTGAGTTTATGCAAGCCTATTTCAGTGCATCTGGGCGCATGGATTCCGCACTCACCGAGCCCATCCTGCTGAGCGCTCTTTTACCTGGAGCCGATGGACATTGGCATGAAGTCCATCGTGGCTTTGTGGTGCATGAAGACTGGTGGCTATGAAACCTAAACCTTACTCAATTCGACAAGCTACACTCAATGACGTATCAGCATTAGCACGCATTCAGTATGAGTGCTTTGGTGATGAGTTCTTGGAAAGTGAACAATCCTATCGCAGCAAATTAGCCAGTAATCCGCAGACTTGTTTTATTGCAGAACATAACGATGGCGTCTGTGGCTATATTATTGGTCTAGCTGTCGATGAACATAGTTTCCCTATTCTCAATGCACCAAGTATTAGCACACCCGATAATCCAACTATTCTCTACTTACATGATTTATCTGTCGTACCTAATGCCCGAGGCACTGGTGTGAGTGAGGCTTTAATTCAACACTTACTTAAACAAAGTGTTAATTTCGAACACACCATGCTGATTGCTGTCCAGGGATCTTTAGGGTTTTGGCAAAAATATAACTTTGCGCCTATCGATCCTAAATCATGGGGCTTAGAACAAAAGGTACTGAGTTTTGGTGTGGATGCGGTATTGATGGCAAAAGATATAGATTAGTAAGCAATGCTAATCACTCAGCTTATGGGTCCAATTACTCACCCTAGCCTTTATTTCTCGACCTCTCAATCGCTAAACCACCATACAAAAAACCACATTTATTTCCACAAAGACTTGATTTCTTTGACTTTTTATTATTTATCTAGTTATAATACAAGGCTTACTAGGTGATTTTCCCTAGTAGCATCGTAAATCTTGAGTCTAATGTTACGTTGTTAGCTGCGCTATGTAGCTTTGATAGCTACGCTAGTGTCACTTCGACAGCAGCACTAAGTCCATGATTTACAAATTATCTTTTAAATTTAGAGGTTACCCATATGTACGCGGTCATAAAAACCGGCGGCAAGCAATATCGCGTTGCCCAAGGTCAAAAACTTAAGGTAGAACAGATACCAGCAGACATCGGGCAAGAAATCTCGCTAGATCAAGTTTTATCAGTTGGCGAAGGTGAATCACTTCAAGTGGGCACACCTTTGGTAGCTGGCGCTGTGGTTAAAGCTAAGGTTCTTGCACATGGTCGTCACGATAAAGTGAAAATTTTCAAAATGCGTCGCCGTAAGCACTATCGCAAGAGCCAAGGCCACCGTCAAAATTACACTCAAATCGTTATCGAAGCTATCACAGCTTAATATTGCAGGAGTTATATCATGGCACAGAAAAAAGGTGGCGGTTCAACCCGTAACGGTCGTGACTCAGAAGCCAAACGCTTAGGTGTTAAGGTTTACGGCGGTCAGACAATTCCAGCAGGTTCAATCATCGTTCGTCAGCGCGGTACACGTTTCCATCCGGGCAATAATGTCGGTATGGGCAAAGACCACACGCTATTCGCTTTGGTTGATGGCAGTGTTAAGTTCTCTGTTAGCGGAGCTCTTAACAAGCAAACAGTTTCTGTAATTGCTGCTGAATAAGCGCAATTAGAAGCATATAAAATCGCCGCTCATTACTTGTGAGCGGCGTTTTTTTTACTCCATGCCTATCGCATGGTAAGAAGGTCCTATGAAATTTGTAGATGAAGCTAGAATTGAAGTTGTCGCCGGCAAAGGGGGCAATGGCTCCGCCAGTTTCCGCCGCGAGAAATTCATTCCCAAGGGCGGTCCCGATGGCGGTGACGGCGGTCGTGGTGGTAGCATTTATGCGGTAGCCGATCGCAATATCAACACCTTAATTGATTTTCGTTATGCTCGTTTGCACCGCGCTAAGAACGGTGAGAATGGTCGTGGCTCAGACCAATATGGTGCTGCCGCAGAAGATATCATCCTGCGTGTTCCTGTTGGCACTGTCGTGTATGACAATGAGACTGATGAGCAATTATTCGACCTAGACAAGCACGGCGATAAAGTCACCTTAGCAGCGGGTGGTGCTGGTGGCCTTGGTAATATTCACTTTAAATCTAGTGTGAACCGTGCGCCCCGTCAATTTACCCCAGGCAAAGAAGGTGAGCACCGTTTCTTACGCCTTGAGCTTAAGGTCTTAGCCGATGTTGGCCTATTAGGCCTACCGAACGCAGGTAAATCAACGCTTATCACGAAGATATCGAATGCTAAGCCTAAGGTCGCCGATTACCCATTTACTACCTTACACCCTAACCTAGGTGTGGTACGAACATCGCCTTCACGTAGTTTTGTCGTGGCGGATATTCCTGGCTTAATTGAAGGCGCCTCTGAAGGGGCTGGTCTAGGCCACTTATTCCTACGTCACCTAACACGCACCCGCGTCCTTTTACATATTGTCGACGTCTCAAGCTTAGATCCCGAGGTGGACTCAGTTGCTGAGGCGGTACACGATGCCAAAGCAATCGTACAAGAGTTGCAAAAATACAGCGAAGAGTTGTATGAAAAGCCCCGTTGGTTAGTGTTAAACAAACTCGACATGCTTGAGAACCCAGAACAAGTCAAGCAACAGTTTTGCGAGCTATATGGCTGGCAAGGCCCTGTCTTTGCTATCTCTGCCTTAACTGGTGATGGTACACAAGAGCTTATCTGGGCTCTGCAAGACTATATTGATGAGGTAAAAGAAGCTGAAAACTTGGCGCATGATCAGCAACAAGCTGACTATGTTCCAGAAGACCCACGCTTTGACGACTCTCGCTCAAACACGTAAAATAATAAGGTTTACGAGCAGTTATTAACAAGCAATAATGCGCTTGCCTTAATCCGCTGCTCGTCCTAAATTTATTTTCTTTTTACACATATTTATACCAATGACCTCTACCCCTTCAGTTGTTAAGTCATCACATCGTCTTGTTCTTAAAGTCGGCTCATCATTAGTCACCAACTATGGTAAAGGGGTAGATTTCGAGGCTGTCACTCATTGGGCCAATCAAATCGCAGCCCTACGTGCACAAGGTAAACAAGTCATCTTAGTCTCTAGTGGCGCCATTGCCGAAGGTATGGCTCGCTTAGGCTGGAAAACTCGCCCCAAAGAAGTGAATAAGCAACAAGCGGCCGCTTCTGTCGGACAGATGGGTGTCATCCAAGCCTATGAGAAAGCTTTCTCCAAACATAATATTTTGGCTTCCCAGATTCTTCTAACGCACGAGGACTTGGCCGATCGCCACCGTTACCTTAACGCTCGCTCGACCTTATTCACCTTACTTGATTTAGGTGTGGTGCCAATTGTGAACGAGAACGATACCGTCGTCACCGACGAAATCCGTCTTGGTGATAACGACACGCTGGGTGCATTAGTTGCCAACTTAATGGAAGCAGACACGCTGGTTATCCTAACCGACCAATCTGGTCTCTATGATAGTGACCCGCGTAAGAACCCTGAGGCCAAATTAGTTGAACAAGCCACAGCAGGCGACCCTGCTTTAGAAGAGATGGCCGGCGGTAGCGGCTCTTTTGTCGGCACTGGTGGTATGGCAACTAAAGTCTTTGCTGCTAAGCGAGCAGCCAGCAGTGGAGCACATACAGTGATTGTCTCTGGTCACGAAGATAATGTCTTGGTTCGCCTCGCTAATGGTGAGCGCATCGGCAGTGAGTTGCGTGCAAGCGTACCACTGCGCTCTGCTCGCAAACAATGGCTGGCCGATCATCTTCGTGTACGCGGTAAGCTAGTACTTGATGCAGGTGCTTTATATGCCTTAACCCAACAAGGTAAGAGTCTTTTACCAGTCGGTGTGGTGGATACGCAAGGTACCTTTAAACGCGGTGATGTGGTTGCTTGCATTGATGCGGATGGAGTCGAATACGCACGCGGCCTAGTGAATTATGCCTCATCAGATGCACGTCGTGTCTTACGCCAAAGCACGGTTCAGGTCGCTGAGACACTGGGTAATAGCTTTTTAACGGAAGAGCTTATCCATCGCAATAATATGGTAGTGTTGAAAAAGTTCGATCGCACCTAGTTCAAACCTAAAGCATATACCTTAGGTTAAATAACTAACTAAGTAATCACCCTATTGCGCATAGATTACAAATCCCATACACTACGAGTTCAAGCAGGGGTACTGCACGTTTATCGTGCGGTTGAGAAATACCCTTTGTACCAGTACGGATAATGCCGAAGCTGGGAGATCACCACTACTATCCATCGTTGTGTCTATCCCTATTTCGGCTCCTTTTTTGGAGCATTTATGAACTCACCTCATCATTTTGTGGCGTCTGACGCCCAAGTCGATACCGCTGCAATCCAAGCCCTCCCTTGTTTTCTCAAAGTCTATGCAATCGGCTCACGCCCTGATATTCGTGTCCCATTTCGAGAAATCAGTCAAGATGACACCCAGACCTCCTTTGGCGGCGAGAAGAATCCACCGCTCACTGTTTATGACACGAGTGGTCCCTATACTGACCCAGAAGCACAGATTGATATCCGCCAAGGACTAGCTGCCTTACGCAGCGCTTGGATTGAAGAGCGTCAAGATACCGAAGTACTTACTGGTCTTTCAAGTGAATATGGTCAATCACGCTTAGCTGATCCTGAGCTACAAGCCTTACGTTTTCAGCTCAGTCGCCAACCTCGTCGTGCTAAAAGCGGACGTAATGTGACGCAGATGCACTATGCCCGTCAAGGGATTATTACACCTGAGATGGAATTCATTGCCATTCGTGAAAATTTACGTGTAAACCAATATTTAGAGAGCTTGCGAGCCAGTGGACCACAAGGTGAAAAACTTGCTCAACGCCTAAGTCGCCAGCACCCTGGTCAATCTTATGGAGCCAAAATTGGCCAAGCCATTACCCCTGAATTTGTACGTGATGAAGTGGCGAATGGTCGTGCGATTATTCCTGCCAATATTAACCACCCTGAAAGCGAGCCGATGATTATCGGCCGCAATTTCCTCGTCAAAATTAATGCCAATATTGGTAACTCAGCACTTGGTTCAAGCATTAACGAAGAAGTCGAGAAGATGACCTGGGCGATTCGCTGGGGCGGTGACACCGTCATGGATCTCTCAACCGGCAAACATATTCATGAAACACGTGAATGGATTATCCGTAATAGTCCTGTACCTATTGGTACCGTTCCACTGTACCAAGCGCTTGAAAAAGTCGGTGGTAAAGCACAAGACCTCACTTGGGAGATTTTCCGTGACACCTTGATCGAGCAAGCCGAACAAGGGGTAGACTATTTTACGATTCATGCGGGCGTGCGCTTAGCATTTGTCCCCATGACCGCAGATCGCTTAACGGGCATTGTCTCACGTGGTGGCTCGATTATGGCGAAGTGGTGTTTAGCACATCATAAAGAGAGCTTTATTTATGAGCACTTTGAAGATATCTGTGAAATCATGAAAGCCTATGACGTGAGCTTCTCACTAGGTGATGGTTTACGCCCTGGTTCAATCTATGACGCTAATGATGAGGCTCAGTTTGCCGAATTAAAAACCCTAGGCGAGCTAACCCAAGTGGCATGGAAGCATGATGTACAAGTAATGGTCGAAGGACCAGGCCATGTTCCGATGCAAATGATTAAAGAGAACATGGACTTGCAGTTAGAGCACTGTAAGGAGGCGCCTTTTTATACCTTAGGCCCACTCACCACAGATATAGCACCTGGCTATGACCATATCACCTCAGGTATCGGTGCGGCATTAATTGGCTGGTATGGCACCGCTATGCTCTGCTACGTCACACCGAAAGAGCATCTAGGCTTACCGAATAAGAAGGACGTTAAAGACGGCATTATCACCTATAAGATTGCCGCGCATGCAGCTGACTTGGCCAAAGGCCATCCAGGTGCGGCCATCCGCGATAATGCACTATCTAAAGCGCGCTTTGAGTTCCGCTGGGAAGATCAGTTCAATCTTGGCTTAGACCCTGATACAGCACGTGCTTTCCACGATGAAACACTGCCTAAAGAGTCTATGAAAGTAGCTCACTTCTGCTCTATGTGCGGCCCTCATTTCTGTAGTATGAAGATATCACAGGATGTACGTGAATATGCAGCGCAAAAAGGACTAAGTGAACAAGATGCACTAAAACAAGGGATGCAGGAAAAATCTATTGAGTTCCTGCGTGACGGTGCACAGCTGTATCAAAAAAGCTAAAAAACTAACTAGCTAAAAAGCTGAACCCTGCTCTATCTTTAAGAATACGCATTTTGTCGGAAAAAACCGCACAAAATGCGTATTTTTTCGTATTAAATACAGGTTTTTTTCATAAATTGTGTATTTCTCTGAAACCAAAGGCTAAGGTATTCTAAAATGAGCACTGCATCTTTAACCCCCTATTTCTGGACGAGGAAATTTGTATGTCTCTTGTTAAAAAATCTCTATTAGCCGCTAGTTTAGGCTTATTACTAGCACAGGCTCCTGCTCAAGCAGAGTCGCTTACTAAAGTTGTGATTGGCGCTTCTGGTTGGACAGGTTTTGCTCCTTTGACTTTGGCTGTTGAGAAGGGATTTTTTAAAAATCATGGTTTAGATGTTGAGATTAAATTTATTCCTGTTAAAGACCGTCTATTAGCCTATGCTGCTGGCTCATTACAATGTGCCGCAACAACGATTGATACCTTTGTTGCTTGGAATGCCAATAAGGTACCTATCACTAAGATTTTCTTGCTTGACATGTCGCATGGCGCTGACGGCTTAGTCGTGCGTAATGATATTAACTCAATCGCCGACCTTAAAGGCAAGACCATTGCTGTAGAAACTCCAGGGGCTTCACCTTACTTTATGCTTTCTTACATCATGCACAAGAATGGTATTAAGATGAGCGAGATTAAGACCAACACGCTCTCACCGCAAGCAGCGGCACAATCATTCGTTGCTGGTCAAGGCGAGGCAGCCATGACTTATGAGCCATATATGAGCACTGTGCGTGAAAATCCTCAAGCTGGTAAGATCTTAGCAACGACAGTGGAATACCCAGCGATTATTGACTTTGTAGGTTGTAACCCTGAGTTCCTTAAAGACAACCCCAAAGTTGGTACAGCTTTAGTCAATGGCTACCAAGATGCGCTGAACTTCATCAAGTCTGACGAAAACGAAGCCTTTACCATCATGGGTGCCAAGGTTAAACAAACTGCTGAGCAATTCAAACAATCGGCTTCTTTCCTTACTTGGAAAACCAAGGAAGAAAGCAAGGCCTACTTTGCCAACGATATCTTGCCATTTATGCAAGAGACCGTTGATATTTTGCTAGACACTAAAGTTATTCGTCAAAAGCCTGAAAACCTCGAGGCTCTGTACGACGCTTCTTATGTAAATTAATTTTTGATCAATGAGTAAACTGATAGAAACAAGACCCTTGAAGCCCATTAATAGTGGGCTTAAATGGGCTTACGGGCTATTGTTTTTTGCCCTATTTGTTGCCGTTTGGGCATTTTTCACCTTAGGTGGCTTTGTCTCACCAACCTTCTTAGCAAGCCCTATTACCATGCTGCATGAGGGATACTTACTCTTTACTGAGTATGATTTCCTCAACGATATCGGCATTACGGTAATGCGCGTGATGGTTGGCTTTATCCTCGCCTGTATTATTGCCGTGCCGGTAGGCATTGCTATGGGCGCATATAAATCCTATGAGGCCTTCTTAGAGCCCTTTGTTTCTTTCTGCCGTTACTTACCTGCATCAGCATTTATCCCCTTGCTTATCCTATGGGCAGGCGTCGGAGAAACACAGAAAATTCTCGTCATTTTTATCGGCTCTGTCTTTCAGATTATCCTTATGGTGGCCGTGATTGTCGGTGGCTCTCGTCACGACTTAGTCGAAGCAGCCTATACCCTAGGAGCAAATAACCGCGGGGTGGTACGCCGCGTGCTGATTCCTTTGGCTGCACCAGAAATTGCTGAAATTCTACGCTTAGTACTTGGTTGGGCTTGGACCTATGTCATTGTGGCTGAGCTTATCGGTGCGTCTTCTGGTATCGGTCATATGATTACGAATAGCCAGTCGCTGCTGAATACAGGGCAGATTATTTTTGGCATTATCACCATCGGTATTATCGGTTTAATCTCTGACTATCTATTTAAGATTATCAACCGCCGTCTCTTTGCGTGGAGCTTGCTCTAATGAACGCTGATTCTTATTTACATATTAGCAATGTCAGCCGTGATTTCCCCGCGAAAAAAGGCCAGATAACACATGCACTCACGCCAATCAATCTTGACATTCAACAAAATGACTTCGTCACGATCTTAGGTCCTTCAGGCTGCGGCAAATCAACCTTGCTGCGCATCATTGCTGGCTTAGATACACCGACGACGGGTCAAGTTACGTTAGAGAGCCAAGTTATTACCGGCCCTGGCCCAGATCGCGGCATGGTTTTCCAAAGCTACACCCTCTTTCCCTGGCTTAATGTTGAACAAAATATTCGCTTTGGCCTACGCGAAAAGGGCATGCCTGAAGCCGAACAAGCGGAACGTTGCGCCTATTTCGTGAATAGCGTAGGTCTACGTGGCTTTGAGCAGCATTATCCGAAACAATTATCGGGCGGTATGCAGCAGCGCGTAGCAATCGCACGTGCATTAGCAAATGATCCAAAGATTTTATTGCTGGATGAGCCTTTTGGTGCGCTTGATAATCAGACACGCTTATTGATGCAAGAACTATTATTAGGTATCTGGGAATCTGCTAAAAAGACCGTGCTCTTCGTTACCCACGATATTGATGAGTCAATCTTCTTAGGTAATCGTATCGCTGTCTTTAGCGCACGTCCTGGGCGCATTAAAACTCAGTTGGATGTAAACCTACCTCACCCACGTCATTACACAGTGAAGACTACCCCTGAGTTTATGGAAATTAAGGCACGCCTTACTGAAGAGATTCGTGTTGAAGCACAAATAGCCCAACAAACTACGGCA
This sequence comes from uncultured Pelistega sp., assembly GCA_964346715.1. Lineage (GTDB taxonomy): Bacteria > Pseudomonadota > Gammaproteobacteria > Burkholderiales > Burkholderiaceae_B > Taylorella. Next base: position 19,022 of record CAYFVY010000011.1, on the reverse strand, counting down.
AGTCGCACCTAGTTAAATCCACCAATAAGTCACATCTCTCATTGATCTATCGAGCCTCATACAGAGGCTCGATTCATATGGTCACGATACATCTCTCTAGTCTAGATTAAGGCGCCTCTCAGGTAAAAACCATAATCCTCAAGCCCTCACTTAAGCCCCAGAGCAATTACTTCAAACTCTAAATAACTGGCTCATATAAGCACTATACAGCCTACCCTAAGTCTGACTTTATAAAATAAAAAACCCATTACCCTATAATTTCACGTAAAAAGTTTACTATACTAAATCACTATAGAAATATTGTTCTACTTATTATTCACACGGGAGACAACGTGAACCAAGATGTTCAGAATAATGCCCTACACGAAGATATCCGCTTATTAGGTCGCCTACTAGGCAAGGCGATACTCGATACCGAAGGCCAGACAGCCTTCAACGCCATTGAGTCCTTACGTCGTTCCGCGGTCAACATTCGCCGCGAAGGTCTTGTCGATCAAAACCATATCTTAGTCGATGCCATCGCTGAGATGGACGACCATATGGCCAATACTATGTCACGTGCATTTAGTTATTTTATGCACCTCTCGAATATTGCTGAAGACCTTGCGCAAGAGCGTCATAAGGACGATCTAACACCTGAAGATAGCCTGAAAGCCACGGTTGCCCTTTTACATGCTGAAGGTTTAAGTAATGCTGACATTAAGCAAGCACTCAGCCAAATGCTAATCGTGCCTGTGCTGACTGCTCACCCTACAGAGGTCCAGCGTAAGAGTACATTAGATGCCCACCAATTGGTCGCTGATGATTTGCAGAATTACCTAGCTAGCCAAGACCAAGATGAGAAGGAAGACTTACATGAGAGCCTTAGCGCCCACATTAAGTTGCTCTGGCTCACTCGCATGTTACGCTTTAGCAAATTGACGGTAGAGAACGAAATTGAGAATGCTAACAACTACTTCCAGACAACATTTTTAAAAGCCATTCCTACCTTATATAAGCGCTTGCATCGCCTATTAGGCAAAGAAGAAGCTGAACGTAGCCTACCTGCTTTCTTACGCATGGGCTCTTGGATTGGTGGTGACCGTGACGGCAACCCAAATGTCAATGCGAATACGCTGAACTACGCTTTCCAACAGCAAGCCATGACGGTAATGCGTTTTTACTTAGAGCAAGTTCGCATCCTAGGCACAGAGCTTTCGATGAGCACTATGCTTACCCATGTCTCAAGACCCTTACAAGATCTAGCCGATGCAAGTCTGGATACCTCACCACACCGTAATGACGAGCCATACCGTCGTGTCTTAATTACCATGTACGCACGCTTGGCTGCCACAGCTAAAGAACTATCCGATGGTGAGATGATCGTCTTAAATGTTAAGCCTGCTCCACCGTACAACACGCCTGAAGAGTTTTTAAATGACCTCACTATCGTTGCTGAATCCTTACGTCAGAACGATGCCGCTTCAATTGCTGATTTACGTTTAAACCAATTAATCCAAGCCGTAGAAATCTTTGGCTTCCACTTAGCGACCGTCGATCTACGTCAAAGCTCTGATGTGCATGAAGCCGTGTTAAGCGAGTTATATACTCGCAGCATGACTCTGTTTAAAGGCAAAGTATTCGTCTACTCTGAATTAAGTGAAGAGGAAAAAGTTGAGATCTTATTACAAGAGCTCAAGAACTCACGTCCTCTCGCCTCACCATGGCAGCACTATAGCGAACAAACCGCGAAAGAACTAAGCATCCTACAAGCCGCGGCGAAGGTGCGCAAACGCTATGGTCAAAAGGCAATTGTACAGACCATTGTCTCTCATACTGAAACCTTAAGTGACCTACTGGAAATTCTTGTTCTCCAACAAGAGACTGGCTTAATCTCATTAGAAACGAATGAGCACGGGGAGCTTTTACCTATTCAAGCTGGTGATGGTTTAATTGTTGTGCCTTTATTCGAGACAATTCCTGACTTGGAAGCTGGCGCAGAGATTATGGATAAGTGGTTTAGTATCCCTGTGGTTAAGCAACGCATTATGACGGCGCAAGAAGGCTTGCAAGAAGTCATGCTAGGCTACTCAGATAGTAATAAGGATGGTGGCTACTTAACCTCAACATGGTCACTCTATAAAACTGAGCTGGCGCTCTTAGACGTCTATAAGAAACACCAAGTTCGCCTGCGTATGTTCCATGGCCGTGGTGGCTCAATTGGCCGTGGTGGCGGTCCTAGCTTTGAAGCCATCTTAGCGCAACCTCCTGGCACAGTGGCAGGTCAGATTCGCTTAACCGAGCAAGGTGAAGTGATTCAAACCAAATATAAATCACCTGAAATTGGGCTTTGGAATCTTGAGCGTCTTGTCACAGCAATGATTCAAGCTTCCTTAAGCAAAAAATATTGTGAAGGTGATGACTATATCGATAAATATGGTGAGGCACTTCAGTTCATCTCTGAAGTTTCTCAACAAGCCTATCGTCATCTGGTCTATGAAACACCTGGCTTTGCTGATTACTTCTTCGCCGCTACGCCGATTAATGAGATTGCCGGCTTGAATATTGGTTCTCGCCCTGCTTCTCGTAAAAAAGGCCAACGCATTGAAGACTTACGCGCAATCCCTTGGACCTTCTCCTGGGCACAATGTCGTATCTTACTACCGGGTTGGTATGGTGTTGGAACGGCTATCGAGACCTACCTACAACAAGGCTTAGCAGGGGATGGCATGAACCCCGAGCAACGTCTCGCCCTCTTACAAGAGATGGAACGTGATTGGCCTTTCTTCACGACTTTACTGTCAAATATGGAAATGGTATTGGCCAAATCTGACCTCGCCATTGCAAAGCAATACAGTATGCTTGTTAAAGATGAGGCTTTACGTGAGAAAATCTTTGCCCTGATATGCCAAGAGCACGAACGTACGGTGAGAGTAACCAAGCAAATTCTAGGCGTTGAGGAGTTACTCGCCAACCACCCAAGCTTGGCGAAAGCCTTACAGAATCGCTTTGCGTACATTGACCCGCTTAACTATCTGCAAGTTTCGGTGATTGAGCGCTTACGTAATATGCAAGGTAAACCTGAAAACGCGCAAACTCGTTATGATGCTGTCCGTAATGAGCGCAGTATTCACTTAACCATTAACGGCATTGCCTCGGGCTTACGTAACTCAGGTTAATACGCTGCACGCACAAGCCACTCGCGTATGGCTTATCATAGATGTTACGAGACGAGCTATGCGGTTGAACCATTAAAACAGGCCAATAAAGTGCAATACTTTATTGGCCGTTTTATTTGTCTAATGCTTAATAGACTACTAGCTTCTACCTACCTACTCTAAGGCAGAGGTAGGTAGGTTGCCCATTTACTTACAAAGCTTTAATTGCTTAAGATCACGCACGGCACCACGGTCAGCTGAAGTCACCATAGCAGCATAAGCTTGTAGTGCTTGTGATACGTAGCGCTCACGATTCTCAGGCTGCCAAGCTTTATCGCCCTTAGCTTCCATCGCTTGACGACGCTTCGCCAAATCTTCATCGCTCACTGCCAAGTGGATCGTACGATTAGGAATATCGATTTGGATTTCATCGCCATTCTCGACCAGGCCAATATTACCGCCCTCAGCCGCTTCAGGTGATGCATGACCAATAACCAGACCTGATGAACCACCAGAGAAACGTCCATCAGTCAGTAAGGCGGCTTTGGCACCTAAGCCTTTTGACTTCAAGTAAGACGTTGGGTAGAGCATCTCTTGCATACCTGGGCCGCCTCTTGGACCCTCATAACGCACAATCACTACGTGGCCTGCATGCACTTCATCATTCAAGATAGCTTCAGTAGCAGCCTCTTGGCTCTCAAAAACAATCGCTTTACCAGTAAACTTCAGGATGCTTTCATCCACACCAGCTGTCTTCACAATACAACCATTGATGGCGATATTGCCATATAAAACAGCCAAACCACCGTCTTGTGAATAGGCGTGTTCTTTGTCACGGATACAGCCATTTGCACGATCTAGGTCTAGACTTGGATAGTATTTATCTTGGCTAAAGGCCACTTCCGTACGTACGCCACCTGGTGCAACTTTGAAGAATTTCTGTACGTCTTCGCTGACATTCTCACCGCGTACATCCCACTTCTCAATAGCTTTACCTAAGGTACCGCTATGAATATTGTAGACATCGGTATTGATTAAACCAGCGCGATTTAACTCACCTAAGATACCGATAATACCACCAGCACGGTGTACGTCTTCAATATGGTATTTATCAGTCATCGGCGCTAACTTACTTAAGCAAGGTACACGACGTGAAATAGCATCAATATCGCTCATGGTAAAGTCAACACCCGCCTCTTGTGCTGCTGCCAATAAGTGTAAGACTGTATTGGTTGAGCCACCCATGGCCACATCCAGCACCATAGCGTTCTCAAAAGCAGTTTTCGTGGCAATATTGCGAGGTAGAACACTAGTGTCTTCTTGTTCATAATAACGACGCGTAATTTCCACAATTAAGTCGCCCGCACCTTCGAATAAGGCTTTACGAGCAGCATGCGTAGCCACCACAGTACCGTTACCTGGCAAAGATAAGCCTAAGGCTTCAGTTAAGCAGTTCATTGAGTTCGCCGTGAACATACCTGAGCAAGAGCCACAAGTTGGGCAGGCATTCTGCTCAACAAGCTCACTGACCTCATCAGAAACCTCAGGGTCGGCTGATTTAATCATGGCATCAATTAAGTCAATTGAAATCACTTTCTCAGAGCCAGGAAGCACCACTTTACCGGCTTCCATTGGACCACCTGAAACAAACACCACTGGAATATTAAGGCGCATAGCAGCCATTAACATTCCGGGCGTGATTTTGTCACAGTTAGAGATACAAACCATGGCATCAGCACAGTGCGCATTGACCATATACTCTACTGAGTCCGCAATCAGATCGCGTGATGGTAACGAATACAGCATACCGCCGTGGCCCATGGCAATACCGTCATCCACTGCAATCGTATTAAACTCTTTCGCTACACCGCCAGCTTTCTCGATTTGGCGCGCAACTAATTGACCCATGTCTTTGAGGTGGACGTGACCTGGTACAAATTGGGTAAAAGAGTTAACCACCGCAATAATAGGTTTACCGAAGTCGGTTTCTTTCATTCCAGTAGCACGCCATAAGGCACGTGCACCAGCCATATTACGACCATGGGTCGAAGTTTTTGAACGATATGCAGGCATAAAAATATTCCAACAAAAAATTTATTTAACGTGTTGTAGAAAATCGGTTAGACGTTGGCTCGGTGGGTTGCGTAACAACTCAGTTGGCACACCATCATGAGCTATTTTACCCTTATCTATGAAAAGTAGACGAGTACCCACTTTTTCAGCAAAGCTAATCTCGTGAGTGACGACAATCATCGTCATGCCTTCTTGAGCCAAATCTTGCATAACCTTAAGTACTTCATGGCGTAACTCAGGGTCTAGAGCCGAGGTCGGCTCATCAAATAGCATCAAGTGCGGCTTAATCGCTAAAGCACGGGCAATCGCCACGCGTTGTTGCTGACCACCAGATAATTCACTTGGATAGTGGTTCATGCGCTCGCTTAAACCTACCTTATCCAAAAGAATGGCAGCCGCTGCACGCGCTTGTTTACTTGAGGCACCACGCGTTTGAATCGGGCCAAACATGACATTTTCCAGCGCCGTTAATTGTGGAAACAAATTAAACTGCTGAAATACCATGCCAGCTTCACGACGCAGCTCACGTACCTCTGCGGGTTTACCCAGCACACTATGCTTACCAACGATGATATCGCCGCCTTGAATAGTTTCTAGGGCATTAATACAACGTAAAAAAGTTGATTTACCTGAACCTGATGGTCCAACCACCACCACGACCTCACCCTTATTAATGGTGAGACTAATATCATCAAGAATCGTATTATTACCAAAGCGCTTGGTCACATTCTTAAACGTTACCATGGTCGGCGTAGTATTGCTTGGCACTGCAGTCACTGAGGAGATCGCTGCTGCTTCTGTTGTTCTTATATCAGACATTATAGAATCCTCATTTTCTTTTCAAGTAACTTCAGCAATAAGGCCAAGGTACCCGTTAGGATTAGATAGATAAAGGCCACAGCCCCCCAGATCTCAACCGCCTTATAGTTCATCGACATAATTTCTTGACCTTGACGAGTTAACTCGGCCACGCCAATCACGATAAATAAGGAGGAGTCTTTAAGGCTAATAATACATTGATTGCCTAGAGCAGGAATCATGCGACGAAACGCCACTGGGCCAATAATCTTTAAAATAATCTTATGAAATGGTAGGCCCATCGCCAAGCCCGCTTCATATAGCCCTTTAGAGACGGACTGTAATGAACCACGGACAATCTCGGCGATATAAGCGCCAGAGTTAATAATGAGGGTCGCAATCGCTGCAGTCATGGCATCTACCCGCACATTAAAGGCTAAGGGCAGCGCAAAATAAATAAACATGACTTGCACCACAATCGGCGTGCCACGTATGATGAGAATATATAACTGAGCAATCCAAGATAGAATCGGCAACAATATACCACTAATTGGACGGTGCGCAATCATCTGCTTATCGAACCAAGCAGGTACGTACGCTCGTACGACACCGGCTAAAGCACCTAGAATTGCACCACCTAACAAACCATAAAAAGTAATTTTTACAGTAACCCAGGCACCTTCCCAAAGTCGCGGCATGGCATCCAAGACCGCTTGAAAATCAAAATCCATATAAAACCTAAGTGGAACTTATATATAAGAAAAAAGGCGATAGTTTTGCGTAACCATCGCCCATTTTATCATGCGCGTTATATAACGCTGTGCTTACTTGGCAGCATCCTCACCAAACCATTTGGCGTGAATCTTGTCGTACTCACCATTATCACGTAAAGTTTTTAAAGCAGCATTCACTTTTGCTACTAAATCACTACCTTTCGGGAAAGCGATACCGTAGAAGTCGCCACTACGTAATTTAGCAGTTACAGCAACACGACCCTTGCCTGCTGTGTTGGCATAGTATTGAACGTTAGGTGTATCATGCACAACAGCATCAACACGACCAGTTTGTAGGTCAAGGAAAGCATTATCGATGTTCGGGAAGAGTTTCATCTTCGCGGTTGGTACATTATCTTTCACAAAATCAACAGAGCCTGTGCCAGTTTTCACAGCAATCTCTTTATTAGCCAAATCTTCAACAGATTTAATCTTATCGGCATCTTTAGCCATCACTAAAATTGCTAAACCACTGTCATAGTATGGGTCAGAGAAATCAACTACAGCTTTACGATCTTCTCTAATGGTCATACCTGCGATCGCCGCATCAATGTTCTTAGTCTGTAGACCTGGGATAATGCCGTTAAAGTCCATTGGCTGCCACTTGAATTTGATACCCGCTTCTTTGGCAATTGCCTCAAATAAATCAATATCAAAGCCAGTGTACTTATCGCCATCTTTAAACTCAAAAGGCACGAAACCAGTATCGGTAGCAACGATCAGCTCCTTGTCCTGGGCAATAGCAGTCTGCGCAGCAGGTACTGCAAAAGCGATGGTTAAGCCTAGTAAAGCGGCTTTAAATTTATTCTTTAACATAATATATTTCCCGTAAATGAGTAAATTTCTTGCTGTTAGCTAACAGCTTAAAATATCTTACTCGCTTTAAAGCGGAGATACAAATCAAATTAACCCTAGGTTTTTCACCTAGAATTGTTAATTTTCATAAGCAAAAGGCACCAAAGAGAGTCCCCTTCGGTGCCTTAATCAAAATTTACGGCACTTAAGACTTAAGGGCTGAGCCCCAAGTTAAGCACCTAGTTTTCAGCTTAGCGATCGCGCTCAATAGCAAAGCTACAGAAATTACGTAAAGATGTCTTATAAATAGAATCCGGTAATTTATCCAAAGCCTCAAGAGCAATCTGAGCCTCTTGTACAGCAATTTCACGGGTGTATTCTAAAGCATCGGTATTCTTAATGGCTGCCGCAACTGCATCGAAGTCAGCCTCACCCGTTTCAATTGCTTTAGAGATGAGCTCCTTCTCTTCGGGTGTACCCACTTGCATCACACGGATTAAGGGAAGCGTTGGCTTGCCTTCGCGTAAGTCATCACCGACACTCTTACCAAGCGCCTCAGCTGTACCTGAGTAGTCTAAAACATCATCAATCAATTGGAAGGCCGTACCAACATGACGACCATAAGCGGCTGCTGCTTCTTCAATTTCAGCTGGCGCTTGGGCAATCACCGCTGCAATCTGAGTCGCTGCCTCAAATAACTTAGCTGTCTTATAGCGTACAACTTGCATATAGCGCTCAACAGAGACATCCGGATCATGCACGTTCAGCAGTTGTAACACCTCACCCTCAGCAATCACTGTAGTGGCTTGAGAGAGAATCTGCATAACACGCATAGAATCAACTTCAACCATCATCTCAAATGAGCGTGAATAGAGGTAGTCACCCACCAAAACGCTGGCCGCATTACCAAACACCTCATTCGCAGTTTCACGACCACGACGCATATCTGATTCGTCCACGACATCATCATGCAATAAGGTAGAAGTATGAATAAACTCAACCACCGCTGCTAGGATATGATGCTGATCACCTTGATAGCCTAGGGCATTCGCCATCATCAAGACCATGGCTGGACGCATACGCTTACCGCCAGCACCAATAATATATTCGCCAATGGTACGAATAAGAACAACTTCTGAGTTTAAGCGTGCGCGGATTACGCTATCGAGCGCCTGCATATCTGGCGCAATGGGACTAATAATTTCGTTTATGCTCACAACTTACCTAGTATTCAAATTTGAGAATCAATTCTGCATCATTATATTGGAAACACTATTGCAAAATGAAGAATTTTGCTAACTTAAATGATAATGTATTGTTTTTGATCTATTAACTGGAAGTCTTGTGTCAAATCCTGATCTCTCTTTATTGATTACTCGCGCTTTGGGCGTATTAGAACAATTAGAAGCATGGTTACCGCCAGCCCCTGGACAGACCGACTGGTCAGCCAAAGCCTACCGTTGGCGTAAAAAGGGAGCAACCGCTTGGCTTGAAGCGATTCACTTAATTGATACGATTGAACCTACAGACCTGCTCCATATTGAGCGTCAGAAAGACATCATTGACCGTAATACCCGCTTTTTCGTTACGGGCAAACCAGCCAATAACGTGCTCATGACGGGCTCTCGTGGTACAGGCAAGAGTTCTCTGGTCAAAGCCATGCTCAATAAGTATGCCGATCAGGGACTACGCTTGATTGAAGTGGATAAGTCCGACCTTAATGATTTAGGCGATATTGTCGATTTAGTCAGTGGTCGCCCAGAGCGCTTTCTGATCTTCTGTGATGACTTGTCTTTTGACGAAGGGGAAGTCGGTTATAAAGCACTCAAGTCCATCTTAGATGGCTCAATTGCTGCGAGCGGTGAGAATATCTTAATCTACGCCACCTCTAATCGTCGCCACTTAATGCCCGAGTATATGCAGGAAAACTTACAGACAAGCTACCGTGATGACGGCGAAGTACATCCTGGCGAAGCGATTGAAGAGAAGATCTCGCTGTCTGAGCGCTTTGGTCTATGGCTTTCTTTCTACCCATTCCGTCAAGAAGATTACTTAAACATCGTGTACTATTGGTTACGTCAATTAGGTTGCCCTGAAGAACATATTGAAGCCAGTCGCACCGAAGCACTGCAATGGACTATCGAGCGTGGCTCACGCTCTGGGCGTGTTGCACGCCACTTCGCTCGTGACTGGACAGCGCGCCATTTAGACTAAACTTTCGATCGAAGGTTAGCCTATTTTTAGCCAAGAAGCGACTAGTTCAATCCTTAATATTTCAATCTAAAACCATTTAGAAACCTTTTAACCTTAATCAGGAAGTTTTATGAGCAAGCCCTATATCCGCGTAGCCGCTGGTGTGATTTTAAATCAGGATCGACAAGTATTACTTGCGCAGCGTCCTGAGGGTAAGCCGTGGAGCGGCTGGTGGGAGTTTCCTGGTGGCAAGATTGAAGAAGGTGAGTCGGTAGAACACGCGCTCGCTCGTGAATTGGAGGAAGAGCTAGGGATTGAGATTGCTGGGGCGCAGAAATGGGTACGTTTTATTTATGAATACCCAAAAAATATCGTTGAACTTTGGTTCTGTAAAGTCACCGATTGGCAAGGTGAGCCGCGTGGTTTGGAAAACCAAGCGTTTGCCTGGACGGCGCCTGAACAAGCAACAGAGTTAGGTGATCTCTTACCCGCCTCAGAAGCTCCCATCCAATGGCTACAGATTCCTGAGGTCTATGCGCTTAGTCAATGGCAAAGCCCGGAATTACAAGAACACTATAAAGCGCGCTTTGAAGCTGCGCTTACACAAGGTGTGCGCTTATTCCAATTACGTGAACCTGAGTGGCCTGAAGGTGTTGGTGCCAAATCTTTACAAGCCCTATTTGAGTATATGCTAGAGCGCTGTCATGCTCATGGTGCTAAATTACTCGTGAGTAGTGTACACCCTAAAGCCTGGGTGAAAAAGGCTGATGGTGTGCAATTACGTGCTCAAGATGCCGTACAGCTTGAAGAGCGTCCAGTACCTGAGGATAAATTGCTAGGGGTATCTTGCCATCATCTGGCCGATCTATTGTATGCACAGCACCTGAATGCCGACTTTATGCTGCTCGGCCATGTTTTAGCCACCCCATCGCATGCCGATGCAGAACCCTTAGGCTGGGAACAATTCGCGCAATTAGCCCAAGAGGCTGGTCGCCCTGTATTTGCGATTGGTGGGCAATCTTTAGAGACCCTAAACCAAGCACAAGCACATGGCGCTCATGGTGTTGCCGTATTGCGGGCGATTTAAAAATCCCCGTTCTTCGTTGGGCCACTAACAATTGCCACAAACTCACCTGGCGGGACGTCTTTCGTAACCCAAGTGTTACCGCCGATAATCGCGCCTTTACCAATAGTGATACGTCCAAGAATGGTAGCACTGGCATAAATCACCACATCATCTTCAACGATAGGATGGCGTGGCAAGCCCTTATGCAGATTACCGTCATCATCAGCTGAAAAACTCTTGGCACCTAATGTCACCGCTTGATAAACTCGCACTCGCTCACCAATAATACAGGTTTCACCAATCACTACACCCGTGCCATGATCGATAAAGAAGCCCGCACCAATCTGTGCGCCAGGATGAATATCAATCCCGGTTGCACTATGTGATAACTCAGAGATAATACGTGCAGTTAAGGTCGCACCTAAGCGATAGAACTCATGCGCAATACGGTGGTAAATCATGGCGCGAATACCAGGATAGCAGAGCAAGATCTCATCAACACTACGTGCAGCTGGGTCACCCGAATAGGCCGCCAATACGTCCGTATCAAGTAATGTGCGGATTTTAGGCAAAGCACGCGCAAATGAACGCACAATATCGGATGCTTGGGCATTCAATTCCTCAGCTTCAATATCCTTATTACGGTGATGATGATGTACTTCATACTTCACTTGAGTTAATAAAGTATTCAGCGCTAAGCCAATGGTATAACCCACATAGAAATCTTCATTTTCCAAAAGCAAATCATCAGGTCCCAAGCGCATTGGGAAAAGTGCCCCTGTTAGCTGTGTCATGGCCTCATCAATCATGCTCGGCGATGGTAGGTGGCGGCCACCAACCTCGTGCAAGCGCTCTTGCTGCGTTCGCCACTTACGGCGTGCATCACGTAGCCCACAAACGATTTCTTCTTGGTCAAAACTAATCGGGATATTCGATTCACATTTAAAAAATGGCATGATATTTCACTATTTCAACTATTATTAATAAGCGCTGATAAGAGCAGGAGGTACTTCCCAGCCCCCACCCAAGGCCATAATTAAGTCCACAGCGGCGCTTAATCGCTGATTGGTTAATTGTAAAGCGTTAATCTCAGTATTATAAGCAGTATTTTCGACCTGAGTCACACTCAAATAATCAATTAAGCCCGCTTGGTACTGATTCCGTGTAATGGTCAAGGACTCACGTGCCGAGGCTAATGCACGCATATGCACTGCTTGTTGTTCAGCCAAGACACTGCTGAGGGTCATCCCATCCTCAACCTCTTTTAAGGCAGTCAAAACAGTCTGACGATAATTCGCTACTTGGGCACGATACTGAGCCTTGCTCGTATCCACGGCGGCACGGCGCGCACCTCCATCAAAGATGGCTAGCGCGAGTTGTGGACCGAGTGACCAGAAATTCAGTGGTGAAGCTAACCAATCGGCAAAATTACTATGGCGCAAACCACCATTTGCGCTTAAGTTCAAACTCGGTAACCATGCCGCTTCGGCCACACCAATATCCGCGTTCGCACTTGCCACGCGGCGTTCTGCCGAGGCAATATCAGGACGGCGTACCAATAAGGTACTTGGTAAAACTGTCGGCACCGCTGGAACTTGTACACTAAAAGGTCTAGGCTTTAAGGAGAAATTCACTGGTGCTCGACCCAATAAGACAGCAATCGAATTCTCTAATTGCTGGCGTTGAGCACGAATATTAATGGCCTGAGCACGGGCATTTTCCAATTGTGCAGTTGCGCTCACCACATCGGCGCGTGCAGCCACCCCTTGTTCATAACGATTTTGATTGGTACGTACCGCACGTTCATAGGCTTGTACAATTCGCGTCAAGAGGGCAATCTGCTCATCAGTCATGCGTAAACTAAAATAGTCTTTCGCCAACTGTGCTTGCATACTTAAGCGCATATCGGCTAAGTCCGCTGCTGCGGCTTGAGCATCATAGGTACCCGCCTCAACTTGGCGACGTATACGCCCCCACAGATCGACTTCCCAGCTCAAACTTGCACTTGCCGTATAAGTATTATCCGCACTCTGACCTGAGCCACCCGCACGATTTAGATTCGCATTACTGCCTAAACTAGGATATAAATTAGATCTGGCTCCACGTGCTCCCGCAACAGCCGCTTCAAATTGCGCTAAAGCTTGCGCTATCCTCAGGTTAGAGCTATTCAACTCTTGCATTAATTGGTTCAACTGCTCATCTTGAAAGCGCCACCACCAATCCTTATAACGCAGATCATCGGCCACAGAAACTTGCTGCCAATCATTGACTTGAGTGGCCTTATAATGCGTACCTATTTCCAAGGGCGGTGCCTGTACATAATCAGGCCCAACCGCACAGGCACTTAAGAGTAGACTTAAGCTCACACTAGCTGAGCGTGGTAAGGTTAGAAAACTCATACTGTCTCACCAATTGAAGCGTTGACTATGGTTTTTTTACGACCAAAGCGACGACGCATTTTTTCTAAAAACAAATAAATCACGGGTGTTGAATAAAGTGTCAAGAGCTGACTCAAAACTAAACCACCTACAATGGCCACACCTAGTGGTTGACGCAATTCAACACCAGCGCCCGTTGCCACCACCAAAGGCACAGCACCAAAAATCGCTGCAACAGTGGTCATCATAATAGGTCTAAAACGAACTAAACACGCTTGATAAATGGCCTCTTCCGGCGTATCCCCAAACTCGCGTTCACGGGTGGCAGCGAAGTCAACCATCATAATGGCATTCTTTTTCACAATACCAATTAATAAGAACACGCCAATTAGGGCGATTAAACTAAACTCCATATTCACCATCATCAAGGCCAATAGGGCACCGAGTCCCGCAGAAGGTAAGGTTGAGAGAATCGTTAGCGGCAAGATATAACTTTCATACAGGACCCCGAGCACCAAGTACATCACCAGAATTGCCCCAAGGATTAATAAGGGCATCTGCTCTGCACTCTGTTGGAACATCTTAGCATCACCACTGGTGTCTGTTTGAATTAAATTCGTTGGTAAGGCCAGGCGCTCAATCGCCTGATTCACAGCTTGCAGGGCTTGGTCCAAGTTAATATCTGGCGCCAAGTTATAGGAAATAGAATCAGAAACCATTAGACCTTGATGTCGCACACTGAGAGGTGCATTACCGAGACCCAACTTCGCCACTGCACTTAAGGGAACTTGTATGCCTTGACTATTCACCAAGGTAATTTCATTAAGAATTTCAGGGTCTTGTGAATAATCTCGCGCCACACTCATAATCACATAGTATTGGTTTAAATCACTATATAAGGTAGAGATTTGTGCACGTCCAAAGTAAGAGCCCAGAGTCTGAGTAATTAAACTCATTTCAATACCTAGACGCTTAGCGGCCTCGCGATCGACAAAGAGTTCAATTCGTCGCCCCCTATCTTCTGCAGCTTGCATCACCTCAGTGAGTTCAGGCAATTGCGCCATCGCTTGTTGCACACGTGGCGCCCACTCCCTCAAGATAGCCAAATCCCCTGCTCTCAAAGCCAAGTCATAAGAACCTGTTGAGCCACCAGGCGGTCCGCCCCCAGCACGAATATCCTGTTGCGCGACTAAAGAGAGCTGTACACCAGGCACAGGACCAAACTTACGGCGTAAATTATTAATCACCTCTTGTGCACTTAATTCGCGCTGATCAAACGGTTTGAGTTGCAGCATTAAAAAACTCGTATTCGAGCCACCACGGCCACCAGCATAACCCATCACTCGCTCAACATTCGGGTCTTGCATAATAATTTCGCGGTAGTGATCAAGCTTACTCACCATAGCCTGGTAAGAAGTCCCCTGATCGACACGGAAGAAACCCATCACTAAACCAGTATCTTGTTGCGGAAAAAAGCCCTTAGGGATATTAATAAACAAAAATACATTGAGACCAATGGTGATAAAAAATACTAGTAAGGTAATAAACTTAAAGCGTAGGGTCCAAGCTAAGGTTTTCCTATAGCCATTTAATAGTTTTGCAAAAAACCAATCAAAGCCACGAATAATAAAGTGTTTGCGTTTTTGCTCATCTTCCTCTGGCTTTAACCAACGAGCACATAAGCTTGGCGTCAAAGTCAATGAAACCAATAGCGAAACCAAGATCGCTACCGATAAGGTCACGGCAAATTCTTTAAACAATTGCCCTAGAATATTCTGCATTAAGAGCAAGGGTATAAACACAGCTATTAAGGACAAGCTCATGCTAATGACGGTAAAGCCAACTTCACGCGCCCCATTCAATGCCGCCTTCAAGGGCCGTTCACCCTTCTCGATATGGCGCATAATATTTTCCAGCACCACAATCGAGTCATCCACCACAAAGCCAGTCGCCACAATAAACGCCATTAAGGAAATGGTATTTAGAGAGTAGCCAAGGAAATAAATAATAATAAAGGTGCCCAATAAGGATACTGGCACAGAAATCGCAGGAATTAAGGTTGCACGTAGGCGCCCTAAGAATAACCACACCACACCAATAACCAGGCCAATGGCAATCAGTAGGGTCAGCTCTGCCTCGTGCAAAGTGGCTCGAATACTCGGCGTACGATCTTGCACCAAGCTAAGCTCCGCCTGAGGCGGTAAGAGATCACGATAACGATCTAAGTCTGCCTTAATCGTATCCACGGTCTTAATAATATTCGCTGACTCCTCACGACGAATCATCATAATCACGGCTTTCTTATCATTAAAAAAGCCGCTATTAAACTCGCTTTCGATATAGTCATAGACATTCGCCACATCTTGCAGACGTAAGGCTTGGCCATTCTCCCAGTGAATAATTAAGTCACGGAAATCACGTGCTTTTTCCAGTTTTCCATTCGACTTAATTTGCCAGCGTAAATCATCGTTCTCAATAAAGCCATTGGGTAATAAGGTATTCGCACGTTGAATCGTCGCTCGCAATTGTTCTACGGTCACATTATGTGAGGCTAGAGCAAAAGGGTTTAAATCGACACGTACGGCAGGTAAAGATCCACCGCCAATGGTCACTTCCCCTACCCCTTCAACTTGCGAGATTTTAGGCTGTAAAATTGAGGTCGCTAAATCGTACAACTGACCTTGATCCAACTTATCTGAGGTTAAAGCCAATGCCATCACAGGCATAGATGAAGGATTCATCTTCCGATAAGAAGGCGGATTGCGCATACTACTGGGTAAAAGCGGTCGTGCCGCATTAATCGCCCCTTGTACTTCGCGCGCGGCATCGTCAATATTCTTAGTCATAGCAAACTCAAGAAATATACGACTACTCCCTTCGGAGCTGCTTGAGCTCATTGAGTTTAAACCTGAGATACTGCCTAGTGAGCGCTCTAATGGCGTAGCTACACTGGATGCCATGGTCTCTGGACTTGCACCCGCTAAGCTGGCATTCACCGTGATCATGGGGATAGACATTTGCGGTAAAGGGGCGACCGGCAAGAGTATATAGCTAAACACGCCCATCACGCTAATGGCTAAAGCCAATAAGGCTGTAGCAATAGGACGATGAATAAATGGGCGCGAGAAGCTCATCACTAGTCTCCTCGCTCAGGATGTTCAGATTTTCCAGTAGCCGTGGCTAACTCACTTGATGGTCCACCATCTAAGGATCTACCCGATAAACGACGGCTTAGGCGATCAAAATATAAATAAATCACCGGCGTGGTGAAGATCGTCAATAATTGACTACAGAGCAAACCTCCCACTAAGACAAGACCAAGTGGTTGACGTAATTCTGAACCCATACCTGTCGAAAGCATTAAAGGGATGGCACCAAATAAAGCCGCCAAAGTCGTCATTAAAATAGGACGAAAACGTAGCAAGGCTGCCTGATGAATCGCCTCTTGTGGGGCTAAGCCTTGATCACGCTCAGCATGTAAGGCAAAGTCAATCATCATAATGGCATTCTTTTTCACAATACCAATCAACAGGATAATCCCAATAATCCCAATCATATCCAAGTCTCTATCGGTCAGCATTAAAGCCAATAAAGCCCCAACTGCGGCAGAAGGAAGTGTGGATAGAATCGTGATGGGGTGAATATAACTTTCATATAACACGCCCAAGACGATATACATGGTAAAAATTGCCGCTGCTAATAACCATAAGGTATTGCTTAAGGACTGCTCAAAAGCTAAGGCCGAACCTTGCAATTGTAGGTCGATAGTGCTCGGCATCTGAATCTGCTCAGCCACGGCGAATACTTGTGGAGTAATCTCAGAAAGCGAATAACCTGGCTCAATATTAAATGAGACCAAGGCCGCAGGGAATTGTTGTAAGCGCTGCTTCTCAAGTTGTGCGCGAGTCGGCTCAATTGAGGCAATCTGCGTTAACTGAATCAGACC
Source organism: uncultured Pelistega sp. (assembly GCA_964346715.1). Classification (GTDB taxonomy): domain Bacteria; phylum Pseudomonadota; class Gammaproteobacteria; order Burkholderiales; family Burkholderiaceae_B; genus Taylorella. Next base: position 1,863 of record CAYFVY010000011.1, on the reverse strand, counting down.
AGAACGTCCTTGGACATAGACTGACTCCAAATCAGCGGGGCTTTGACGAAAGCTTGGAGCTACTTCCAGAATGACACGATACTGCGCAGACTGGGTAAAAATCGTGGAAATTAGACGTTGACCAAAGGCATTGTACAAGGCCTCATCAACAGCCGACATACTCACACCTAACTGACTCGCCAAATCACGATCCACCACAATATTTAATTGCGCCGCATTGGTTTGGAAATTATCCGTTACCCCCCACAGCCCCGGGATCTGTTTAATACCGTCAACAAAACGCGGCACCCACTCTTCCAAGAGATGATTATCCACTGTGCTCATGGTCATCTGGTACTGAGTTCTAGAGAGTTGCGTATCAATGGTTAAGTCTTGTACCGCTTGCATAAAGCTCTGGATACCATCAATACTCGATAGCTTAGACTCTAAGCGTTGCATCACCACACTCATCTCATCACGTGGTTGCTCAGTGTGCAGCTGGACTAAAATACGACCTGTATTTAGCGTAGCATTATTACTGTCCACTCCGACAAACGAGGAAACACTCGCCACCGCAGGGTCTTGCTGAATCATATCAACGACTTGCAATTGACGCTCAGACACATTGCGGAAAGAAGCTGATTGCGGTGACTCGGTAATGATTTGAATCATGCCGGCATCTTGTGAAGGAAAAAATCCCTTAGGAATCCAGATATACATTAAGGCCGTCAAGACTAAGGTTGCAATCGCCACCAGTAGAGTGGTGAAGCGATGGCGCAACACGACGACCAGTATCCTATCGTAGCCTAGGATAAGCTCATCGATACGCTTAGACAAAAACCGAGCTAGTGCTGATTGCTTCTGTTCATGCTCAGGCTTGAGCATACGTGCACACATCATTGGTGTTAGCGTGAGTGAAATCACCAAGGAGAGCATAATAGCCACCGCTAGAGTCACCGCAAACTCTCTAAATAAGCGACCAATCACAGCCGCCATAAATAAGAAGGGGATAAGCACTGCAACTAAAGAAATGGTCAGGGAAATCAAAGTAAAGCCGATTTCTTTAGCACCCTTAAGTGCCGCTTGCATCGGAGGGTCACCCTCTTCAACGTGACGCGCGATATTCTCAATCATCACAATCGCATCATCCACCACAAATCCCGTGGCAATTGTCAGTGCCATAAGGGATAAGTTATTCAAGCTAAAACCCAAGAAATACATGATGGCGAACGTGCCGACAATGGAAAGAGGAACCACCACGGAAGGGATCACTGTCGCGCTAAAGCTACGCAAGAAGACAAATGTCACTAAGACCACTAAGGCAATCGCCATCAGCATCTCATTTTGCACATGCTGAATTGATTGTTTCACTGAAACCGTACGATCTGAAACTACCTCTAGACCAATTGAGCTGGGTAGACTTTGTTGCAAGCTGGGCAAAAGCGCATGCACTTTTTCCGCCACCTGAATCACATTGGCATTCGGCTGGCGTTGAATATTTAATAAGATGGCAGGTGTTGTCCCAACCCAAGCTGCTTGTCGAATATCTTCGGCATCATTGACCACTTCAGCCACATCTTGTAGACGCAAGGTTGTGCCATCTTGATGACGTATGATTAAATTTTTATATTGCTCAGGACTACGTAATTGTCCATCGGTATAAATCGTAGTCGAGCGCTGTGGACCATCAAATGTCCCCGTCGGCGCATTCACATTCGCTGAGTTAATCGCACTACGAATATCATTTAAGCTCAAACCATTGGCTGCAAGCGCTTGTGGATTAACCTGTACGCGAATAGCTGGCTTTTGCCCCCCAGCAATACTCACCACGCCAACCCCTTCAATTTGCGCAACTTTCTGTGCTCCTCGGGTTTCGACCAAGTC
>CAYFVY010000010.1:34184-38521 GCA_964346715.1 uncultured Pelistega sp. | reverse complement strand
AAACCAGAATGGTTTAAGCTGAAATTAGCTTGTTCTTGTACCAATGGCTTAGCACGATAGGCGACTGAATAGCGCGCATGTTGCATCATCAAGAGATCATTTGCACCATCACCCATGGCGATACATTGCTCAGGGCTCGCGCCTTCTTTCGCAGCAAGTGCTTGTAAATAATCAGCCTTGGCTTGGGCATCTACAATCGGGCCTAAGACGCGACCCGTAAGTAAACCCTTATCATCGACTTCCAAGGTATTCGCATGGGTTTCATACAGACCTAATCGTTCTTGTAAACGCTGGGTAAAGAAGGTGAAACCACCAGAAACCAGAAGTGTCTTAATGCCTTGTGCATGAGCTGCTTTAAGTAATTCTTCAGCGCCTGCATTCAAGCGGAGTTTTTCAGTATAGACTTGTTCCAGAGCTTGAGCAGGAACTCCCTCAAGCATTGCTACACGACGGCGTAAGCTCTCACTAAAGTCCTTAATTTCACCGCGCATCGCTGCCTCAGTAATCGCCGCCACTTGCTCCTTACGACCCGCTACGCCAGCAATCTCATCAATGCACTCAATATTAATTAAGGTTGAATCCATATCCATGGCGAGAATTTTCATCTGCTTCCAAGATTGAAGTGGGGCAGGTAAAAAGGCGTAGTCGACTTTATTCGCTTGAGCCCATTGGATGACTGCCGCTTTTTCTTGGACATCAATATCATCTAAGCGTGCCGCATATGCACCGACTAAAACCACTTGGTTAGCGCAGGTAATTGCGGCAATTTGTTCGATTTGTGAAGTGGATAATGTCGGTGATTGTAATACTAAAAAAGTGCTCATGGAATTAAGTTCAAATCGTCGAGTGAGTAGGTTAAATACGTAATGTGTAGGCTATGCGTGTAGGCTAATTGTAGCACTCATTAGCGCTTCTTCTTAGCGACGGGATTTATACTGGCTGCTTCGCCTTTTAAGACTTTCAAAAGTTGGTGAATGCTATCGATGCGCTGGTTAATCTCCATGTTTTCGGTAAATTCAACACGCAATTTATCTGGGCCGTTCAAGCGAATATGACGGTTATTTTGAATCAGCTCAATAATCGTTACAGGATCGATCTTATTCTCTTTCGCATTGAAGACCAGTACTGCGCCAGCGTCACTGATATCCACTTTTAGAATACCTAATTGCTCCGCCATAATACGTAAGCGATGGGTTGCCATAAGCATCACGGCAGGCTCAGGTAATTTACCAAAGCGATCCGTGAGTTCCTCTTGAATATTCAGAAGATCATCGAAATTATTTGCATGTGACAGGCGCTTATAGATACCCAAGCGTCGATTAATATCGGGGCAGTAGTCATCAGGCAGTAAAGCTGAGGTATGGAGTTTGACTTCGGTATCGAGGTCGAACGGTGACTCTAAATCAGGTTCTTTGCCTTCTTTTAAGGCCTTAACCGCACGGTTTAACATATCCGCATACAGGGTGAAACCAACCTCATGGATGTTGCCAGATTGTTGATCGCCTAGAACTTGTCCCGTACCGCGAATTTCCAAATCATGCATAGCGAGGAAAAAGCCTGAGCCAAGTTCTTCCATAGACTGAATGGCTTCTAAGCGCATTTTGGCTTGCTTGGTGATAGCATCTTCGCCTGGTGTTAGGAGATAGGCATAGGCTTGGTGATGAGAGCGCCCAACACGGCCACGTAATTGGTGTAACTGTGCCAAGCCTAATTTATCTGCGCGGTGAATAATAATCGTATTAGCACTTGGGACATCAATCCCCGTCTCAATAATCGTTGTGCATAAGAGGATATTGCAACGTTTGTTATAGAAGTCTTTCATCACCACTTCGAGCTCGCGTTCAGGCATCTGCCCATGTGCGACTCCGATACGTGCCTCAGGAATGAGCTCTTCTAAGCGTGCGCGGCGATTATGAATAGTATCAACTTCATTATGTAAGAAATATACCTGACCACCACGCTTTAATTCACGCAAGATGGCTTCACGTAAGGTGCTATTGTCTTCTCGACGTACAAAGGTCTTAATCGCCAAGCGCTTCTCAGGTGCAGTGGCAATCACGGAGAAGTCACGGATGCCTTCTAAAGACATGCTTAAGGTCCGTGGAATAGGAGTGGCTGTAAGTGTAAGAATGTCGACTTCGGCACGCAGAGCTTTAAGGGTTTCTTTCTGGCGTACACCAAAGCGATGTTCCTCATCAATAATCACTAAGCCAAGGTGCTTAAATTTAATCTCTTTGGAGAGGACTTTATGAGTGCCGATAATAATATCGACCGAGCCATTGGCAATACCTTCAACCGCAGCACTGATCTCTTTGCTGGAACGGAAGCGTGATAACTCGGCAATATTCACAGGCCAATCGGCAAAGCGATCGCGAAATGTTTGGGCATGTTGTTCGGCTAATAAGGTCGTCGGGCAGAGCATCACCACTTGTTGATTATTCGCCACGCAAAGGAAGGCCGCACGTAAGGCCACCTCAGTTTTACCGAAGCCGACATCACCACAGACGAGACGATCCATAGGTTTGCCTGAGGTCATATCCTGAATCACGGCTTCAATTGCTTGGCTTTGATCGACAGTTTCTTCAAAACCGAAGCCATCGACAAATTGTTGATAATCACCCATTGGCAGTTTAAAGCTATAGCCTTGGCGTGCTTGGCGTTGCGCATAGATATGCAGTAATTCAGCAGCGGTATCACGCACGAGCTTAGCGGCCTTTTTACGAGACTTATCCCATTGACCTGAGCCTAGGAGGTGTAGTGGTGCATTCTCAGGATCGGCACCTGAGTAGCGAGAAATCACATGCAGTTGGGAGACTGGTACATACAGTGTGGTTTTATTGGCATACTCAATATGCAGCATCTCGACCAAGCCATCGCCCACATCCATATGCACCAAACCTTGGTAGCGCCCAATGCCATATTGCACATGGACAATAGGATCACCTTCGCGTAACTCGGATAAGTCACGCACCATGGCTTCAACATTGCTTTGTTGTTCTTGTTTGCGACGTCGCCCTTGGGTGCCACTGCTAGTGCCTGGATAGAGATCATTTTCTGTGAGAACAATGATGGTTTCAGGCGCATTCGACGGTTTATCATGATCAGCAATTAACTTAAGATTTAAACTAAATCCCTTTTGGATGGGGGCAATCGCTAAGGCGAAGTCTTGTGGTTCAGCAATAAAGTCACTGAGTTTGTCGAAGACTTGAGAGGGGCGTAGTTGTTGTTCTTGTAAGAGTTGCAAGAGTGTTTCACGGCGGCCAGCGGAGTCGGCGCAGAGAATAATATGACTATCGCCTTTTTCAATTAGCTCTTGTAAGCGCATAAAGGGCTGCTCATGTCGACGCAGTACGGTGACATCAGGGGCTGGCATAATACCGCTATGGGCTTCCTGAGTATCTAAGCTAATTCGGGCAAAGTCCTTCAAGTTTAAAAAAATCTGCTCGGCGCTTAAGAACAATTGTTCAGGGGGCAGGATAGGGCGCTCGCGATCGGTTTTAAGAAAGTTATAGCGACTCTGTGTGTCTTGCCAAAATTGTTGGATAACATGCTCTAAGTCTCCACTGGTCAGACATAAACTCTGTGCGGGGATATAGTCAAAAATTGTCGCGGTTTCTTCGAAAAATAATGGCAGATAATATTCGATACCTGCAAAATTAATGCCATTGCCAACGTCTTTATACGGTAAGGCGCGCGAAGGATCGCCCTCGAAAATTTCTCTAAAGCGGGCACGAAACTGATGGCGCGCGTCTTGGTCCATAGGGAATTCACGGCCAGGTAAGAGGTTAATTTCATTAACGGGGTAGATGCTGCGCTGAGTATCGACATCGAAGCTGCGAATCGAATCGATTTCATCATCAAAAAGATCGAGTCGATAAGGCACCACCGAACCCATAGGGAAAATATCAATAATACTGCCGCGTACGCTAAATTCACCTGAGGCAGTAACCTGAGAAACATGGTTATAGTTCGCCAGAATCAGTTGGTCACGAAGAGCTTGCTCATTGAGGCGTTCGCCCTTTTTAAAGGAAAAGGTATAGGCCGCTAAGAAGGAGGGCGGTGTCAGACGATACAACGCCGTGGTTAAGGGGACAAATAAGATGTCCACCTGTGAGTGACTTAGGCGGTGTAAGGTATCGAGACGCTCGGAGATCAGGTCCTGGTGTGGTGAGAAGCTATCGTACGGCAGGGTTTCCCAATCAGGTAAGAGACTAATACGTAGTTCGCTGTCAAATAAGCGCGTCTCATTGCGTAGACGCCTAGCTTCTAAGGGGTCGGCACAAATCACCACTAAGGTCTGTCCACTCACCCGCGCTAATTGACAAAGCCACCAAGCG
>CAYFVY010000010.1:18209-34174 GCA_964346715.1 uncultured Pelistega sp. | reverse complement strand
GTCTCCGGAGCCTGCGGGTCGTGCCGTGGTAAATTTATGGCCGACCTTGAGGGACTTCAATGTTCGTTGGATAGAAGGTAGGGTTTGGGGTGCGAGAAGGGCAGTGTTCACAGCGCAGATTAGTGATTAATAAACAATGGTATATTTTAGAACATTGTAGCAATAAGCGTCTTACGTTATGATTAAGTCTTCAATTATCTTGAGAGCTGAATGAGTTATAAACTAGTTGCGATTATTCCAGCGGGTGGTGTTGGTGAACGTGCTCAACATCAGGTGCAAGGTCATGCTGTGCCCAAGCAGTATCGCCAGATTGGCAAGCGCTCTATGCTTATGCATAGTGTGCATGCCTTATTAGCGGATGTACGGGTTGAGCATGTGTATATTGGGGTCGCTGCGAGTGATAATTGGATTTCTCAAGAGGACGTAGCGACTATCGCAGGCAGAGTGACAGTCTTAGCCTGTGGCGGTGAAACTCGAGCCTTAACCGTGCTGAATACCCTGCGCGCCAGTAACCTAGGGCCTGAGGCCTGGGTCATGGTGCATGATGCTGCACGTCCTGGTTTGCCGTTAGAGAATTTGAGTGACTTGATTACGCAGTGCTTGGCACAGCAGCAGGGTGGGCTTTTAGCTTTACCTGTTGGGGATACGGTAAAGCGCGCGCACAAGGTAAGTACTCAGGGGGGCGCAAGTGTGCTTGTCGACGGGGCAAGTGGTTCAGCTTCAGAAGGGGCAGTTACGACAGCTAAACCAACAGTCACTGTGCAAGAAACTGTACCACGTGATGATCTATGGTTGGCACAAACACCGCAGCTTTTTAAAGCGCCTGAGTTGATACAGGCTCTGGAGCAAGCGCTTGCACAAGGTGCAGACATTACCGATGAGGCAAGCGCAATGGAATTTATGGGGCAGCATCCCTTATTAGTCAAAGGGCATTGGCGTAACTTAAAGGTCACTTGGCCAAGTGATTTTGATTTGGTGGAGCATTTTTTATGAGTAACACATTTCGTGTAGGACAAGGTTTTGACGTGCATGCTCTGGTTGAGGGACGTCCCTTAATTCTGGGAGGAGTCACCATACCCCATACGCATGGTTTGCAGGGCCACTCTGATGCGGATGCCTTATTGCATGCGATTACCGATGCGATTCTTGGCGCGGCTGGTATGGGTGATATTGGTCGACATTTCCCCGACACCGATCCGCAATACAAGGGGGCGAATAGTCGAGTTTTATTGCGAGCAGCGTATGCCAAGGTGAATCATGCAGGCTGGAGTGTGGTGAATGTGGACGCAACGATTCATGCGCAAGCTCCTAAAATCTCACCCTATGCAGAACAGATGGTGAATAATATTGCCGATGATCTGAAAGTGACGGTGGATTGTGTCAATGTCAAAGGCAAGACGAATGAGCACTTAGGTTACTTGGGTCGCAAGGAAGGGATTGCGGCGACGGTAGTGGTATTAATTACCAAAGATTAAACAGAAATTAAGCAAAAAAAACCTCGCCCGAGGGCGAGGTATAAAAATTAACACAAAGGGAGAGTGTGTTAATTGTTTGATTTCTTACTAAATTATTTGCCTTGAGCAGATAAAACTTGAGCAACAGCATTTACAACAGAAGCGATACGACCTACGTCTTGTAGTTGCTCTGTTGTCATACCAGCAGCTTTAGCAGCGTCATAGTGCGATTTAACGCAGAAGTGACATTTACCAATAACAGAAGCTGCTAAACCAAAAATTTCAAAACGTGCTTTATCAATACCACCATGCGTTGCGTAAGCATTCATACGTAGCTTAGCTGGTAGTGTGCGTAACTGCTCGTCACCCGTCATTTCAACAAATGGGTAGTAAGCGTTATTCATGCCCATTAAAGCAGAGGCGGTTAGTACGCCATTAATATCTTCTTCACTTAGGCCAAGTTTGAATTGTTCAACGAGGAAAGTGCTTTTGGCAGCGAAAGCAGCTGCTAGCGCAACACCCACGGCGTCAGCTGCAGAGAGTGAAGAGCGCGCGATAGTACCATCAACGTTCAAACGAATGTCTTTAGCCCAATCAGGGATCTGACTCTTAATAGTCGTCAAAAATTCCATTTCTTGTACCTTGTTATATAAGCGAGGGATTGTAGTTTGGGTATCACCCCTAGAGGAGTAGGGGTGATACGATTTATCAGTAACTCAACAATATGAGTCAGCTAATAATGACTGTAAATTACAGTGTTGCGCCACCAGCCGCACGGTTACATGGGCATAGTTCGTCAGTTTGTAGACCGTCTAGTAGACGTAAAACTTCTTCTGGGTTTCGGCCAACGTTCAAGTTGTTTACAGAAACGTGTTGGATAACGTTGTCTGGGTCAACGATGAAGGTTGCACGTAGAGCAACGCCAGCGCCTTTTTCGCGAACGCCTAATTGGTCGATTAAAGAACCTGTTGTGTCAGCGAAAGCATAGTGGCCAAGACGATCTAGGTCTTGGTGCTCACGGCGCCATGCTAATTTACAAAACTCGTTATCAACAGAGCCACCCATTAGAACAGCGTCACGATCTTCAAATTCTTGAGCTAGTGCGTTAAAACCAACGATTTCTGTTGGGCAAACGAAAGTGAAGTCTTTAGGGTAGAAGTAGATTACTTTCCACTTGCCTGGGAAAGAGCTCTCAGTGATGTCTTCAAATGCAGATACACCGTTCTCTTCGTGGTTGTTGAAACCAGGTTTAACACCAACTACTTTAAACGCTTCTAATTTCTCGCCTACTGTTTTCATGTTAGATCCTTAAGAAAAACTGTTAAATAAATCAACTACCTGTGTAGCTGAATGAACAATGATATTCTAACTCTATTGATTTGATAATTCCAATTGAATATTTCTATTATCAATTAAGGGAATCTCTATCCGACAGAGTAAGCCATTGGGTTTATTCGGTAAAAGCTTCAGTGAGCCACCTACTTGCTTAAGTAAGCGTTCACAGATAGCTAAACCTAAACCGGCCCCACTGACGCCGGTGCGTGCTACATCCCCTCGTGCGAAGGGACGTAATAAACGTGGTACATCTTCTTGGTTAACACCTGCACCGAAATCGTTCACATCAATAAAGACGTGTTTGTTATGAGTATACGCGTTTAAGGCTACTTTAATCTCACCGTCAGGTGTGCGACCATAGCGACGTGCGTTCTCAATGAGATTACCGACAATACGTTGCAAATTGATTTCAGATATATGGGCAAAAAGCTTATTTTCAATACGGTAGCTAAATTCGCCTTGTAAATCCTTGGTGTAAGACTGCTCGCGGTCACATAGCTGATTTAAGACTGCGCTGACATTAATGGCAGGGGGTAAGGTAGCATCGGTAGGGCGAGAGTATTCAAGGAGTTGCCCAATGCAGTGATTAATCTGCGCTAAATCACCATCAATCGCTTGCATACTGTCTTCAGAAATATCGCTCATTTCAATTTCTAAGCGCATTCTAGCGAGTGGCGTGCGTAAATCATGCGAAATACCGCCTAACATAATCTGTCGATCTGAGTCGGCTTGACGTAGCTCTTCAACCATATGGTTAATATCAGCAAAGAGTTCGCGCAGTTCTCGGGGCCCCCTATCAACCGGCAGCTCAGGCGGTTGTTCACCACGGCCCAGGCTTTTAATGACTCTGGTTAGGCTTTTTAAGGGGGCATTGGCAAATAAGGTCACCAAAGCTGAGCCAAGCGAGGCAATTGCAATGGCGATTAGGGTCCAGTGAATCCATTCTTTGTAAAGATCATCAAATAGAGGGGGATGGCGTACTAATAGCCAATAGAGCTCATCATCGACGTTCATACTCAGCCATAAGCCCTCGACATCGTTCACCGATGAGGCAATAATAAATTCTGGCTCATCGATGGATTCGCGAATTTTGCTGGCAATTAGGCGCCAAAACTGACTATTGGGTAAGAGTTCTGTAATGTCTTCTAATTCGCGGGGGAAAACTTGGGTGTCACCAATGGTGGCAAAGTCTAAGACCAGCGCAGGGCGGTTCTCAATGGAGACAAAGCGTAAGGAACGCTGGGCAATATTATAAGCGGTGATGGCACGGTCGGCGATTTGCTCGGCGCGAGGCTCTTCCTGTGCTTTATAAAAGGCGTAGAGCCAGAATAATAAGCTGATGATGATAATCAGGAATAGCAGCACGAACGCCCGGCCAAAAAGACTGAGGCGTGCTTTATAGGCGAGACGCCGAAAGAAGCCGGGCGAGTTATCGTGCATCATGGTCTTCAAAAAACCAAATTATTATTGGAGCTATCAACCACCATCAGGAACAAATACATAACCTAAACCCCAAACAGTCTGGATGTAAATTGGCTTAGCAGGATTGGGTTCTAAAAGCTTACGTAAGCGCGAAATTTGTACATCAAGACTACGGTCAAAGGCTTCATATTCACGACCACGAGCCAATTCCATCAATTTATCACGAGAAAGTGGTTGCTTAGGGTGGCGTGCAAAGACTTTTAACACAGAAAATTCACCCGTCGTAATCGGTACGACTTCGCTTTCTTCGGAGTCCTCTTTCGCTTTGCTTAAGGTGCGAGTGGATAAATTAAGGGTATATGGGCCAAAAGTAATAATTTCACTATCTTGGCTAGGTGCGCCTGGGTGTTCATCCGCTTGGCGACGACGCAATACTGCATTAATACGTGCTAAAAGTTCGCGTGGGTTAAATGGTTTCGCTAGGTAATCATCGGCACCCATCTCTAAACCTAGGATGCGATCGATATCTTCCGCCTTAGCGGTGAGCATAATGATCGGGGTGGTATTACCAGAGCCACGTAAGCGGCGGCAAATTGACATACCGTCTTCGCCAGGCATCATTACATCTAAAATCAACAGATCGAAGTGTTCATGCGGCCAGATTTTCGTCATCTCCCTACCATCTTCAGCAACAAAGACTGTGAACCCTTGTTCTGTGAGATAGCGACGTAATAGATCCCTTAAGCGTGGGTCATCGTCAACTACGAGAATTTTGCGAGGTGTAGTAGTATTCATGCTTACCGTTCTTATAAAAAATTGTTGAGGAAAAAACAAACAGCAACTTAAAAGCATTGTTAATTTGTAACAACCCCTATGTTACACAAAAAAAGATGATTTAGCATTTCTGAATGTAAAAGTTTTTTTTATTAGTAATCACTTGCAATGATTTCCTGTTGAATCTGCTTTTTTACCCAAGAAAACTCTAAAATGATGGCTGCGAGTCACTTCACTATCCCTCGCAGGGCTGACTTATTTGGCTATGAAATATTTCTTCAAGGATAGGTTTTTAGATCATGAGCATAAAACAAAATTTCGTGGCGATTGAGAATGCTGCTAATAGCTCAAGCGTTGCCTTACTGCAGATCGCTGAGGATGGTGTCACAACAGTATCTGGTCGCCAGCATGAAGCAGCGCAACAGCATGCTGAACATATTTTACCGATGCTTGATAGCTTGCTAGACGAGGCGCAGCTTGCCAAGGGTGATATTCATGGTGTCGTCTTTTCCCAGGGACCAGGAGCTTTTACTGGCTTACGTATCGCTTGTGGTGTGGCTCAGGGCTTAGCCTTAGGTTTGGATGTAGATGTGGTGGCCGTGGATTCGCTGCGCGCTAGTGCGAGTATGGTGCCGAATAAGCAGGATTATGATTTGCTGGTTTCGGTTCTTGATGCACGTATGCAAGAAGTCTATCTGGCGGTGTATCAGCCGAGTGCGGTGACTATTCAAGAGCCTGTGCTCATTGCTGTGGAGGATGTCCTCCCTTGGCTAGTTAGTCAAGTTCAGGGCTGGCAAGAAACTTATGGTCTGACAGCTTCGAGTGCCACGATTAATGTTTTACTATGCGGTAATGCTTTAGGCGAATACGCGCAAGTTTTTCAACAAGGGATTGCCGACTTAGGGAGTAATGAGCAAGCCTTGGGGCAGAATGCTCAAGCCTTGGGGGTAAGCTTTCATCTAGGCAGTAGCGAGTGGCCTAATGCTGAAGTCTTGGTACGCCTAGGATATGAAGAGTTTAAGCAGGGGCGTGCCATGGCAGCAGAGCTTGCAGCCCCCTTATATTTACGTGATAAGGTGGCTTTTACCACAGCGGAACGTGAGCGCGGTATGGGAGGTAATCCTAAAGCAAGCTTACCTGTGTCTAAGGAGCAATCTGCTCAAGGACAAGCTGCTCAGCGTATGCAGTTGCTAACTCAAGCCTTAGCGCAGCATCAGTCACGTCTAGAGATTATGCAAAAAGCCGATATTGAAGCGGTAGTACAAATTGAGCAGCAAGTACAAGCAGATCCTTGGACTGCGGGCATGTTTGCGGATTGTTTGGAGGCGAACTATAAAGCATGGGTCTTACGCCATGAGAATGGTCAGGTGATGGCTTATGCTTTACAGATGTTTGCTCCTGATGTGGCGCATCTCCTAACGATTGCAGTGGCGCCTGAGTGGCAGCAACAAGGCTTAGGGCGTATTCTGCTTGACTGGACTGAGTTGCAAGTGCTTGAGGCGTATTTAACAGCACAGATGCTCGAGGTGCGTGTCTCAAATGCTGCTGCTCGCGCCTTATATCAGGCCCAAGATTATCAACAGATTGGTTTACGTAAAGGCTACTATAAGGGCGTGAATGGCCAAAGCGAAGACGCCTTGGTTTTACAGAAAAATCTCTTATAATGCGCATATGACTACTTTCCTCGATGCTCCATTACACTCTGCTGCGCCTATTGCTCCTTTTGCGCCTGCGCTCAATAGTTTGCAAGTCCTTTGGCTTAAAGAGCTAGGGATAGACCAGCTGTGGGGGGAGACTTTGCAAGCGCAAGTTACCCCTTCCATGCCAGCGGTATCTTCTGTCGCTGCGCCACAGGTATCGAGCAGCCAGGAACACGCTGCGCTAGCCGCACAACAAAAGGGTGGAGTGCAACAGAGTCTAGGAGTTCAAGCAGTTGCTGCCGAGCAATCCTCACTAGGGGGACAGTCTGGGCGTCCAGCTGTGGTTCAAGCTGCTAAGAGTAATAACTTTTTCTCCAAATTGCGTGCGGATATCTCGGCACATCAACAGCAACCCAAAAATCGTCGCTTACAACGCAATCAATCACTACGTCAAACAGAGAGTCCATCGATTGAGGGGCTGGGTTGGCAGCAACTACAAAGCTATGTACAAAACTGCGAGGCATGTGCTCTTCACAAGGGGCGTACGCAAGCGGTTTTTGGTGAGCTTGGCGAACAAGCATCCTTAATGATTATTGATGAGATGCCTGGTAAAGAGGATGATTTAAGCGGACATCTATTTGATAGTCGCAGTGGTCAGCTGCTGGATAATATGTTGGCTGCTATTCATCTAGATCGTGAATCCGTGCTTTTAACGAGTTTGCTAAAATGTCGTTCTGCAGATGGGGCGCCTAGTGATGATAGTTTGCAGCAGTGTCAGCATTATCTATTAGCGCAAATTCAGCTGCTGCAACCGCGTTGCATCTTGGTATTAGGGCGTGCCGCTTTCAGTTTCTTACAACAAGAACCTGTGCCTTTTGAGCGCTTGCGTGGACAGGTGTGGCAATACACTACGCCTGAGGGACAGGAAATCCCAGTGGTGGTGAGCTATCACCCAAGTTATTTGATGATTCATCAGGAAGATAAAGCACTGGCTTGGCATGACTTGAAACTCGTCGCGCAAGTTTTACAGCAACACGGGAACTCATAATACCGAACTATATTGCTCGGATCTTTGAGGGCTCCCAAAGTAGTCAGGTGCCCCATATTAGCCAAGCGATCTAATCACTGTACCATACAGTTACAGGGCCTGGCTTGGCCGTTATTGTGCTTTACCGTGGCCTAATTCACCAATCTCAGCAAAAGCTTGAGGGTACTTGTTTCGGTTATGCTTACTGAGGAACATAATTGAGAACATTAAGACAGCAACAATTGAGCCAAAGATAATAATGATGGTATTGATGTGTAGGTCTAAATGCACCATAAAGCCATAAATTGCCACCATAAATAAAATATTCAGCTGCTCATTGAAGTTCTGTACGGCGATTGAGTGACCAGCAGAAAGTAATACGTGTCCACGGTGCTGTAAGAGGGCATTAAGTGGTACGACGAAAAATCCTGATAAACCACCAACCAGAATCAGTACCGCGTAGACTGCCCAGTCGGCTTTGACGATAACCATCAGCATTACGGCAAAGCCCATAATGACCCCGACAGGTAATACGCTTAGGGCTTTCTCTAGGCGCACACGCCCAGCGAGTACGGCTCCAACAATCGTACCAATCGCAGCGACACCCATAAGGTTAGCGGATTGAGAAACATCTAAGCCTAGGTGGTCTTGTCCCCATTTCAGCACGACTAATTGGATGGTTGCACCTGCACCCCAGAATAAAGTTGTTACCGCGAGAGAAATCTGACCGACTTTATCCTTCCAGAGAATCTTAATGTAACGAGCGAAAACACACATTAATTTCAGAGGTCTGGTTTCTTGTTTTGGATAGACAAAATTGGTATTGGGGATCAATAAATTACAGATGGCAGCAAGAACATAAATAAAGCCAATCACCACAATTGCAATTTCAGCTGGACTCTCAACCATGCTTTTGAAAATTGAGAATTGTAAGAACCACGCTGCTACTTCGGGTTTAATTAAAATGCCACCAAGCACAAAACCAAAAATAATCGATAGGACAGTGAGGCCTTCAATCCAGCTATTGCCCTTAACTAGGTCTTTCGGTGGCAGTAATTCAGTCACAATGCCGTACTTCGCAGGTGAATACGCTGCTGCACCAATCCCCACCAGTGCATAGGCTAAACAGACGATGTAGGTATGAATTAGATTGTCATTCACCAGAAAGGCCGAGACGAACATTAATAGACAGCCACTAATCTTAATCGAGTTAGTGACGAACATCACCTTACCCTTGGGGTAAGAGTCAGCAATCGCACCTACAAAAGCAGCCAATACTACATATGAAAAGGCAAATGACCACTTTAATAGGGAGTCCATCCATTCTGGGCCTTGCAACTGGTGGATCAGAGCAATAGCTGCGATGAATAGCGCATTATCTGCTAAAGAAGATAATGCCTGGGCGAGCATGACTGTAAAAAAACCTTTCTTCAAGGGGATGTCCTAAATATCGTTGTTAAAAGTAAAGCATGGAAATATTGGCTTAATTATTGTCACAATATTTGATAGCCTTGAGACCATTCCGATACTTTTTTATTTTCTTAGCTGGGTTATTATATGGTCTTAAAGCGTTTCAATGAAAGTCTTTTCATGAGAAACGTAAGATTATTTTTATTTTTTCGCTATTAGTCTATAAATTTCTTGTGCGTTTAACCCAAATTAAATTATCTGGTTTTAAGTCTTTCGTTGATTCTACGGTGATTCCCGTACCGAGTCAGCTGGTTGGCGTGGTCGGCCCGAATGGTTGCGGTAAGTCGAATATTATCGACGCCGTGCGTTGGGTGCTGGGTGAGACCAAGGCCTCAGAACTACGTGGTGAATCGATGCAAGACGTGATTTTTAACGGCTCGGGCAATCGTAAGCCGGCAGGTCGTGCATCAGTTGAGTTGGTTTTTGATAATACCGAGGGTCGTGCTGTTGGGCAGTGGAGTGTCTATGCGGAAATTTCTGTGCGTCGTGTACTGACCCGAGATGGCACGAGTAGCTATTTTATTAATAATCAGCAGGTTCGTCGTCGTGATGTGCACGATATCTTCTTAGGTACAGGTTTAGGGGCTCGTGGCTATGCGATTATTGGTCAAGGCATGATTAATCGCTTGATTGAGGCAAAGCCCGAAGAGCTGCGCGTATATTTAGAAGAGGCAGCGGGTGTTTCACGTTATAAGGAACGTCGTCGTGATACGGAGAATCGTTTAGCCGATACCCGTGATAATCTTACGCGCGTTGACGACATCTTACGTGAATTAGAAAATCAGCTGACGAAGTTAGAAAACCAAGCACAAGTCGCTAGTGAGTATCGTCAACTCCAGCAAGATGGCGAGAAAAAGCAATTTGCGCTGTGGCTAAATCGTGAAGATAATGCCCAAGCTGAGCAAACTCGTAAAAGCGCTGAAATTAAGCAGGCGCAGCTTGAACTCGATGAGTCGATGGCGCAGTTACGTTCAATTGAGAGTGATGTTGAGAGTCGTCGCCAAGCGCACTATCAAGCCAGTGACTTAGTGCACCAAGCACAATCTGCTGTGTATGAGGTGAATACCCAAGTGAGTCGCTTAGAAAGCGATATTCGTCACGTAGTGGATTCGCGTAATCGCTTAAATACGCGCAAATCTCAATTAAATGCGCAAATTCTCGAATGGAATGAGCAGTTTACGCATTGTGAAGAGCAGCTCGAGTTGCTTGATGAAGAGCAGGCGATGGCGGCGGAGCGACTTGAAACTGCCAAGATGGAACAAGAGGAAATTCAAGCTCAGTTACCACTCTTGGAGCAAGAGGTTAAGCAAGCCTCACAAAGTCGTGAGCAGATGCGTGTGAGTCTGTCGCAACTAGAACAGAAATTAGCCTTAATCGCACAGCAGCAACGTGAAAGTGATCGTCAGTTACAAGCCTTAGAGTTGCGTAAAGAGCGCCTCACGAAAGAGAAAAGCGAGATGCAGTTACCTGACGATTACCGTCTGGAACAGCTCGCTATGGATCGTGAAGGTGCAGAAGCGAATTTGGAGCAAGCACAGGCGCAATTACTTGAGGTTGAAGATAAGTTGGCGCTAGCTGCGCAAGAGCGCCAGTTAGCACAACAGAAATCTCAGGAAGAAAGCCAACAACTGGGTCGTCTAGAAGCACGCTTAAGTGCTTTAGTGGCCTTGCAAGAAGATGTACAGAAAAAAGGCGCTCTTGAGCCTTGGTTAAATAAGCATGAACTAAATGGTTTGGCACGCTTATGGCAACAAGTACATATTGAACCTGGTTGGGAAACTGCACTTGAGTCTGTCTTACGTGAGCGTATGACGGCTCTAGAAGTACATAATATTGACTTGGCGCGTGCTTTTGCGAATGACGCACCACCAGCACGCTTAGCTTTTTTCCATAAACCTGCTGCCCAGCCTATGCCAGCTACTTTGCCAGGGTTAAAGCCCTTGCTTAGCTTGGTGCGGGTGAACGATGTGGACTTAAAGAGTCTATTGGCGCAATGGCTTGCCGATATTTATATTGCCGATGATTTAGCCGCAGCCTTAAGTCTGCGCAGTCAACTTAAAGACGGTGCGCAGTTGGTGGTTAAACAAGGCCATGTGGTGGATGCTTATGGTGTGTCTTTCTATGCGGCTGAATCCGAACAAGCAGGGATGTTAGCGCGCCAGCAAGAAATTGAAAATCTGCGCTTAGAAATTCGCGCCGCTCAGATGAATGCCGATCAGTCGGTGAGTATTGCTGTGCGGGCTGAATCTGTATTTACACAATTATCCCAAAGTTTAACGCAAAGTCGCCAACGTATTTCCGAGTTAACACGTCGAGCTCATGATATTCAGCTTGAGTACTCAAAGTTACAAAGCCAGTCCGAGCAATTTAACAGCTTAAGTAATCGCTTAAGTAGTGATTTGGCAGATATTGAGGCGCAATCTGAAGAGTTGCGTGCAGTGATCTTGCAAAGTGAAACCGATTTTGAAGCTCTGGATATTCAGCTGGGTGAGGAGCAGGCACGTTATGCTGATGCTCAGATGCTAGGTGAAGAGATTGATGAGCGAGCCGAGAAACACAAAGCGCAAATTCGCCAAATTGAATTACAGGTGCAAGAAATTGTTTTCTCTCAGCGTGGTTTACAGTCACGTATTGAGGAGTTGAAACGCAATCGTGAGTTGTCTAAGAAACAAAGCGAGCAAGCACGTATTGAGTTGGAGAATCTTGAGGCTGAGTTATTTGAATTTGACGAAGAGGCGACACGTAGTGGTCTAGAAGAGGCCCTGCAATTGCAAAGTGTGAAAAATGCTGCTTTACAAGAAGCTCGCATTGCCATGGATAATATGGCCGCAAGCCTGCGTGAAACAGATGAGCAGCGCCTGCGTATTGAACAGTCATTAGAGCCGTATCGAGCACGTATTATGCAGTTGCAGCTGGATGAGCAAGCAGCGCGCTTAGCGGTAGAACAATTTGCTGAGCAATTGAATGCGCAAGAGGTCGCACGTGATACATTGCGTGAAGAAATTCAGTCTTTAGGTGAAAACTGGCAAAAAGTCACTTGGCTACAAGCTGAGGTACAACGTATCTCGCGCCAGATTGATAGCCTGGGACCGGTTAACTTGGCAGCGTTGGATGAGCTGAATGAAGCGCGTACCCGTAAAGAATTCTTAGATGTGCAGCATCAAGACTTAAACGAAGCCATTAATACGCTAGAAGAGGCGATTCGCAAGATTGACCGTGAGACGCGTGAGCTTTTACAAGATACTTTTAATCAAGTGAATGCACACTTTGGCGAGATGTTCCCACGCTTATTTGGTGGCGGCGAAGCGAAGTTGCGCATGACCGGTGAAGAAATTCTTGATGCGGGTGTACAGGTGATGGCGCAGCCCCCAGGTAAGCGTAATAGTACAATTCATCTATTATCGGGTGGTGAAAAAGCCTTAACCGCTACGGCATTAGTTTTCGCTTTATTTAAGTTAAATCCTGCTCCGTTCTGTTTGCTTGATGAGGTGGATGCGCCACTGGATGATGCGAATACGGAACGTTATGCAAATTTAGTCTCAAGTATGAGCGAACAAACACAGTTTTTATTCATTTCTCATAATAAAATTGCAATGCAAATGGCAAAACAATTAA
The DNA here is from genome assembly GCA_964346715.1 of uncultured Pelistega sp. Lineage (GTDB taxonomy): Bacteria > Pseudomonadota > Gammaproteobacteria > Burkholderiales > Burkholderiaceae_B > Taylorella. The sequence continues at coordinate 21,437 of CAYFVY010000010.1, read as the reverse complement.
TTGGTGTTACCATGCAAGAACAAGGTGTCTCACGTGTGGTAGCCGTCGATATGGATGCGGCGGTTCAATTAATGGGTGATGCCTAATAATCTCTAGGGTATAAAGTTACTATGACAAACTTGCAGTTAGGTATTATTGTTATTGGTCTGCTCGCCATTGTTGGCGTCTTGGCATTTAATTGGTGGCAAGAGAAGCGTATTCAGCAGCGTATAAACCAGCAATTTCCTACCACGGAGTTCGACCCTCTATTGGGTGGTACGCAGAGTGATAATGGTCGCGCAGATCCAAGTTTTGTGCTGGATGATAAGCCAGAGCTTGGCGAGGATGGCGTACCTAAAGCCTCGGTCGTACAGCAACATGAGGAAGAGGGTGTTGACCCCATGTGTGAAACGGTGTTTGATATTCATTTCTTTACCCCGGTTAATGGCACTCAATTAATCCAGCATATTCAGCAATTTAAGTTTGCAGGGAATAAACCGATTCGCTACTTCGCTGAGACTGCTGATGGCTTCCACCGTGCGCGCATTCGTGCTGCAGAACTCTATAGTTCTTTACAGATGGCGGTGCAGTTAGCCAATCGTAATGGCCCAATGCGTCCTGAAGAATGGGACATAGCATTCATGTCTGCAGATAATATTGCCAATGCTTTTGATGCCACTACCGAATCAGGTGATAAGGCACAGGTCTTAGAGCAAGCTCAACAACTTGACCAGCTATGTAATGAGTCGGAAGCCCAAGTAGGGGTGAATTTAGTATTAGATGGGACACAACCTGTTAAAGCTATTTTAGAGATTGCTCAACGCTTAGGGTTTGAAGAGCATGGCTTAGGTCATGTTCGCTTACATGAGAGTGGCAAGCCATTGTTTCTCTTATTACCAGGTGGCAATTTAAGTAATGAGGTGCGTTCGGCAGGCGTTGAGCATATCGAACTCTTAATTGATGTACCGAATAGCTATCAGATTGATAAGCCATTTAGCAACCTAGTCGAGAAAGCGCATGAGTTAGCTAAAGCCCTTAATGCGCAAGTGGTGGATGATGAGGGTAAGCCGCTTGATCGTGATAATGCGGTAATTCCTGTGATTGATCAACAATTAGCTGAAGTGTATAAAGACTTAGAGGCCAAGGGTTTACGTGCTGGCTCAGATCGGGCAGCTCGTTTATTCAGCTAATTAGGCTTTAACCGATACAACCCAAGTAAAGCGCTTAGTACATTCATTGTCTAGAGCGCTTTACTTTTTTATGGGCTAGTGAATTATTTTAGATCTAAATTATGAACGATTTATTTGCACAAGAAACACTCGAACAATTACGTGAAGAAATTCGCCGTTACGATCATGCCTATTATGTGCTTGATGCTCCATTAGTTTCTGACAATATTTATGATGGTTTAATGCGTGAGTTGCAAGCGCTTGAAGCGGCTAACCCACAGTTAATTACGACCGATTCGCCTTCGCAGCGTGTCGGTGCCGCGCCCTTGAGTGCTTTTGGAACAGTGCGTCATCGTGTGCCAATGTTGTCCTTGGGTAATGTGTTTGAAGAGGTTGAGCTACTGGCCTTTGATCGTCGCGTACAAGAGGGACTGCATACTCAGGGACTGATTGGGCCTGGACAATTAGTTGAATACAGTTGTGAACTGAAGTTTGATGGTTTGGCTATCACGATTCGTTATGAGCAGGGCGTGCTAGTACAAGCGGCTACACGCGGTGATGGTCAGACAGGTGAGGACGTGACAGCGAATATTCGTACCATGGCCTCTGTACCCTTGCGTCTAGTGGGTGAGCAGGTTCCTCCTGTGTTTGAGGTGCGTGGTGAGGTCTTGATGAATCGTGAGGATTTTCTACGTCTGAATGAGCAACAAGCACAACGTGGTGAAAAAACCTTCGTGAATCCACGTAATGCCGCTGCCGGGAGTTTGCGTCAGCTTGACCCACGGATTACGGCTAAGCGTCCTTTACGCTTTTTTGCGTATGGTTGTGGTGAAGTTGAGTTGGCGACTGAGGAAGAAAGTTTACCTAACACTCAATCCGCGCTTTTAGACTTTTTACAAACGCTTGGTTTTGTTGTGGCTAAGCAGCGAGCTGTTGTACGGGGTGCCACAGGGGTTCTGGAATATTATGCACAGATTAATGCGGCACGTGCGAGCTTGCCTTTCGAGATTGATGGAGTGGTGTACAAAGTCAATTCATTGGCTCAGCAAGAGGCTCTGGGCTATGTTTCAAGGGCACCACGCTTTGCGGTAGCGCATAAATTTCCAGCGCAAGAAGAAGAGACCGTTCTCTTAGATATTGAAATTCAGGTTGGTCGTACGGGTGCTTTAACACCTGTCGCGCGTTTAAAGCCGGTATTTGTTGGCGGTGTAACGGTGACCAATGCGACCTTGCATAATGAGGATGAAATTCGCCGTAAGGATGTCTGGATTGGTGATACGGTGGTCGTGCGTCGTGCTGGCGATGTGATACCTGAAATTGTGCGCTCTATCCCTGAACAGCGTCCTATTGATGCACGTCAGTTTGTGATGGTGACGGCATGCCCTGTATGTGCGTCGGCGGTTGAACGCTTGCCAGATGAGGCCATTACCCGTTGTACGGGCGGTTTATTCTGTGCCGCACAGCGTAAGCAAAGTATTATCCATGCTGTTAGCCGCAAGGCCTTAAATATCGATGGTTTGGGCGAAAAGTTGGTTGAGCAATTAGTCGATTCAGACTGGGTTCATTCAATTGCTGATTTATATGGCTTGCAAGTGGAAAAGCTCATGACCTTGGAACGTATGGGTCGACGATCAGCGGAAAAACTGGTTTTAGCAATTGAGCAAAGCAAACAACCAGAGTTGGCACGCTTAATTTATGCCTTAGGAATTCGTCATGTAGGGGAATCCACCGCACGTGATTTGGCGCTGCATTTTGGCAGTGTGGCTGCGATTCAAGCCGCTAGCGAAGAAGACTTATTACAGGTGAATGATGTGGGTCCTGTGGTTGCACATTCGCTCGTAAGTTTCTTTGCCGAACCGCATAATTTGCAAGTGATTGAAGACTTATTTGCGGCTGGCGTACGTGTACAAGAGCCAGCGCAACAGTTTGTTCCGAGTGCCGATGCTGGCAAGAGCGTTGAAATTCAGGTCGGAGACTTCACGATTTCAACGGCTGAGATTGCCGGTAAAACATTTGTTCTGACAGGCACTTTGCCCGTCTGGAAACGCGATGAAGCCGCGCAGTATATCTTAGCTGCGGG
>CAYFVY010000010.1:0-18109 GCA_964346715.1 uncultured Pelistega sp. | reverse complement strand
TGTTTGATTTCAGCTTGTTGGTTGTCAAAGCTTGGTGGTGCGATATCACGGTCGTCTTCCACGAGGATGATATGGTAGCCATATTGTGATTTGGTTGGAGTGTCAGAGATCTCGCCTTTTTTGGCAGCACGTACCGCATCGGCAAATTCTGGTACATAAGCGTTCGGATCAGACCAACCTAGATTACCACCGTCACGACCTGAGCCTGGATCTAAAGAGTCTTTCTTAGCAGCTTCGGCAAATGTGATTTTCTTGGCTTTAATATCCTCGATTAATGCTTTAGCCTTGTCTTCTTCTTTCACCAAGATATGGCTAACTTTGTATTCTTTCGCATTTTTAAATTCGGTTAAGCTGACATCGTAGGCTTTCTTTACGTCAGTATCACTTACAGGATTTTTCTCAGCCCAATCTTGAAGTAGAGCGGCGATAAGGATTTCTTTACGCGCTGACTCAATATTCAACTTCACAACTTCTTGCTTGTCTAGGCCTTGTTTAATCGCTTCTTGAGCTAATACGTCACGGTTAATAACTTCTTCAAGAAGGGCTTTACGTTGTTCATCTGTGGCTGTTGGAATACCAACTGCTTTAAGCGTAAAGTCGAGTTCTGCCTGAGAAATTGGCTGGCCGTTAACGGTGGCTACGTTTTGAGCCATGGCTGGAAAAGCCATTGAGAGAGAAGCGATTAAAAATAATTTTTTCATAGTAAAACCTTTTAATAGAAGGAATTTTTGTGTTGAGAGCTGAACATGCAAGAGAGCAGGATGTTCAATTCTACAAGCATAGTATTTAATAGTTAAATTAGCTAGGAATACTGGTTTTAAGGGCTAAAGCATGAATCGGAAAGGGCATTAAATCAGTGACTAAGCCATATACTAGACGCTGTTGAGCCACTCGATTCAAACCGGCAAATTGTTTAGAGCTAATAATCACAGTAAAGTGACTAGCGCCGCCCTTGCTACCTGCATGACCTGCGTGTAGATGTGAGTCATCAATAATCTCAAGTTCAGTTGGCTCTAGGGCTTGTAGGCGTTGCTGGATTTCATCCATGAGTTCCTGATTCATTTATTCTCCAAGTTCATATATTTGCTGAGCCATAAGGATTGGCCAATTGCAAAGACAATGAGTAAGACGGTCATGCCGAAGACCTTAAAGGTACCCCACTGCTCGGTGGTAAAGTAGCCAGAAAAAGCCACGAATAGATTTAAGGCACCGACTACGATAAAAAAGGCGGCCCAACTATAGTTCATTTTGTCCCAAGCAATATCGGGCATCTCGAGTTGGGTACCCATTAATTTTTGAATAAGATTTTTCTTAAAGAGTAATCTTCCGCCCAATAAAATAAGCGCAAAGATCCAGTATAAGACGGTTGGCTTCCACTTAATAAATGCTTCGTTTTGCAAATAAATAGTGGCACCACCGAAGAGCACAATCACGATTAAACTTAACCATGTGCTGACCTCGATTTTCTTGCCAGTGGCTTTAAGCCAAATAATTTGTGCGACGGCTGCGCCCATGGCGGCCCAAGTGGCGAAATAGATATCACCAAATTTAAGCGCAACAAAAAAGAGAATTAAGGGAAAAAAATCAAAGAGGAGCTTTTTCATGCTTGTGGTTCAAAAACAAGAGAGGCGGAATTGATGCAATAGCGTAAACCAGTCGGTGCTGGGCCATCAGGGAATACATGCCCTAGGTGTGCGTCACAATGAGCACAGCGGATTTCAGTACGTATCATGCCATGGCTATGGTCCATATGCTCGGTAATGCTATCTGGATTGACGGCTTGAAAATAACTTGGCCAACCACAGCCTGCATCAAATTTAGTATCCGAGTGGAATAACGGGGTCTGACAGCAAATACAACGATACAGTCCGAACTCCTGATGGTCCCAATAGCGGCCTGTAAAAGCACGTTCTGTGCCAGCTTGGCGGGTGACGTAAAATTGTTCAGGAGTGAGTTCCTCGCGCCATTGTTCGAGAGTTTTTGTTTTTGGGTCTTGCGGTAAATCTGACATAAGAAAAAACGCTAAATAAAACTGCATTGTATAGGAAATTCTCTGCTTAAGGCACTTAGCTATGGTGAGAGTGTTTCAGATTGTAGCAAAACACTCGGTTTTTCTCTTAGTTAACAGTTCTAAGTGATATGATTGAAACATTCTAGAAATTCTGACTTTTTGGAGACTATTTATATGAAGAAATTTACCTTAGGTGCTCTTAGCATTTTACCGATTATGGCATTAGCTGGAGCAGCTTGGGCCAATCAACCTGTTGTTACCGTTGGCGTTTCTGTTTCTGCAACGGGACCTGCGGCTTCTTTGGGTATTCCTGAGAAAAATACCGTAGAGGTTGTTAAAACTGAGGTTGATGGCGTACAAGTGAAATATATTGTGCTTGATGATGCGACTGACACAGCGACTGCTGTACGCAATATGCGTAAGCTAATCAGTGAGAACAATATTGACGTAATGGTGGGTAGTAGTGTGACTGCTGCTTCATTAGCAATGGTTGACGTAGCTGCTGAAGCTAAGGTACCTGTGATTAGTTTAAGTGGTAATGCAGTGGTGGTGGTTCCTCAAGAGGGGGCCAAGAAGTGGGCTTTTAAAACCCCGCAGAATGACTCATTAATGGCCTTGGCATTGCGTAAGTCAATGGAGAAAGCCAACGTTAAAACGATCGGCTATATCGGTTTTGCCGATGCCTATGGTCAAGGTTGGTTGAAAGAATTAGAAACTGCGCTGGCTGATAGTGATATCAAAATTGTCGCGACTGAAAGCTATGCCCGTACTGATACCAGTGTAACGGGACAAGTAATGAAGCTAATCGGTGCTAAACCTGATGCCATCGTTGTCGGTACTGCAGGTACGCCTGGTGCCTTGCCACAGCGTGAATTGATTCAGCGTGGCTTCAAGGGTCAGGTTTATCATACACATGGCTCAGCGAACTCAGACTTCTTGCGAGTTTGTGGTAAAGCCTGTGAGGGCGTGCTTTTACCTGTTGGCCCAGTAATTGTGGCAGAGCAGTTGGAAGACGATAATCCAATTAAGAAACTCGGCATGGAATATACCAAACTTTATAATGATAAATTTGGTGAAGGTAGCGTGAGCGTGTTCGGTGCCCATATGTGGGATGCTACTGCCTTGATTAATGCAGCGATTCCTAAAGCGATTGCTTCAGATCGTCAACCTGGTTCTGAGCGCTTCCGTGTTGCTATGCGTGATGCACTTGAGAACAATAAGGATGTTGGTGGTGTGCATGGTATTTTCAATACCACACCTGAAGATCATACCGGTTTAGATGAGCGCGCACGCGTAATGGTAAAAATTGTTGACGGAAAATGGGTTTATCAGCCTGATCTGTTAAAATAATGCCAGAAAATTAAATGGTCAATGGTCGTATCCGGCACTTAACCGTGGCGGATACGGCTTTTTGTTTGTAGAGAGAAAGATCTAATGGATTGGTCAATAGCCAAAATATTATTACAAGATGGCATCGTTACCGGTGTAATTTATGCCTTAATGGCTGTATCGCTCGTGTTGGTTTTTGCGGTGACAAGAGTGATTTTTATTGCGCAAGGTGAGTTTGTCTCCTTCGGTGCCTTAACATTTGCCATGATGGCCGACGGTCGCATACCCCAGACGATATATTTATTGCCAGCTATTGGCGCGGTTATTTTTCTCAAAGAAATCTATTTTTATTTTAAGGGTCGGCATGGACTTGGGCTGCATTGGTGCTTTGTGTACTTTATTGCCTTACCACTGGCTATCATGTTCCTCGTTCCTGAACTCTTAGCGCTAGAGCCAAATATTTGGATAAAAGCCTTGCTCAGCTTGATTATTGTGGTGCCATTAGGGCCTATGATTTACCGCTTAGTGTTTGAGCCGATTGCGGAAGCCTCTTCATTAGTACTCTTGATTGTCTCAATTGCCTTGCACTTTGCCATGGTGGGTATGGGTTTAGTGCTTTTCGGTGCTGAGGGCTGGTTGGTTTCAGAGCCTTTCTTTGATGGTCAAGTGGAGCTCTTTGGTCTGAATTGGAATTACCAGAGTCTGTTTGTGATTGGTATGACTGCCTTCACGATTTTTGCTTTATGGATGTTTTTTGGCCATACGATATACGGTAAGGCGTTACGTGCAACAGCCGTGAATCGTCGTGGCGCACGTCTCGTGGGGATTAGTACTTCTTTGTCAGGTCATATGACGTTCTGGTTGACGGCTTTTGTTGGTGTCTTGGCGGGTATTATGTTGGTCTCATTTATTACGATTACTTATGAGACTGGCTTTATGATCGGCCTCAAAGGCTTCGTTGGTGCTATTATTGCCGGTCTTGTTAGCTATCCTATTGCTGCTTTAGCGGCGATTGGAGTGGGCATTGTGGAGGCATTTAGTACTTTCTGGGCGAGTGATTATAAAGAGGTCATTGTGTTTACGCTGATTATTCCTGTTTTATTGGTGCGCTCTTTAACCATTAAACACCACGATGAGGAGGAATAAGTCATGAAGCGTATTGTATTGATTCTATTTTTAGCCCTGTTAGTGGCTCTACCTTTAATTCCTCAGACGCCTGAGTTCTGGATTAATCAGATGAATAATATTGGCATCGCTTCTTTAGTGGTGCTTGGTTTAGTCATTCTGACTGGTGTTGCTGGGATGACCTCATTTGGCCAAGCCGCCTTCGTCGGGATTGGCGCTTATTCCACGGCCTATTTAAGTGCCAGTCTCGGTGTATCACCATGGCTAGGTCTACTCGCTGGGATGTTGTTGGCCTTTGTGGTGGCCTATTTTATGGGACAAATTACTTTGCGCCTATCAGGACACTTTTTGCCTTTAGGTACGATTGCCTTAGGCTTAAGCTTTTACTATATCTTTGGCAATATGGAGTTCTTAGGACGCCATGATGGTATCCCTGGTATTGTGCCGATTGAAATTTTTGGTATTTCTCTACTGAAAGCGCGTCATATCTACTTCTTGATTTGGATTGTGGTGCTGATTAGTATGTGGTTAACCATGAACTTATTGAGTTCACGCCCTGGTCGCGCGATTCGTTCATTGAAGAGTGGTGCTGCAATGGCTGAGTCATTCGGTGTGAATACGCATCACTATAAGATGATTGCCTTCCTCTATGCAGCACTATTAGCTAGCTTAGCAGGTTGGTTGTACGCCCACGAACAGCGTGCGGTGAGTCCAAGCACCTTCGGTTTGAACTATGGTATTGAATACCTATTTATGGCGATTATTGGTGGCTCGGTCAGCGTTTGGGGAGCTGTCTTAGGTTCGTCCATCGTGGTCTTTTTACGTGACCAAATTCAGCAATATTCACCGATGCTTTTCGGCTCTCAAGTCAACGTTGAGATGGTAGTATTCGGTGTCTTAATGATCCTTATCTTGCACTACGCACGTGATGGCTTATTGCCGATTATTATCCGTATTAAGGATAAGATTTTTGGCCGCTCAATAGATGCGATAGAGCCTTTTGATTTGAGTGGTGAGATTGAGGAGTTAGCACGTCGGCGTCGTTCCCAAAAAGGCGATGTCGTGCTTGAGGTGAATAAGATTCGTAAGGAATTCGGTGGTCTAGTAGCGGTGAATGACATTAGCTTTAATGTGAAAGCGGGTCAGATCATGGGCTTAATTGGACCAAACGGTGCCGGTAAGAGTACGAGCTTTAACTTGATTACGGGTGTCTTGCCGCTCACTTCGGGTAGCGTGAAATTCATGGGTCAAGATTTGACAAAATTGCCCGCACGTCAGATTGCGGCTTTAGGCGTCGGTCGTACGTTCCAGCATGTTCAGCTCTTGCCAGATATGACGGTACTTGAGAACGTTGCCTTGGGGGCTCACCTACGAGCTAAGACAGGAGGGATTAGTAGTCTATGGCGCTTGGAACGTGCCAGTGAAAAACAGCTGCTAAAAGAAGCTAAATTGCAATGTGAGCGTGTGGGTTTAGGTGATTTTCTCTATGAAAAAGCAGGTAACTTAGCGCTTGGTAAACAACGTATTGTTGAGATCGCTCGTGCCTTAGCGCTGGATCCTACCTTATTGCTACTCGATGAGGCAGCAGCAGGCCTACGCTATAAAGAAAAACAAGACTTGGCTCAAGTATTATCTGATTTACGTGAAGAGGGCTTAAGTATCCTCTTGGTTGAGCATGATATGGATTTTGTGATGCGTCTCACAAACCACTTAGTGGTGATGGACTTTGGTACGCATATTGCTGAGGGTACACCTGAAGAAATTCAGCAAAACCCAGTGGTGATTGAAGCATACTTAGGTGGAGTTGATGAGGAATTGACTCAGCTGACGCAAGAGGTAGAAGCATGAGTATCTTATTAGAAACGAAAAACTTATCCACCCAGTACGGTAACGTAATGGCCTTGGAGAATGTCAATTTATTCCTGCATCAAGGACAGGTAGCAACGGTTATTGGTGCTAACGGTGCGGGTAAATCTACCTTGCTGAACTCGATTATGGGGTCTTTGCCTAATATTGGTCGTTCTCAAGGTCAGGTGATGTATCAGGGGGAAGATGTTTCAATTGATAAGGTTGAACGTCGAGTTGCTGATGGGCTTTGTTTGGTACCCGAGAAACGTGAGTTATTCTCAAGTATGACGGTGCATGATAATCTCGTCCTCGGTGGTTTTCGTCGTTATGCACGTGGTGATAGCAGTTGGAAAGCGACCTTAGATGAAGTATATGATCTGTTCCCTCGCTTAAAAGAGCGCCAAAAGCAATTGGCGGGTACTTTATCAGGGGGTGAACGCCAGATGCTAGCGGTAGGGCGTGCCTTGATGTCCAAACCTAAGGTCCTAATGTTAGATGAACCAAGCTTAGGTTTGGCACCCTTAATCGTGCGTGAGGTGTTCCAAATTATTATGCGTTTACGTCAGACTGGGGTATCTATTCTTCTCGTTGAGCAAAATGCCCGCTCAGCTCTACAGGTGGCTGATTATGCCTATGTTCTAGAGATGGGGGCTGTGACGATTGAAGGTCCTGCCAAAGACTTAATCCATAATCCCGCGGTGATTGAGAGTTACTTGGGTTTTGGTAAGCAGATCGAGGACTAAATACTGAGAAGAAGTCTACTAGGCGGCGGGTTCTATGAATCGCCGCTTTTTTTTATTTGGTTTTAGGTTTTATGTCGTCTTAGGCTTATAGTCACATAAGTCAGCAATACCACAGCTTGGGCATTTGGGTTTGCGTGCCACACAAATATAACGCCCATGTAGAATTAACCAGTGGTGAGCGTCAATTAAAAACTCTTTAGGAACGAACTTTAAGAGATTTTTTTCAACTTCTAAGACCGTCTTGCCAGGAGCGATACCAGTGCGATTGGAGACACGAAAGATATGCGTGTCGACTGCCATGGTGGGCTGTCCGAAAGCCGTATTTAAGACGACATTTGCGGTTTTACGTCCTACACCTGGTAGCGCCTCTAAGGCTTCACGTTCGGCGGGCACTTGACCCTGGTGTAAATTGACCAAGAGCTCACAGGTCTTTAAAACGTTTTTTGCCTTAGTCTTATATAGCCCGATACGTTGAATCGCTTCAGTAAATGCCTCTAAGCCCATATCAAGAATGTCTTGTGGGGTTTTGCAATGAGCAAAAACCGGTGCTGTTGCAATGTTGACAGAGCGGTCAGTGGCTTGTGCCGACAGAATCACCGCAATTAATAATTGGAAGGTATTCTCGTATTCCAACTCTGTGGTGGGATGTGGATTCGCATCGCGAAAGCGCGTGAAAATCTCTTGACGCTTTAGTTTATTCATAGCAAAAAGTGTAAAAAGAAATTGTGCTGCATGGTTTTATGTTTATCCTAGAGTCTAGCTTTACGTTAACCTTAAGGCGCTTAAGGCCTAGTTGTGTGCTGAGTCTGAGGGCTTAGCTTTTCTGGCGTCGTGCACGTGCGCGGGCCAAGGCTTGGGCGATCGTCTCTGTACGGACTTGTGCGGCTTGTTCTTCACTTGCTTGGCTCACTTGCTCTGGCTGAGTTGCTGGCTTGTTCGTGGCCTGACTCTCTACGGTACTATCCATCAAACTAGGGATGGGGCTAGGTGCAAAGACATCATCAACAGGGAGCTCACCTAAGATAGGCGCAGAGACCGAGCGGCGGTTTAAGCGTGCTTCCTCTGCTTGGGCTTGTTGAACTAAGCGAGCATTACGTTGTTGGTGCCGTTGACGTGCACCTTGGGCATCAGACTCTCCCCATTCACGATTGGCTGGGATCATCTCTATACAATCAACTGGGCAAGGTGCAACGCAGAGTGCGCAGCCACTGCACAGATCAGCGATAATGGTGTGCATAAATTTATTAGCACCGACAATCGCATCCACTGGGCATGCTTGAATACATAAGGTGCAACCAATGCAGTGTTGCTCTTCAATGATGGCGACTTCTAATGGCTTATGTTCGCCGCAGCTGGAGTCTAAGGGAATGACTTCACGCTCAAGTAAATTGGCTAGTTTTTGTATGCCTTCATCACCACCAGGTGGGCAACGATTAATCGCGGCACCTTCTTGAGCAATCGCTTGAGCGTAAGGCAGGCACCCCTCATAACCACATTGGGTACACTGTGTTTGCGGTAAGAGGGCATCAATAGCTTGAATGAGGGACTTCATACAATATTCTTAATTGGTTTACGGATCTCAGTAAGGCTTGCCTTATATGGCTTCTCGTCACTAGTAATCTCTATGGAGAAAACTCTGTAGAGAGCTTCACGTCAACAAGAGAGTTATCTGAAGGCATTCAGCAGATGTGATAGCCTAAAACGAAAGGAGTGATTTTCTTGAGTCAGTAGTAGACCCAAGGAATCACTCCATTTTAACGTACTTCTTGATTAAGCCAAGTTTAGTGCACTTCTTTGTCGGCTTTATTAATAAACTCTTCAACCACTGGGAAGACACCTGAGCGCCAGCGACGGCCAGAGAAAATACCGTAGTGACCTACACCCATAGCCTTATGGTGCTTCTTATTGCTACTTGGAATGTTTTCACACATTTCCTGCGCAACACGAGTTTGACCAATGCCCGTAATATCGTCGAGTTCACCTTCTACAGTGAGTAGGTGAGCACGTGTAATATCTGCAGGATCAACGAGCTGACCATCAATTTCCCAGATATGACGTGGCAGTAGGTGATCTTGGAAGACCACACGTATAGTGTCGAGATAGAATTCTGCGGGTAAGTCTAAGACGGCATTATATTCGTCATAGAACTTACGGTGAGATTCAGCACCCATCTCATTACCACGCATCAAGTTTTGGTAATAATCATAATGCGATTGCATATGCTTATCAGGGTTCATCGCCACAAAACCAGCGTGTTGCATAAAGCCTGGATAGACTTTACGGCCAGCACCAGGGTAGCGTGAAGGAACGCGATGGATTAACTGTGTTTCAAACCATGCATAAGGTTTCTTGAAAGCTAAGCCATTCACCGATGTGGGAGAGTAACGAGTATCCAAAGGACCGCCCATCATCGTCATACTCTTGACTTGGATGGGTTCTTTGTTCTTCGCCATTAACGAAACCGCGGCCATAACGGGTACGGTAGGCTGGCAAACCGACATAATATGGGTGTTCGGTCCGAGATGACGAATAAACTCTTGCACATAACGCACATAATCATCAAGGCCGAAATCGCCCTTATACACGGGAACCATGCGTGCATCAATCCAGTCGGTCACATACACATCGAAAGAAGAGAGCATAGTGCGTACTGTGTCTCTCAGCAGAGTGGCATGGTGGCCAGATAGGGGCGCGACAATTAAGACGATTGGATCGCCGTCAGGGTTTTTAGTGGCGCTACGCTGAAAGTGTACAAGGCGACAGAAGGGTTTTTCCATGACCACAGTTTCTGTGACATGAGCTTCTTGTTCATTAATGAGAACCTTGTCAATTTCCCAGGCGGGTTTGACGTAGTCCTTACCCATACGGTGAATTAATTCAAAACCAGCCGCCACTTGTTTAGCATTAGGCACATAAGAGTAGGGGCTAAATGGGTTTGTAAAAAGCATGGATCCGTAAGTTGAGAAGCTTACATAAGGAGCCATTGCATTTTTAGTGAGCTCATGTAAAACATATAACATGAAATATCCTTGAAAGAATTATTTTTTTTAAAGGTAGACTCTTTATTCTTCAAAATCAACTAGTGAATCTACCAGTATTTTTCTACAGCAAGATTACCTATATTGCCACGACGGCCAGTAGCGAAGCCGCGATCACCTAGAATCTTACGGGCGTCACTCAGCATATCGGGGTTACCACAGAGCATAATACAGGCTTTTTCAGGATCAAGTGGTGTTTTTGCGAGTTCGACTAATTGATTATTTTGAATAAGTTCAGTCAAACGTGCTTGCGGATAGTCCTGGTAAGCTTCTCGCGTCGGTAGCGGTAAATAGACAAAACGATCGCACCATTGCTCTTGGCAGGCTTGGATCGTGTCTTGGTAATTGAGTTCTTCAGCATAGCGTACGCCATGACATAGAATGACTTTATTAAAAGATTCCCAGGTGGGCAATTGCTTAATCATTGAGAGATAAGCAGATAAGCCAGTTCCTGTGGCAAGCAGCCATAGGCTATCGCCGCCGTTAGGGAAGTTGTCTAAGGTAAGAAAGCCGAATGCAGTCTTGTCGACATAAATTGTATCACCGACTTGTAATTTGGCCATCCGAGGACTGAACTCACCCTCGGGGACAACGATCGCATAAAACTCAAGATAGTCTTCATGCGGCTCATTTACCATGGAAAAGGCGCGCCAATTACTTGGCTCACCCGTAGAGCCTAACGCTGGTAGACCTAGGCGTGCGAATTGCCCTGGCTTAAACTTGAATTCAGGGTCTCGCGTCGTGCGAATAGAGAATAACTTGCCGGCAACCCACTGCTTAACTTCCAGTACACGCTCGGCGGTGTATCGTAAATCAGTCATCTTATTCGACTTTCTCTAAGTATTGTAGTTTGTCTGGAACGCCGTTCCAGTCGTCAGCGCCTTCAAGTGGCTTCACGGTACGTGTAATGGTTTTGAAAGAAGGGGTAAGATCTGCATTGATTTTAATAAAGTGAACCTGATCCTCAGGTACATCTTCTTCAGCAAAAATGGCATTCGCAGGGCACTCAGGGACACAAACAGCACAGTCAATACATTCGTCTGGGTCAATGATAAGAAAGTTAGGACCTTCTTTAAAACAGTCTACAGGGCAAACGTCTACACAATCGGTATATTTGCACTTAATACAGTTTTCGGTTACGACATGGGTCATGAGAATTTCCAAATAAAGCGATGAAAGCTTAATTTTAACCAATCTTACATAAGAAGTGCTTAAAAGTTGTGGCTATGATAAGGTTATACAAAAATTAACGTGGTGGTGACATGATTATTCAATCGCTTTTAGACACAGACTTATATAAATTCAGCATGATGCAAGTTGCCTTGCATCAGTTTCCCAGCGCGCAAGTAGAGTACCAGTTTAAGTGCCGCTCTCAAGGTGTTAATTTGCGTCCCTATATGGATGAGATTCGTGATGAAATTCATCACCTTTGCCAGCTGCGCTTTCAAGAAGACGAATTAAATTATTTGCGTAATTTACGTTTTATAAAAGAAGACTTTATTGAGTTTTTGGGGCTTTTTCATCTTCCTGAAAAATGCATCGAGGTCTCTGAAGGGGAGCTTGATGGTGAAATTAGTATCATGGTTAAGGGCTCTTGGTTACATACCATCTTATTTGAAATTCCAGTCTTGGCGATTGTGAATGAGGTGTATTGCCGTAATACCCACCCCAACCTCGATTTAAGCGAAGGGCGTAAACGCCTTAACGATAAGATTGAATTAGTCAAAGCAGCGACAGATATTTCGAGCTTTAAATTTGCCGACTATGGAACGCGTCGCCGTTTCTCACGCCCGTGGCACGATGAGGTAGTTGAAACCTTAGTGGAGAAATTACCAAATAATTTTGTTGGCACAAGTAATGTCTTATTAGCGAAACAATACCGCACTACGCCGCTGGGTACCATGGGACATGAATATTTACAGGCTTGCCAAGCCTTGGGTCCGCGCTTACGTGATTCACAGGTGTTTGCTTTTGAAAAATGGGCGAATGAGTATCGTGGTGACTTAGGTATTGCTTTATCCGATGTCTATGGCTTGAACGCTTTTTTGCGCGACTTTGATATGTTCTTCTGTAAGTTGTTTGATGGGGCACGTCACGACTCAGGTGATCCATTTGAGTGGGGAGAGCGACTCATTGCGCATTATCATGCGAATCGGGTTGATCCACGAGCTAAAACACTGGTTTTCTCGGACGGTTTGAATATTCCTTTAGCTATGGATATTGCTCGTCGCTTTGATGGACGTTGTAAGGTCTCGTTTGGGATTGGCACTAATTTGACGAATGATTTAGGTGTTAAGGCGCTGCAAATTGTTATGAAGATGGTGCGCTGTAATGGCCAACCAGTGGCTAAGGTGTCGGATGAACCGGGTAAAACCATGAGCGTGGATCCAGCATACCTTGCGTATCTACGTCATGTTTTCGATTTGCCAGCACCTTAAGTTTAGCGACTACGCTGAGGGAATTAGAAAGCTTAATCGCGAAATGTTTTGTTTTTTAAGTTTGTCTTAATTTAAATTTAATTTGATTGAGATTTGTATTTATCAATGTATAAAGGGTTTTTATGAGTGATATTAAACGTACGAATGTAGGCGCGCGCCTATCTGATATGGCTGTTTATAATGGTGTGGCCTATCTTGCAGGTCAAGTGCCTGATGATCCAAGCTTGGATATGGAAGGCCAGACTAAACAAGTCTTAGCTACGATTGATGACTTGTTAGCACAAGCAGGTACGAGCAAAGAACGTCTACTTATGGTGCAGATTTTTGTGGCTAATATCGCTGAATTCCCAGCGATGAATAAAGCCTGGGACGAATGGGTTTCTAAGACTAATGCGCCTCCACGTGCCACCATTGAAGCACGCTTAGCGAATCCGAACTATAAAGTAGAGATTATGGCGACGGCTGCGGTATAAATTGAAGCGGCGCATAAATTGATATTGCGCATCAATTGAGCCAGGCTCATTAGAGCCAAGCGCTTAATGTGGCACCTAACTCCTCAGCTGCTTGAACTTGTTCAGTGGTGAGTGTCTTAGGTGCCATAATTTCTTCTGGGGTTTGGCTTTGCGTATTCATTATAATTGGGGTGACTTTTTCCTGTAGACGCCAGCCCGTACAGATTCTTTGCAGTTGCCGCAAAGCACCTTGACCATCACTGCCTGCACTAATAATCGCGCTGTAATAACGTCCTTGAATCCTATCGAGTAAATCATAATAAAAGCGATCGAAGAATTCTTTCATTGCTCCACTCAAGCTGGCCAGGTTTTCTGGTGCACAAAAGAGGTAGGCATCTGCCTCGAGTAATTGCTCTAGACTTACCTGTTCAACGTGCACGAGATCTATGTGATGGCTTTGCTCTAACTCTTCTTGCACACGCTTAGCGCCTTGTACGGCGGCTTGTGCAGCCTGGTAGGCGGTTTGTGTACGAGAATGCCAAATTACTAAAAGTTTATTCACAAGAGGCCTCCCGATAGGTACAATATATGGGTTTAATTGGAAATCTTTATCGTAAAGATATACAGATATAGACTATTATGACCGACAAAATTGTGAATGCAACACAAAGTGCTTTTGATCAAGCCTGGAAAGATGAGGTTTTTGAGGATCTGCCAAGCGCAGATCGACAGTTCCTGGACGAGGTAATTGAGTGGGTTGAACCCATTATTACGGATCAAGAGTTAATGACGCACGAGATGGCGATTCATCATGTAAAGGGTGTGCTTAAGGTCTTATCATTGCTTGAGATGGATGTCACCACGATGGCTGCAGCTATGATTTCAGTGGCGGCTATCGATCGTGATGATTTAAGTAATAGTCGCTATAAAACTGAGATTATTGATCGCTTTGGTTTAGAGATCTTTGACTTGGTCGAGGGTTCTCGTGCCTTAATTCGGATTGGATGGGTGGTAGGGCAGGCTACACAGCAAAGCGAAGAACAAGAAAAAATGCAGCAAGAGATGTTGCGTAAGATGCTGCTGGCTATGGCAACTGATTTACGGATTGTCTTGATTCGCTTAGCTGCGCGTCTGCAGACGCTTCGTTGGTTCGCCGAATCTAAGCGGCCATGCCCCATCGAAATTGCTTTGCAAACTAGTAATATTTATGCCCCCTTGGCAAACCGTTTAGGGATTTGGCAGATTAAGTGGGAGCTGGAAGACTTAGCGTTTCGCTTTTTACAACCAGAAATCTATCGCGATATTGCTAAGAAGCTTGAAGCTAAGCGTACTGAACGTGAAGAGTTAGTCGATGACTTTATGACACGTATCAAAGCTGCACTGGCTGAGCAGAATATTACGGCTGATGTAGCAGGTCGCGCCAAACATATCTATAGTATCTACAATAAGATGCGTAATAAGTCCTTGGCATTTGAGGACTTATATGATTTATTGGCGATTCGTATTGTGGTTGATAATGAGCGTGAGTGTTATACCGCTCTAGCCATGGTGCATACGGCTTGGACGCCCGTTATGGAGGAGTTTGACGACTATATTGCGCGTCCGAAACCGAATGGTTATCGTTCCTTACACACGGTGGTACGTGATACGCAAGGACGCGTTTTTGAGGTACAGATTCGTACTAAAGCCATGCATCAATTTGCTGAGTACGGTATGGCGGCACATTGGCGCTATAAGGAGTCAGGTCCAAAAGGTGGTGAAACGACCGCCTCAAGCTTATACGATCGTCAGATTTCTTGGATGCGCCAATTACTCTCTTGGCGCAAAGAAGTAGGTATTGCTGAGCAAGCAGAAAAGAATGCTAGTTCTAATGAACAAACGGTTGAGACTAAAAAAGCCGCTCTAAAAGAAGAGGGCGAGAAGCTTAAGCAGATGAAGCCGACTCAAGATAAGCCAGAGCGTATTTATATCATGACGCCACAGGCTCGCTTAATTGAGTTACCTGAGGGAGCTACTCCTGTAGACTTTGCGTATAGCTTGCATACGGATTTAGGTCACCGATGTCGTGGTGCTAAGGTCGACGGACAATTGGTGTCTTTGAATACGCCTTTGAAGACCGGTCAAACGGTTGAAATTATTGCCGCTAAATCTGGTGGGCCATCCCGTGATTGGCTAAATCCGCAACTCGGCTATTTGCGCAGTTCAAGAGCGAAATCTAAGGTGCGTCTCTGGTTTAATGCGATTGAACTACAGCTGCGTATTACAAACGGTCAGGAGCAAGTTGAAAAAGAGCTCCAGCGCTTAGGTAAGACCTCGGTAAATTTAGAACAGCTCGCCAATAAATTAGGCTTTGCGCGCTCGGATGACCTCTATGTGGCGGTGGCCAAGGACGAATTTAGCTTACGCCAAATTGCTCAAGCGTTTGTCGAGGTTGAGGAAGATGATGATGAAACCCTAGTCGCTCGTAAGAGTGGTGCTTTAAATGCGACAACAACCGGTAAAAGCGGTGTGCTGGTGGTCGGGGTGGATTCTCTCATGACGCAGCTTGCTCGCTGTTGTCATCCAGCACCACCAGATGTGATTAGTGGTTTTGTGACCCGTGGTCGCGGGGTTTCGATTCACCGCAGCGATTGCCCTTCATTTAAGGTCATGCAACAAAAAGACCCAGAACGCGTGATTGATGTAGATTGGGGGCAGACTGGTGAGACTGTGTATCCCGTTAATATTCAAATTATTGCCATGGATAGGAATGGTCTCTTACGTGATATTTCTGAAGCGTTTGCGAAGATGAAGTTAAACGTGGTTGGGGTGAATACACAGACCAAGGAATCAACTGCGTATCTGAACTTTACGATTGAGATTAAAAATGGTGAGCAATTGTCAAAAGCCCTAAAGACGATTGGTGATATCCCTGCGGTTACTAGCGCTAGACGACTATAAATCGGGTAAAATGGAACGTAATTTAGAAGGAGCCACTTTGGATAATACAACTTTACCCGATGAGCGCGGGCACTTTGGTAAGTACGGCGGTTTATTCGTCGCTGAAACCTTAATGCATGCGCTTGATCAGCTGAATCAAGCGTACGAACACTATAAGAATGATGCGGAATTTTTAGCTGAATATGCCTATGAATTACAGCATTTTGTAGGGCGCCCAAGCCCGGTCTACCATGCTAAGCGATGGTCTGAGCAATTGGGTGGTGCACAAATCTGGTTTAAGCGTGAAGATTTAAACCACACGGGTGCGCATAAGATTAATAACTGTATTGGTCAGATGTTACTGGCGAGACGTATGGGCAAAACTCGTATCATTGCTGAGACGGGTGCTGGTATGCACGGTGTAGCGACTGCGACAGTAGCCGCACGTTATGGTCTTGAATGTATTGTGTATATGGGTGCTGAAGACGTGCGTCGTCAAGCAGCGAATGTCCACCGTATGAAACTACTTGGTGCTACTGTAGTACCAGTAGAATCAGGTTCGAAAACCTTAAAAGATGCGCTTAATGAAGCGATGCGTGATTGGGTCGCGAATATTGATAATACGTTCTATATTATTGGCACAGTTGCCGGTCCTCACCCCTATCCAGCGATGGTGCGTAATTTCCAACAAGTGATAGGTCGTGAATGCCTAGAGCAGATGCCTGAACATGCTGGTCGTCAACCCGATTATGTGGTGGCTTGTGTGGGTGGTGGTTCGAATGCCATGGGAATTTTCTACCCTTATATCCCACATGCTGAGGTGCAATTACATGGTGTAGAAGCAGCAGGGGAGGGTCTAGATACACCGCGCAACGCTGCATCGATTAATCAGGGTCAAGTAGGCGTCTTACATGGTAACCGTACTTACGTGATGCAAGATGCGGATGGCCAAGTGCAACAGACTCATTCTGTTTCTGCAGGCTTAGACTATCCAGGTGTTGGTCCTGAACATGCATGGTTGAATGATTCAGGCCGTGCTCAATATAAAGCTATTACCGATACTGAAGCGCTGCAAGCCTTCCATGATTGCTGCCGTCTTGAGGGTATTTTGCCTGCCCTAGAGTCCTCGCATGCCTTGGCCTATGCCGCCAAATTGGCACCGAGCTTAGAGCAAGATAAGATTATTTTGGTTTGTCTGTCAGGACGCGGTGATAAAGACGTGCATACCGTTGCCGAATATAACCAAATCCAATTGTAGGGGAGAGAAGATGTCCATAAAACGAATAGACCAGGCATTTGCCAAAGCTGGGCAAAGAGCCGCTTTAATCCCTTATATTTGTACTGGTGATCCTAATGCAGAAACTACCTTAGTTTTAATGCATGAGTTAGTGAAAAGTGGTGCTGATGTGATTGAACTTGGGGTGCCTTTTTCAGATCCTATGGCTGATGGTCCAGTGATTCAATACGCTAGTGAGCGTGCTTTAGCGGGTGGTATGACCTTACGTAAGGTCTTGGAAATTGTTGCTAAGTTCCGTGCGGACGATCAGGAAACTCCAGTGGTCTTGATGGGATATGCCAATCCGATTGAGGCTATGGGCCGTGAAGAATTTGCCAAGAGTGCTGCGCAAGCGGGTGTAGATGGTGTCTTAACCGTTGACTATCCGCCTGAAGAGTATGATGATTTTGGGACGATGCTAAAAGAGGCCGATATTGCGCCGATTTTCTTATTAGCACCGACCTCAACAGAAGAACGTATTAAACAAATTGCTGAAATTGCGAGTGGCTATGTCTACTACGTATCACTACGTGGGGTGACGGGTTCTGGTGCACTGAATGTGGACGAAGTCGAACAGCGCGTAAAAACCATTAAACAATTTGTTAAAATCCCTGTCGGAGTAGGTTTTGGTATTAGCGATGCCGAGAGTGCGAGCCGTATTGGTGCTGTTGCCGACGCGGTCGTGATTGGGAGTAAGTTGATTGACACCATGCAACAGGCTTTACAAGGCCAAGTTGCACAAGCGCCCTCTGAGCCTGTGGTTAAAGCTGCAGGTGAGTGGTTAGGTGGCATTGCTCAAGCCTTAGCCAAAGTCAAGAAAGGATAAAAAATGAGTTGGTTAGATAAGATTTTACCTCCACGCATTAATAAGAATAGCGATTCAACGAATCGCCGCGTGCCTGAGGGAGTATGGGTGAAATGCCCATCATG
>CAYFVY010000009.1:0-38971 GCA_964346715.1 uncultured Pelistega sp. | reverse complement strand
GAGTGGCCAGATGGTTTAAAATCAAGCATTCGTTTTTAGAAAAGAAAGATACGTTTGCCATGGTACAAGAAACCTTTATCAATTTATTAGCGGGCATCGCCTATATTCAAGATGCTGACCAATTAGAAAAATACAGCACAGACAGTAGTGGTTATGAACCGGCCTTACCGAGTATTGTAGTTCGACCAGCTAGCGTCGATGAGCTTGTGCGTGTGGTTAAGGCGTGTGCTGAATGTGAGCTAAACTATACGGTACAAGGTGGCTTAACGGGCTTGGCAGGTGGCGCTTGTCCTGATGCAGGTGAAGTGGTGATTAATCTTGAACGCCTAAATCAGATTGAAGAAATTGATACGATTGGGGGCACGGCGATTGTTCAAGCAGGCGTGGTCTTAGAAAATTTACATGCAGCTGTAGCCGAACAAGGTTGGTATTTTCCCCTTGATTTAGGTGCGCGTGGCTCTTGTCAAATTGGTGGTAATGTGGCGACTAATGCAGGTGGCAATAAGGTTTTTCGCTATGGTACAACGCGTGAATTAGTGCTTGGACTAGAAGTTGTCTTGCCAGATGGTACATGTTTAAACATGTTGAATCGAGTTCTGAAGAATAATACAGGTTTAGATTTAAAGCATTTATTTATTGGTACCGAGGGCCGTTATGGCATTATCACTCGTGTTAGCTTACGCTTATTTCCTGCTCCACAGGCACGACATACGGCTTTAGTCGCCTTAGACAGTTTCGCGAGTGTGACGAAATTACTCAAACAAGCACGTGCAAATTTAGCGGAACTTGCTAGTTTTGAAGTCATGTGGGACAACTACATGATTCGTGCCGCTAAGGCCAGTGGCCAAGCAGTGCCTTTTAATGGGGAATACCCAATCTATGTGCTCTTAGAGGTAGAGGGCGCAGATAAGCCATCATTGCGTGATAATTTAGAAGAGTTCCTGGAACAAAGTCTCGAGGATGGTTTGCTCCAAGACGTGATTGTTCCGCAGACCTTAGAGCAGGCAGCTGCGCTGTGGACAATTCGTGACTCAAGTGGTGAAGCGATGCGTAGTATTATGCCTTGCGTGGCTTTTGATATTGGTATGCCCTTAAAGCATATGCAAGAGTTTATCGATCGTACACTTGCAGCGATTGAGAAGACCTATCCGCAAGCAGCAAACCAATTGTTTGGTCATCTAGGTGATGGTAACCTGCATCTGACCACGGGTAACTTAAGTGAAGCCGATTTAATCCCAGTAGAGGAATTGGTCTATCAGCTTTGCCAAGAGTATGGTGGCAGTATTACCGCAGAACATGGGATTGGTCGCATTAAGAAACCATTCCTGCACTATAGCCGTAGTCCAGAGCAGATCGCATTAATGCAGGCGATTCGCCAAGTACTGAATCCGCAAGATCGTCAAAATAGAGGGCGCGTGATTGATTAATAAATATGTGTGCTTCGGGGGCTATTTGTACTCAAGCACCATTGCTCTCATAAATCATCTTACTCAAGAATCATTGGTAAGGCCTAGAAGTCGTTAATAAGCGTTATTAGCAGTAGAGAATAAGCAAGGATATCAATATGAAAAGAAGTTTAAGTGAACAAGCCAGCGCCGCTTTTAAAGCTCAATTTGCGGAGCGATTTATTACCTCTGAAGCGGTACGAGAGCATCATGGTGTCGATGAGTCGGCCTATGATAAGGTCTTACCTGACGCAGTAATTTATGCTCATAGTATTGATGATGTAATTGCTGTTGTAAATTTATGTCGTGAATTTAAGGTGCCCTTAGTGCCTTTTGGGATTGGCTCTTCACTTGAGGGTCATGTGCTACCCGTTGAGGGCGGTATTAGTCTAGATTTAAGTGAAATGAATAAGGTCTTAAGTGTGAATGCGCAAGACTTTACGGTGACGGTTGAACCAGGTGTTTTACGCAAGCAGCTGAATGATGAAATTAAGGATACAGGGTTATTCTTTCCAATTGACCCAGGTGCTAATGCTTCGATTGGCGGTATGGCGAGTACTCGTGCCTCAGGGACGAATGCGGTAAAGTACGCGACTATGCGTGAGAATATTATTTCACTTAAAGTTGTGACTCCAGATGGCAAATTAATCCGTACCAGCAGCCACGCCATGAAGAGCGCAGCCGGTTATGACTTAACCCGCCTCTTTATTGGTAGCGAAGGAACGCTAGGGGTAATTGTCGAAGTGACAGTGCGCGTCTACCCAATTCCAGAGCATATTATTGCTGCCATTTGTGCTTTCCCGACGATGGAAGATGCGGTGAACTGTACCGTACAGATTAAGCAATGCGGCGCGAATATTGGACGTGTAGAATTTCTTGATACCAACTCTGTGCGTGCAGTCAATAAGTATAGTAATTTAAATTTAAAAGAAAGTCCCTTGCTATTATTCGAGTTCCATGGCTCAAGTACAGGGATTCAAGAGCAAATTGACTTAATTAAGGATATTAGCCAAGAGAATAATGGTGCTGACTTTGAGTGGGCAAGTAAGCCTGAAGAGCGTAATCGTCTTTGGACGGCACGTCATAATGCTTACTTTGCTAGCTTGCAGCTACGCCCAGGCTCCCGTAGTATTACCACGGATGTGTGCGTACCGATTTCGAATCTGGCTCAATGTGTCAAGGAAACTTCTGAAGATTTAGCGCAATTGCCTGTGCCATGGACTATCTTAGGCCATGTCGGTGATGGCAACTTCCATGTCTTAATGATGATCGATCCTGATAGCGAAACGGAGCGTGAACAAGCTGAAGCGTTAAATACGCGCTTGGTGCAACGTGCCATTGCCTTAGAGGGTTCGTGTACGGGTGAACATGGTATTGGCTTACATAAGATGGACTTCCTACGCGAAGAGCATGGTGAAGTGATGATTGATTTAATGCGCCGTATTAAGCATGCTTTCGATCCAGAAAATATTATGAATCCCGGTAAGATGTTTACGTGGAATGCTTGATAACTTCCTCATTCCTCAGTTTGATGAATCTTATTAAGTTTAGTATTTAACGCCTATGTTGTAGATTGACTTAAAAGGCCTACTGTTATGCTGAAATTTGCCGCTAATCTGTCTATGCTCTATACCGAGGAGCCATTCATAGAGCGCTATCGTTTGGCCGCTGAAGATGGTTTCGCGGGGGTTGAATGCTTATTTCCTTATGCTGAGCCTGCCGAACGGATCCAACAGCAATTACATGCATATGCTCTAGAGCAAGTTCTATTTAATATTCCACCAGGAGACTGGGAAGCTGGGGAGCGCGGTATCGCTTGCTTGCCTGGTCGCCAGCATGAATGCATGGATGCGGTGAAAAAGGCTCTAGACTATGCGTATGTGCTCGGTACGAAGCAATTACACCTGATGGCAGGTATACAACCAAGTTGTATGCCAGAAGCTAAGATTCAAGAGCAGTATCTAGAAACCGTGGCAGCGGCTGCAGATTTAGCCGCAAAAGCGGGCGTTAATATTCTGATTGAGCCCATCAATACGATAAATATGCCTAACTACTTTCTACGCAGTCAAGCGCAGGCACATAGCGTATTAGATGTCTTGCGTCGTGACAATCTAAAAGTCCAGATGGACTTATTTCACTGTCAGCGCAGTGAGGGTGATGTTAGCACCAAGTTAGCCAAATACTTACCGACAGGCCGTATTGCTCACTTACAAATTGCCGGAGTTCCTGAGCGCCATGAACCTGATACGGGTGAGTTGAATTATGACTTTATTTTTAATCAGCTAGAACAATTAAGCTATGCGGGCTGGATTGGCTGTGAGTATCAACCTAAGCGCACGACACGTGAAGGTTTAGTGTGGTTTATAAATAGAAAAGATGAGCTTAATTAATCTTCAATGTGCTGATTTATATGTGCAGATTGCGCCCGACATAGGAGCAGCGATTACGCAGTTTTATCGCCTAGATACAGAAACAGGGGCACGCTTTGATTATCTGCGTCCAAGTACAGCACAAGCGATTAAAGAGGGTGCTATTAGCGAGATGGCGAGCTTTTTAATGGCTCCTTGGGCTGGTCGTATTCGAGAGGGGCGTTTTACGTATCAGGGGTGCTCTATTCATTATCCGAGTGCAGACCCCAATCAGCCGCATAGTATGCATGGATTTACCCGCGATAATCCTTGGCAAGTCGTGGCTGTGCAGCTTGCGCAAGGCTTAGAGTCGCAAGCGTTGGCGCACCTACGTTATCGCCATAGCGCAGATACCGCATGGCCATTTAGTTTCACAATCGATCAGACTATCCGTTTAAGCGTTACTGGTTTGCGGATTGAGGTCTCTGTGCGCAATGACGGGCAGGAGGTAATGCCATTTGGTTTTGGACATCATCCATTCTATCCTTGTGATGCACACACCTATGTGCAAGCAGAGGTGGGTTTAGCTTGGGTTGGTGACCATGAGGTGATGCCTATCGCTCTTATTCAACATGAGGCGCAAGAGCAGCTGGCTAAGGGCTTACGCGTGCAGGAGCAGGTGCATGATACGGTGTTTGTTGATTGGCAGCGTCAGGCACGAATTATTTGGACAAAACAAACTAGTGTGCAAGAGGTATCCCAACAAGAGGAATCTCAACAAGTAGGAGCTGAATGGCAGGGAGTTGAACAGCAAGAGCGCTCACTACTTATGCAGGCTAGTTGCCCACAGGATTTCTTTGTGTTGTATACGCCTGCTAAGCAAGATTGGTTTTGCGCGGAACCTTTTGCCAATATGACCGATAGCTTTAATTTGCGAGAGCGCTTTGAGCGGCGCTTAATTGGTGGTCAAGATATTGCACCAGGCGAAACCTTACAAAGCTGGTTTAGCTTATCTCCTGAGGCCTAAGCTGAATAATCAAACTCTACTCTACTCTAGTCTACAAATAATAAATTACGCTCAGCATAAAAAAAGCATCTAGTGGAGTTGACACATCTCACTCCATTAGATGCTTGAATAAGTCGCTTAATGTTCAGTTTCTGCTTGTAGATGCACTTATTATGCATAAGCCATCTAGGTATTAAGCGTAGAAAACTTAGGAAGCTAAGAACTTAAAAACTGAGCAGTTTAAGAACTTACGTTTCAATTAGTTAATATTCATGCCTTCAGCTTTTAATACTGGGGTCCATTTAGCGATTTCTGATTTAATCCATTCTTTGTGAGATTCTGGGGTCTGGCGCTCTTCGCTAACGATCTCAGCACCTAGCTCGTCCATTTTTGCTTTGAATGCTTCGGCTTTTAAGGCTTCTTTAAGTGCAGCGTTAAAAGTCATCACGACATCTTTTGGTGTGCCTTTAGGAGCATAAATACCGTGCCATACTTTTACTTCAAAGTCTTTTAGGCCTTGCTCATCAAGTGTTGGTGCATTCGGCAGTTTTTGAATACGGTTAAGTGTTGTTACGCCGTATAATTTAACGGTTTTACCTTCAATCTGTGGAATTGTGGCGGTTGTTTGGTCGCATAATAAGTCTACTTGCTTAGCAAGTAAAGCAGACATCGCAGGGCCTGCACCTTGGAATGGTACTTCAGTGAATTGTAGGCCTAGATCGTGTTGTAGCATAGAGCCACAAAGCTGAGAAACAGCACCCTTACCCGCATTAGCTAGGTTGATGTTTTTCTCATTTTTCTTCATGTATTCAATGAGTTCAGCGAAGGTGTTTGGCTCAAGATCAGCGCGGCCTAACAGTGTCATTGGCACGTCAATCAATTCGCCAACATGCTCGAAGCCCTCAACAGAGTCATACTTTAAATTGTCGTATAAAGCAGTTGCTGTGGCCATACCATTATGGTGGATTAAGAAGGTGTAGCCATCAGGTTTTGAGTTAGCTACATGGGTAGGAGCAATGGTGCCACCGGCGCCAGTTTTATTTTCCACAACGATGGGTTGCTTAAGCACTTTACCTAATTCCGCGCCTAAGCTACGTGCAACTACGTCAGTTGGGCCACCCGCTGAGTAAGGAACGACTAGGGTAATGGCACGTTCTGGATAAGCTGCATAGGCTGAACTGGCGGCGGCAAGAGCTAAGGTAGCAATGCTTAATTTAAATAATTTCATTTGAAAAAACTCCTAAGTATAAAAAATAAAATATCTATTAATTTGGAGGGAACATAATCCGATGATGTCGTTATCATTGTTATAGAGACAGCTCTTGGGCTCCAAGTAAACAATCCAGCTGAGTAAGGTCGAATGTCTAGACAAAGAGAAAAATACTCTTTTTTACATCGAAAATATATAGGTAGTTTCGAGCAATAGGATACGGTTAAGCAGGGCTTAAGCAAAGCAAAAGCGTGTTGAGATTGGCTCTAGATAAGGCTTGCCGCTTAAGTCTGAGAGTTACATGAGTGAAGACACTTTTATTCATTTTAGGAATGACTTTTACATTTTAAAAGTGTTAGGTCCAATAAACAAAAAACAGCCAGAAGAACAATTCTTCTGGCTGTTTGATTAAAACATTATTACATCAACTTAAGTACTCGAGAATTAATCCTCTTCGACGAAAGTTTCTTCACGCTTCTTACGGATAGCTGGCATACTCACAAGAACAATTAATGCAATTGCCATAACGAGTAAAGTAGCTGATAGTGGGCGTGAAATGAAGGTTGTGAAGTCACCACGGGCAAGTAGTAATGCACGACGGAAGTTCTCTTCCATCATCGGGCCTAATACGATACCAAGTAGTAGAGGCGCGCCTTCACATTTCAATTTCGTCCAGATATAACCAATAACACCGAAGATAGCCATCATATAGATATCAAAGACGTTATAGTTCAGTGAATAAACACCAATTGAACAGAATAAGAGAATGGCTGGGAAAAGTACGCGATAAGGTACTTTCAATAATTTAACCCAGAGACCAACGAGTGGTAGGTTAAGCACCACTAACATCAAGTTACCTACCCACATAGACACGATCAGACCCCAGAATAACTCAGGGTGAGATGACATCACTTGTGGACCAGGTTGGATGTTATGAATGGTCATTGCACCAACCATAAGCGCCATTACCGCGTTACCAGGAATACCTAGTGTTAATAATGGAATAAATGAGGTTTGTGCTGCTGCGTTGTTCGCTGACTCAGGACCAGCAAGACCAGCTGGGTGACCTTTACCAAAGCGCTCAGGTGTACGTGAAATCTTCTTCTCAAGTGTGTATGATGCAAAAGAAGAAAGTACCGCACCACCACCAGGTAGAATACCTAAGGCTGAACCTAAAGCGGTACCACGTAATACGGCAGGTGCTGCTTCACGGAATTCTTGCGCATTCGGGTATAAGGTACCTAATTTATCGGTAATATCCACGCGGTTTTCACGTTGTGCTAAGTTATTCATAATCTCAGCAAGACCGAATACACCCATGGCCACTACTGCAAAGTCAATACCGTCTTGTAGTTCAGGGATGTTGAAGTCAAAACGTGCAACACCTGAGTTAACGTCAGTACCGACCATACCAATTAGTAGACCTAAGATAATCATACAGATGGCTTTAATCAGTGAGCCTGATGCTAATACAACGGCACCGACAAGACCCAAGACCATCAGCGAGAAATATTCAGCAGGACCGAATTTAAAGGCAACTTCAGTCAATGGTGGCGCAAAGGCAGCTAGAAGAATAGTGGCTACACAACCTGCGAAGAATGAACCAAGCGCAGCAATTGAAAGCGCGGCACCGGCACGACCGTTTTTCGCCATTTGGTGACCATCAAGTACCGTGACCACCGCGGAGGTTTCTCCGGGTAGGGCTACCAGAATTGCGGTAGTTGAACCACCGTATTGAGATCCGTAGTAAATACCTGCCAACATAATTAGACCAGCAACTGGTGGCAATACGTAGGTTAGCGGTAATAACATGGCGATTGTTGGAACTGGGCCAATACCGGGTAATACACCAATTAAGGTACCTAATAAACACCCCATAAACGCATACATGAGGTTCTCAGGAGAGATCGCAACCGATACCCCTAGCGATAAGTGTTCTAATAATTCCATCATGACTATGCTCTTCCTTTCTTAAGTTTGCGGGCTAGAACTGCTAAGCCGATTAGCACAGCAATTGGGATGAAGATTTGGGCAGTTGTAGACCACTCTGACCAAGCAATTGGGTAGAGAGGGAAGATTAAGCCAAGACCCTTAACGAACGCTAAATAAGTAAAGATTAACAAAAAGATAGCATTACCGATGGCGATGTTGAGACTGAACTCATGGCTAGCAAGGCTACTGAAAATCACCAAAAATACAATAGAGATATAAATCCCTAGGTGATCCATCATTAAGCCAAATAAAAGAATTGAGCCAATGAATAGAGCGAGAATATCCCAGTCGAATTTGCCAACATTAAACTCTTCATCGTGTTCGCCTTTTAGGGCTGTCAATGAAACGATAGCTCCGAGAATTAATAGGAGAACGCCAAGAGCGAGTGGGAAATAGCCTGGTCCCATACGTGCGGCGGTACCGATATCGTATTTAGTCGCTGAAATAAAGGCGAAGAAAGCCCCAATTCCAGCGAACATCAGACCGGACCAAAAGTCCTGCTGGTTTTTGATAAACATACTTATCCTTAGTCGTTAGTTAAAATTAATATAGTTAATAATATGTTACTGCTTTTTATAGATTTAAAGCTTAAGCGAGGTGAGGAGCACTTCGCTTAAGCTGAGCTTGCAAAACTGAGCAAGTATTACTGAGTTTAGTTAGTTAACTCGATATTACTTTTCTTCACAATATCATGAGCCCAGTCGTATTGAGCTTTGATTTCAGCGGCAAATTCTTCAGGTGTGTTGCCTGAAGGGAATGCGCCTTGTTTAGATAAAGATTCTTTTACTTTTGGATCCTGTAGGGCTTGTACTGCTGCTTTATGTAGTGTTTCTACAATGTCAGCAGGAGTGCCAGCGGGTGCTAATAGGCCATACCATGCTGGTTGATTTAGACTTTCATAGCCCAACTCTTTATAAGTAGGGATTTCAGGTAAATCTGGTAAGCGCTCTGGCCAAGCAACAGCCATAGCGGTTAAATTACCACCTTGAACATGAGAGATTGAAGAGGGCAAGTTATCAAAAAGCACTTGAACTTGTCCACCTACCGTATCTGCTACTGCAGGACCTGAACCACGATAAGGAACATGGGTTACTTCCGTGCCTGTCTCTAATAAGAATGCTTCACCAGCTAAGTGGTTAATTGAGCATGAACCCGATGAGCCATATGAGTATTTATCTGGATTCGCCTTAAGCTCCTCAATAAAGCCTTTGAAATCTTTGGCTGGGAATTTAGGGTTAACCGAAACAATATTCGGCACATTGGTGAAGTTCGTAACTGGTTGGAAATCTTTTAGAGGATCGTAGCCTAAGCCTGTTGGCTTACAAGCAGGGTTAACTGCTAAGGTTGAAACCGTAGCGATTGATAATGTGTAACCATCAGGTTTGGCACGAGCGCCTTCAGCTGCACCAATGGCACCACCAGCACCACTCTTGTTTTCAACCACCATGGTTTGGCCAAGGATTTCACCCATCTTCGCCGCCACAATACGTGTCACGATATCGGTAGAACCACCTGGAGCAAATGGCACAATCACACGAATCGGCTTATCTGGATAGGCAGCGTAAGCGGTGCTAAAGGCGCTGAATGTTAAGGCTGCGCCTAAAGCGACGCGTAAAAAATTCTTTTTCATACTACTTTGTCCCTTCCGTATAGGAGTGGGCGTGCTTTTTTATAGCTAAGATACACGCTTATTAATTTAATTCGATATTACTTTTCTTCACGACATCGTGAGCCCAGTCGTACTGTTCTTTAATTTCAGTAGCAAACTCAGCAGGAGTATTACCAGAAGCAAAGGCACCTTGTTTTAAGAGTGCGTCTTTAACGGCTGGATCCTTAAGCGCTTCAGCAGCTGCTTTATAAAGCGTCTGGACTGCTTCGTCAGGTGTGCCAGCTGGTGCTAATAAGCCATACCATACAGGCTGATTTAGGCTTTCATAACCTAACTCTTTGAACGTTGGCACATCAGGCAAATCAGCTAAGCGCTCAGGCCATGCTACAGCGAGTGGGCGTAAGTTATTACCCTGCACTTGCGGTAAAGTAGAAGGTAAGTTATCAAATAAAATTGGAATCTGACCACCAACCGCATCTGCTACTGCAGGACCTGAGCCACGATATGGCACATGAATCATATCGGTTTCTGTTGCTAAGCGGAATGCTTCACCAAATAAGTGTAGAACACCACAGGTACCTGAAGAGCCGTAAGAGTGCTTACCAGGATTGGCTTTCAATTCTGTTAATAGCTCTTCTAGTGTCTTAGGTGGGAAGTTAGGATTCACGGTGAGAATGTTAGGTACATTCGCAAAGTTAGTGACAGGTTGGAAGTCTTTCAGTGCGTCGTAACCTAAACCTGTTGGCTTACAAGCTGGGTTTACGGCAAGTGTAGAGACTGTGGCAATAGATAATGTGTAGCCATCAGGTTTCGCACGTGCGGCTTCGGCTGCGCCAATCGCACCACCTGCACCACCCTTATTCTCAACAACGAGAGTTTGACCAAGGATATCGCCCATTTTGGCGGTCACAATACGTGTCACAATGTCCGTAGATCCACCAGGGGCGAAAGGAACAATCACACGAATAGGTCTATCGGGAAAAGCTGCTTGCGCTGTACTAAATGCACCAAATGTTACAACGGCGCTTAGAGCTAGGCGGATAAAGTTTTTCTTCATAAATGATCCCCATATCGGTTATTTAAATGGCTGCTTGCAAAAGTTGCGAGCAGGACTTCCCCTTGTGAATAGACGAAAATGATAAGCAATGCAAAGTGCAATTGCAATGATTTATTTCAAGGACTAGGGAAAATGCTATGTTTATTGCACCACTATGGTGCAAAAAAAAATAAATGCTCATTTTTAGCGCTTTTTTTGAACAATGTTTAGTTGTTTTTGTAACGATATTCCGCACAGCGAAATAGACAAAACAACTATATCTCCAAAAAAATCACACTCAAAAGCGTCTTAAGCTATTGAGTGTGAAGTGTTTTTCATAATGAATCAGACCTTAATCAACTGCTTTTTAGCATAGGATCTGATTTATTGAACTTAGCTTTAAGTTCACCGACGATACCTTTGCGGAAGGCCATCACACAGATAATAAAGATCAGCCCCATGACTAGTGAAACTGACTCACCTAGCGTGTTAAACCACGAGATACCAGTCGTATCGGCAAGAAAGCGTCCAATATCACCAATCTTGTTTTCTAGGGTAACCACAATAAATGCGCCTAGCACAGGACCGATAAAAGTGCCTACACCACCAATCAGCGTCATCAGTACAACTAAACCAGACATCTGCCACATTGCATCACTTAAGGTGGCAGAAACGAACACGATAGTTTTCGTAGCGCCTGCCAAACCAGCAATTGCAGCAGAAATAATGAAAGCGATTAGCTTATAGCGATCTACGTCATAGCCTAATGAGATACAACGTGGCTCATTTTCCTTAATTGCACGTACAACTGAACCAAAGGGTGAGTTAACTGTACGCCAGCAAGCAAAGTAACCAATTAGGAAGATCACGACTACCGCATAATACAGATTTAAGTCATTTCGTAAATCAATAAAGCCGAATAAGGTGCCTCTTGGTACGCCTTGTAGACCGTCTTCGCCACCTGTAAAAGGTGCTTGCAAGAAGAAGAAGAAGATCATTTGCGCGAGTGCTAGCGTAATCATCGTAAAGTAAATGCCTTGACGACGAATAGCAAGACCGCCCATGACTAAGCCTAAGAGCGCTGCCATTAAGACACCGAATAAGGTGCCGATCTCGGTCGGCAGACCCCAAGATTTTAAGGCATAACCTGTAGCATAGGCAGCCGCACCTAAGAAGGCAGCGTGACCAAAGGAAAGTAGACCAACAAAGCCGAGTAATAGATTAAATGCGCAAGCAAAGAGGGCATAACAGAGGATTTTCATAACGAAAATCGGGTAAATGCCGGCAAAGCTTGGTAGCGCGATAAGAATGATGCCAAATAGAATATAGCCGATGAGTTGACGGTTCATTTTTCTTTCCCAAACAGTCCAGCTGGACGAATTAATAAGACAATCGCCATAATGATGAACACAACAGTGCTTGATGCTTCAGGCCAAAAGACTTTTGTAAGACCTTCGATAACGCCAAGACCAAGTCCTGTTAGGATTGAGCCCATGATTGAACCCATACCACCAATGACCACAACTGCAAATACAACAATAATTAAGTTACTGCCCATTAAAGGGGAAACTTGTAAGATTGGTGCTGCTAAGACACCTGCAAAACCAGCGAGAGCTACACCAAAACCGTAGGTCAAGGTGATCATTAAGGGGACGTTAATACCAAAAGCTTCGACGAGTTTGGCGTTTTCAGTACCAGCGCGTAAGCGAGAGCCTAGACGGGTTTTTTCGATCATAAACCAGGTAAAGAGACAAACTGCTAATGAGGCAACAACTACCCACGCACGGTATTTTGGCAGGATCATAAAGCCTAGGTTATAGGCGCCTTGCAGTGCTGCGGGTGTTGTATAAGATTGCCCTGATACACCATAAAAACTGCGGAACAAACCTTCTAACACGAGGGTGAGACCAAAGGTTAAAAGTAAGCCATAGAGGTGATCAAGCTTATAGAGATGACGTAATAAGAGCCGCTCAATGATCATGCCGAATATGGCCACGAAAAGCGGCGCAAGTATAAGCATAACCCAATAATTTAAACCGATATATTGAGCACCCATCCAGGCAATAAAGGCGCCCAGCATGAATAAGGCACCATGAGCAAAGTTAATCACATTCAGTAAGCCGAAAATGACGGCTAAGCCAAGTGATAAAATGGCATAGAAGGAACCATTCACTAAGCCTAGCAGAATTTGCCCGAGGAGCGCTGGTAATGGTATATCAAACACAGTCATCATAATATTTATAAGACAAAGTGGAGGGTAGACTAAATCCACCCTCCGAGTGAGTCAATTTAGAGTTTACATGTAGATTCGCTGGCAGGGCCGAAGGCTTCGTCACCAGTTACCTTACGTACGACTTTATAGTAATCCCAAGGACCGCTAGACTCTGACGGAGCTTTAACTTGGAATAGGTACATATCGTGAGCCAGTAGACCGTCAGGACGTACGGTCGCATTTTGTACGAAGAAGTCATTTAGCGGGGTTGATTTAAACCACTTCATAATCGCTTCGCCGTTATCCGTACCCGTTTCTTTTACCGCTTTCAGGTAATTAGATGCTGAGCTGAAGTTAGCGGCTTGTACAAACGAAGGCTTACGCTTGATTTGATCTTCAAAACGCTTAGCCCATGCGCGTGATGCGTCATCAAGATCCCAATACCAAGAGCCTGTTAGGTAGAGGCCTTGAGTGGTTTCTAAGCCTAAAGCATGAACGTCATTAATAAATACAAGTAGACCCGCTGGTTTCATGCCTGGGGTTACACCAAATTCACGTGCTGCTTTAATGGAGTTAACAAAGTCACCACCAGCATTGGCTAAGCCAAGAATTTGGGCGCCAGAAGATTGTGCTTGTAGCATGTAAGAAGAGAAGTCGCTGGTACTTAGCGGTACACGAACTTGCCCCTTGATGGTACCACCTGAAGCGCTAACAACAGCAGCCGTGTCTTTTTCTAGGCTATGGCCAAAAGCATAGTCAGCGGTAATGAAGAACCAGTCTTTACCACCGTCTTTCACCACGGCAGAACCCGTTACGTTAGCAAGTGCTTTGGTATTGTAAGCATAATGAATGGTAAATGGCTTACATTGTTCATTCGTTAGCTGGGTAGAGCCTGCGCCTAATTGAATATAAGGAATTTGCTTTTCTGCAGCAACCGCAGCAACCGCTAAAGCAGCTGCAGAGTTAGTGCCACCGAAAATAACGTCAACCTTGTTTTGGTCAATCCATTCACGCGCCTTAGCAGAAGCGATATCGGCTTTATTCTGGTGGTCAAAGCCCATTACTTCAATTTTCTTGCCGTCGATTTCCCCACCGACGTCAGCAACAGCCATTTTAATGGCTTCAGTACCTGCTGGACCATCAAGGTCAGAATACACACCTGACATATCGGTAATATGGCCGATGCGAATTACATCATCAGAAATACCCTGTGCGTGTACACTGCCGATGCTTACTGCAGCAAGACCCAGGGTTAATAAACTTAACTTAAACTTCATGGCGTATGTCTCCTTGGTTTTAAAATAAACTACCTTAAACGCCTAGCAGGGTTTGCAAGGTACTTTCTTTGCTAGCGAGTTCAGAAGCTGCAAAACTTTCAATAATTGTGCCGTGTTCCATGACATAGAAGTGGTCAGCGAGAGGCGCGGCAAATTTAAAATTCTGTTCCACCATAATAATGGTGAAACCTTTGTTCTTGAGTAAGGTGATCATGCGCGCTAAGGCTTGAACAATCACTGGTGCTAAGCCTTCAGAAATTTCATCGAGTAAAAGAATATCGGCGCCGGTTCGTAGAATACGTGCAACCGCTAACATCTGCTGCTCGCCCCCTGATAAGCGGGTGCCAGGGGAATTCTTGCGCTCGAGTAGGTTAGGGAATATGTCGTAGATTTCTTTAATCGACATTGCCTGATCGCTACGTGCTGTTTTAAGTGAAGGTGGTAGTAGCAGATTCTCTTCAGCACTTAAACTGGCGAAAATGCCGCGTTCTTCAGGACAATAACCGAGACCGAGGTGAGCAATTTTATAGGTGGGTAATTTAATGGCTTCAACACCGTGGATCTGGATGGAGCCAGTACGGCGGCTAGTTAGGCCCATAATAGCACGCAATGTTGTGGTACGGCCTGCGCCATTGCGACCTAAGAGCGTAACAACTTGGCCTTTTTTGACTTGTAAATTCACACCATGCAGGATGTGTGATTCACCATACCAGGTATGAAGATCTTTAATCTCAAGGGCTATAGGCGCATTATTAGAGCTACTATTCACGGCTTGATTGGTTGATGATGTAGGGCTTAGTGTTGTAGTCATATTAGTGAGCTCCCTCAAGTGCATCGGCACTCGTGCCCATATAGGCTTCAATCACAGCAGGATTACTTGAAACTTCCTTATAGTTGCCTTCGGCCAATACCGCGCCACGTGCGAGTACGGTGATGCGATCAGCAATCGAGGCGATTACATTCATATTGTGCTCAACCATTAAAATGGTTCGGCCTGAGCTAACTTTCTTAATGAGCTGGGTAATACGATCTACGTCTTCATGGCCCATGCCTTGAGTAGGTTCGTCAAGTAACATGAGTTCCGGCTCCATACCTAGAGTTGTTGCAATCTCTAAGGCGCGCTTGCGGCCATAAGGTAGGTTTGAGGTAATATGATTCTCAAACTCTAAGAGGTCAACCTCAGCGAGCAATTCACGGCAGCGATTGTTGAGCGAGGATAAGGAGTCGTCACTACGCCAAAACTGCCATGTATTGCTACGAGTGCGCTGAAGGCCAATGCGGACATTCTCAAGCACCGTTAGCTCAGGGAAAACAGCCGAAATTTGGAAGGAGCGGATAATGCCTTTGCGGGCAATCTGTGCTGGCTTCTCTCCAGTAATATTTTGACCATTAAAGAAAATTTCGCCAGAACTCGGTTTCAAAAACTTGGTGAGTAAGTTAAAGCACGTTGTCTTGCCCGCACCATTGGGGCCAATTAAGGCATGGATATGACCACGATTAACTTGTAAGTCAACCTTATTAACTGCTGTAAAGCCAAGAAATTCTTTGCTGAGTTGCCTGGTTTCTAAAATTAAATCACTCATTTGATAAGCCGCGAAGAATGTTAGTAGGTGTGCTTATGGCACTTCACGGTTGAAGTATGGTGAATAGGCACTCTTAGGGCAATTATAGAAAACACTATCCGGGTAAACGCGCAGAAAAACAGTGCTTATTTTGTCATAAAGATAAGTAATGGCGCTGACTTTAGCTATATTTTAAGGTTAAATTTTAATAATTCTTTCTTGCTATCAAGGAGTTATAAAATATTGTTTTGTTATTTGACAAAGCAAATATAAGAATATGGGTATATTGCAATAGTGGGTATATTGTTAAGAACGTTTAAAAAAACCTACAGCCATTCTTAGTATAAACCTTAGTTGGCTGTAGGTTTTGCGTGCCTTAACTGTATTTATTTTGCCCTATAAATATCAAGCTAAGCGGTATTCAATGTTGACGTTTAGTTAGTTGAGTTAACTTTCGATTTAATCAGTCAATTGCATAGGCAAGCAGTGAATTACACATGCGTAATAAATTTAGTGACCAAATAACCGTCAAAGGTTTCTGAGCCGCCTTCGCTCCCAATACCACTATCTTTAATACCGCCAACTGGTGTCTCAGGTAATGCAGATCCAAAATGGTTAATATTCACCATACCCGCCTCAAGAGAGTTAGAGACATGGGTCGCTGTCTGCAAGGAATTAGTAAAGACGTACGACGACAGGCCAAAAGGTAGACTATTGGCACGGTGAATGACTTCATCCATCTCATCAAAAGGAACCACAGGTGCGAGTGGGCCGAAGGGCTCCTCATTCATCACCATAGCGTCGTCTTTAATATTAGTGAGTACGGTCGGTGGGAAGAAGAAGCCATTACCGCCTAATGCTTGGCCGCCGAGTTCAATCGTTGCGCCGCGCTGTCTTGCATCTTCAACAAAGCTTTGCATTGTACCGACGCGACGCTCATGAGCGAGTGGCCCCATATCAGTACCTTCAGCGGTACCATCACCGACCTTGATGGCTTGTAGTGCAGCTACGAAGGTGCTAAGGAATTGATCATAGGCAGCACGTTCGACGTAAAAACGGGTAGGTGAAATACAAACTTGACCCGCGTTACGAATTTTAAATTTAGCAAGACCCTTGGCGGCTTTATCAATATCCGCATCTTTAAACACCAAGACAGGTGAGTGGCCACCGAGTTCCATGGTGATGCGTTTCATATGCGCACCAGCCAAGGCGGCCAATTGCTTACCCACTGGAACAGAGCCAGTAAATGAAATCTTGCGAACAATCGGTGAACGAATCAGATAATCCGAAACTTTGGCTGGCTCACCCCAGACAATATTTAAGACGCCTTTAGGTAAACC
The DNA here is from genome assembly GCA_964346715.1 of uncultured Pelistega sp. Lineage (GTDB taxonomy): Bacteria > Pseudomonadota > Gammaproteobacteria > Burkholderiales > Burkholderiaceae_B > Taylorella. The sequence continues at coordinate 21,934 of CAYFVY010000009.1, read as the reverse complement.
GGCATCATGGAAAATCTGTGCGATTGCCATCACAGCACTTGGAGAGTCTTCCGGACCCTTGAGAATAATCGTACAACCTGCACCAATGGCAGCGGCAATTTTGCGAATTGCTTGGTTATATGGGAAATTCCATGGTGTGAAGGCGGCACAGACACCAATTGGTTCGCGTACAACAAGTTGACGCACATTGGGTGTGCGTGGTTGAATTACGCGACCATAAATACGACGACATTCTTCGGCATGCCAATCACAGTGGTCAGCGCAAGATGTAATTTCTGCAAAAGACTCTGCGAGTGGTTTACCTTGGTCCAAGGTCATATTTAAACTAATTTCTTTGGCACGCTCACGAGATAACTGAGCAGCCTTGCGTAAAATGGCAGAGCGCTCCATGGGAGAGCTGTGCTTCCAGCTAGCAAATGCGCGTTCAGCAGCGTGTAGTGCACGATCTAAATCCTCTTGACTAGCATGCGGCAGTTGAGCAATTACCTGTGCTGTAGCAGGATTGATAATATCTTGTGTTTTGCGTCCTTCACCCGAAAGAAACTCACCATCAATATATAAACTTAAAGCAGGGTAATTGCTCATAAATCCTTTTAACCTTATAAAAAAACAAATAAGAATGAAAAACTGCTCGCATCCTAAGTCGATTGGGACTTGCTGCTTATTGTGCTACCCAAGAGTTGTAGCGTTGCTCAAGTGACTCGCCATAATCCGTCCAGAAATCAACATCGAGCGCTAAGGCTTTTTCCATGTTTTTCTCCGAACTTGGTAGTGTTGCGGCTAGCTCAGGGGATAGCGCTTTAACCGATTCTTTCGTGGTCGGACCATAAGGCATTAGGGACGCGTAATGTGTTAAGTTCTGAGTTTCGCTAGCTACCTGAATGAACTTATGGGCGTGCTCTACGTTTTTGCTGCCTTTTGGAATTGCCCAGAAATCAATCGCGTAGATGCTTTCAGGCCAAACTAAGGCAAGAGGGCGATTGTCTTTTTTGATGGCTTGTGTCACACGGCCATTATAAGCAGAAGACATGACAACATCGCCAGCCACTAAGTATTGCTGAGGTTGAGCACCTGACTCCCACCATTGAATATGCGGTTTAAGCTCGTCCAGTTTCTTGAAGGCACGGTCTACCCCTTCTGGTGTGCCAAGCACTTCGTAGACATCTTTAGGATCGACACCATCAGCCATTAAGGCGAACTCTAAACTGTATTTAGCGCCTTTGCGTAAGCCGCGCTTACCTGGATATTTTTCAACGTTCCAGAAGTCTGCCCAAGAGCTTGGTGCATCTTTAATTTTTTCGGTGTCGTAAGCCATCGCCACTGACCACACAATAGTACCTACGCCACAATCGTGTGCCGCATGCTCAATAAAGGCATCACGCGGCATAATTTTGCTGTAATCAAGTTTTTCAAATAGGCCTTCAGAACAGCCACGCTCCAACTCTGGAGACTCTGCTTGAACAATATCCCATTGGACACTATTTGTGTCGACCATACTTTTGACCTTACCCAATTCGCCGTTGTATTCAGCGGCTACGACTTTAACACCAGTCGCTTTCTCAAAGGGTTCATAGTAAGCAGGTGCTTGTGCTGCTTGGCCTTCGCCACCAAAAGCAACAACCGTGATGCTTTGTGCTGAAGCAGTTGCACAGGAGGCGGCTAATAATAGACTAGTTTTTAAAGCCGTTGATGTAAATTTAAACATAATTAACCTCTTTGTCATATAAAAGATACTGCAGGTGTTTATGGTAATGCTAAATTTAGAACTTGGCTAATGGTCAAAATTGTAAATTTATAAGGCCAGTTTTTTGCTAAGGGGAGTTAAGCGAACTTGACTTGTGTTTTGCCTTGAAAACTTAAGCTTTATGGCGAATTGAGCGAAGTTAGTGGTTTTCCCTTAAGATTGTCGCAATAATGAAATTTATGCTTGCTAGTGGTAAAACTAAGGCATAATTCTTCTTTTGAAAGCTACTCTACATCATGTTTGAGATCCCTTTAAGTGACCTTGTGCTGGAGAAACTCAATCGCCAGAGCGAGATTCCACTACAGCGTCAGCTCTATCAAATTATTCACGATGCGATTAATGCAGGCAAATTGCCACTGGATTGTAAGTTGCCCTCATCGCGCTTCTTAAGTAAAGAAGTGGATATATCGCGGATTACGGTTTCTTTGGTGTACGAGCGGCTCGTTTCTGAGGGGTATTTATATAGTAAAAAAGGCAGTGGCACCTATGTATCGAAGGTTGTGACTCCCTTAAAAACTCCACCAAATCTTTCTGAACCAGCCCCATGGGTGTACTCAGAGCGTGGTGCTAAGTTACTCTTGAGAGAGGGTAGTCCACCTCAGCCTTATGGTGAGTTTGTCCCAGGGATTGCTGATATTGAAGCATTTCCATTTTATTTATGGCGCAAAATTCTTGCCCGATATTACTCCAAAAAATATTATGACCTCTCTAGCTATGCGGATTCCGGTGGCTATATTGAATTACGTCGAGCAATTGCTTCGTATTTATCGGTTTCGCGTTCACTGCATTGTGATCCTGAGCAAGTGATCGTGACCTTTGGGACTCCACAGTCAGTGGACTTATGCGCACGTATGTTAAGTGACCCTGGGGAAGAGGCTTTTGTCGAAGATCCCGCGCATTGGGCCACACAGTCAATCTTTGAGGCGGCTGGTTTAGTGGTTCGTAGCATTCCTCTCGATGATGAGGGAATCGACTTAAGGGATGAGATGATTAATGCTAAGGCTAAGTTCATCTATGTCTCTCCGGCGCATCAATACCCCACTGGAATTGTGATGTCTGCAGAGCGCAGAGCGCATTTACTACGCCTGGCGAAAGAGCGAAACTTATGGTTAATTGAAGATGATTACAATGCTGAGTTTCGTCATGAGTGCCTAAATTTACCTACGCTACAAAGCATGGATAAGGATCAGCGAGTGATTTATTTTGGCACCTTTAGTAAGACCATGTTTGCAGGAATTCGCCTCAGTTATATGGTGGTGCCGTATAGCCTAACGCATGCTTTGCGCCGCGCTGTTTCTAATCTCTATCTACCTGGTATGCTACCCTTGCAAGCTGCAATGGCTGAGTTTATTAATGAGGGGCATTTTTATCGCCATATTAAGAAAATGCGTGCCATCTATTATGAGCGGGGCGAGTTATTCCGCCAGACACTACTACAAGTCTTTGGCGATAAGATTAGGATTTCAGCGAGTAAGTCTGGTATGCATGTCTTGGCAAGCTTTGATTCTCCACTCAGTTATGAGCAGTTCTCAGAACATGCCAAACGCTACAATATTGTTGTGCGACCTCCGCACTATCGTACGGTGAAACCTAAGGGTTTGGAATTAGTGCTTGGTTATGGAGGTGTGCAAACGGCCAAGATCCCAGCTGGTGTCTTGCGCTTACAGCAAGTTTTTATAGAGGCCGAACGAGAGTTGGCTAGATAGGTATAAGTCCAATAAATTTTACTAAAACTGAGTTTTTGAGGGCTTCTTAGTATTGGTGAATGCCCTAGTTATGGTTTTCCATTAGTTAATATAATTACTTTTAAATCAAAGGCTTATATGTATTTTTAAGAGTGATTTGAATGGACTGATAGAATGCAAATAAGTGGATATAGCCAATTTGTCATGTTATGACTTAGGATAAAGATAAGAAAGTGTCTCGAGAATAGTTCAGGCCGCAATAAATACACTAGCCATGTACCTCAATTAGGTTTAATCTTGGTGTAATTTAATGGTAAATGGCTTGCTTGAGTTATTTATTGAGACCATTACAGCAGCCCTAAGAAATTGGAGAAATACATGACGACGTCTTTTAATCAACAAGAGAATGATGATATTCGCTATCACCTACACCCGTATACCAATGCGCGTAAACATCAGGAACAAGGTCCTTTAGTTATTAGTAAGGGTGATGGTGTTTATGTAGAAGATATTCACGGTAATCGTTATATCGAAGCGATGGCAGGTTTATGGAGCGTGGCTCTAGGCTTTAGTGAACAGCGCCTAGTCGATGCAGCGATGCGTCAATTTAAAGAGCTGCCTTTTTATCATCAGTTCACACACAAAACGCATGAGATGGCGGCTCTATTTGCTAAGCAATTAATTGATGCCTGTCCAGTACCAATGAGTAAGGTTTTCTTCACTAACTCGGGTTCTGAAGCGAATGATACCGTGGTTAAGTTGCTTTGGTATCGCTCGAATGCGCTTGGCCAGCCGCAAAAGAAAAAAATCATTAGCCGCCAACGTGCCTATCACGGTGTGACCATTGCCTCAGCAAGCTTGACGGGTTTATTGCCCAACCATAAGGGATTTGACTTGCCGATTGCTGGCATCCTGCATACTAGCTGCCCACATTACTGGCGCGAAGGTAAAGAGGGTGAGACTGAAGAGCAATTTGCTACACGTATGGCGCAAGATTTGGAAGATATGATTCTACGTGAAGGTGCGGATACGATCGCCGCCTTTATTGCTGAACCCGTTATGGGCGCGGGTGGTGTGATTGTACCGCCGGCAACGTATTGGGAAAAAATCCAAGCCGTACTGAAAAAATACGATATTTTGTTTATTGCTGATGAAGTGATTTGTGGTTTTGGCCGTACCGGGAATATGTTCGCAAGTACGACCTTCAATTTACAGCCCGATATCATGGTTCTGTCTAAGCAGATTTCTTCTTCCTACCAACCACTATCGGCGATTCTGTTGAACGATAAAGTGTTTGAGCCGATTGCTGATGAAAGTAATAAGATTGGCGTCTTAGGTCATGGCTTTACGGCGGGTGGTCACCCTGTGGCGGTTGCTGTTGGGATTGAGAACTTGAATATTATTCAAGAGCGTAATCTGGTTGAGCATGCGGCGAAAGTTGGTGAACATATGTTTAAGCGTTTACGCGAACTTGAAGACCACCCAATGGTTGGCGAGATTCGTGGTGTAGGCTTAATTGCCGCTGTGGAATTAGTCGCTGATAAAGCCCAGAAAAAAGGTCTAGAAACACCAGGACAGCTTGGTATCGCCGTTGGCAAAGACATGCAGGATAACGGTGTGATTGTGCGCAATATTGCGGATGCGGTGGCATTTTGCCCTCCACTCATCATCACAGAGCAAGAGGTTGATGTGATGGTTGATGTATTACGCAATGCCATTGATAAAGTGTATAAAGAGCTAGTTGCGAAGTAATACGCATTAACTACAAAAACAGCGCATAAAAAGGAGGCAAAGCCACGAATAATCGATGACCACATGAAGAGTCTCGGCGTGGCTTTGTTGCTGACTAGAATTTTGTATTCTCACGGTATACCGTTTATTTACAGGGATTTTTAGCCTTGTTAAGTGAAGGTTTAGCGTGTGTATAAACGAGAAAATAATGAAAAGATCAGACAAATCAGGGCATGATGTTCTGGTGCGTTTCAGCAACGTACAAAAAAGCTATGATGGTCGCAATATGATCGTTAAGGATCTCAATTTAGAGATTAGAGAGGGTGAGTTTTTGACCTTATTAGGTCCATCTGGCTCAGGCAAAACCACCAGCTTGATGATGCTTGCAGGGTTTGAGACGCCTACCTCTGGCACGATTGAACTCAATGGCCACTCTTTGAATAATGTCCCCCCGCATAAGCGTAATATTGGCATGGTGTTTCAAAACTACGCTTTATTTCCGCATATGACCGTGGCTGAGAACTTAGCGTTCCCCCTGAAAGTGCGTAAATTGAATAAGTCCGAGATAGAGCAGCGGGTGAAGCATGCCTTAGCGATGGTACAGTTAGAGGCTTTTGCTAACCGCCATCCAGGACAGATGTCAGGTGGTCAACAACAGCGTGTTGCCCTAGCACGTGCCTTAGTATTTGAGCCGCAACTCGTGTTGATGGATGAACCTCTAGGTGCATTGGATAAACAATTGCGTGAGCATATGCAAATTGAAATTAAGCATTTGCATGAGAAGCTAGGGATTACGGTCGTCTACGTGACTCATGATCAGGGTGAGGCGCTAACCATGTCTGATCGAGTGGCAGTATTTAATGATGGTGAAATTCAACAAATTGACTCTCCGCTGGAGCTGTACGAGCGTCCAGTAACCTCGTTTGTTGCCAACTTTATCGGTGAAAATAATCGCCTAAGTGGTGTTATTAGCCAGATTAATGGTGATTATGGTGAGATTACCTTGGCGAGTGGTCGTGTCGTTCAAGGTGTTATTGCTAATAAGCGCTTGGCTTTGGGTGATCGCGCAAGTATGTCAATTCGTCCTGAGCGCGCCATCTTAAATCCGCAAGAGGGTCAAGTAGATCATATATCGCAAGGCGTTGTGCGCGAGATTATCTATTTTGGTGATCATGTACGTATTCGTATTGAGCTTGAAAGCACACCAGCTTTCTATGTTAAACAAGCCATTTCTTTAACCGACCCTGGGCTTGCCGAAGGCACACCAGTGACCGTTGGTTGGATGCGTGAATATCTGCGTATTCTAGATCCTATTCAAGAATTGGCTTAAAAGCGACTATCGCACTAGGAGACGGTGATGAATCAAGTAAGTACCTTGCAAGCACCTATAGAGGCGGGCTTATTACAAAAGAAATTCAATAAAGCCTCACGTCGCCAAAAATGGAAAGCATTGGCCTTGGTATTACCATTGACCTTGTTTCTTTTTTTGATGTTTATCGTACCCATTACTTCATTCCTGGGCAAAAGCGTTCAGAGTGATGAAGTCATTAGTGTTATACCAAATACACTACAGAGCCTGGAGCAATGGCAAGAGGGCACACCAATACCTGAGGCAACTTATCTTGCTTTGGCGCAAGAGTTGACCGTTGCTAAAGAAAACCAAACCACGGGTGAGCTGATGCGTCGCCTAAACTATGAGGAGCCAGGTTATCGCTCATTAGTTTCTAAGACCCTCCGCCGCCTGCCTCTAAAACTTGATAGTGAGAACGGAGCTAGCGCTCGAGAAGCTTTTATTAAGATAGATGCGCGTTGGGGTGAGCAGGGTTATTGGACAATTTTAAAACGCAATAATAGCCATTACAGCCAGTTTTATTTGCTGTCGGCGATGGATTTAAGTCGAAACGATAATAATCAAATTGTTAAGGCGCCTGCAGAGCAATCAATCTTTATTGATATTTATATGCGCACCTTTATGATTGCTTTGGTCGTGACCTTATGTACTCTGCTCTTGGCGTATCCGCTTGCTTATTTATTAGCCACCTTGCCAGCGCGCACGAGTAATCTGCTGATGATCTTTGTGTTGTTGCCGTTTTGGACGTCCCTATTGGTACGTACTGCAGCCTGGATTGTCTTACTGCAGAACGGTGGCTTAATCAATGGTTTTCTCATGTGGAGTGGCGTGGTTGAGCAACCCATGGAACTCGTATTTAATCGGATAGGGGTGTATATCTCCATGGTACATATTATGCTGCCATTTATGATTTTACCTATCTATAGCGTGATGAAGGGCATATCACCGACCTATGTGCGTGCGGCAGTGTCAATGGGTTGCCATCCCATCGTCAGCTTCTGGAAGGTCTATTTCCCACAAACAGTGGCGGGTGTCAGTGCAGGTTGTCTATTGGTCTTCATTTCATCCATTGGCTACTATATCACCCCAGCTTTACTTGGCGGGCCAAAGGATCAGATGATTAGTTACTTCATCGCCTTTTATACCAATATTTCCATTAATTGGGGCTTGGCTGCTGCCTTAGGTCTGTTCTTAATGATTGCAACGATGCTACTTTACGGTGTGTATACCCGTCTCGTCGGCACAGCGAAAATGGGTTTATGATTATGAGTACGAAAGTTTATCGAACCTTGAGTGAAACTATCTGGTTTTATACGCATCGCATCTTGTGTGGGCTGATTCTTATCTTTCTGATTACGCCAATCCTCGTGATTGTGCCGCTATCATTTAGCGATAGCTCTTTTCTCGTCTATCCAATCGAGAATTACTCCATGCGCTGGTACGAGAGCATATGGAACTCTCCAAGCTGGATGTTAGGCCTGAAGAACACCTTGATCGTTGCGCCGTTTGCTACTTTTATTGCCATGGTATTAGGCACCTTAGCGGCTCTAGGCTTTAATCATGCGAATTTTCGTGGCAAAGCCTTTTTAATGAGTCTTTTAATCTCGCCCATGGTCGTGCCTGTGGTGGTGGTCGGTGTAGCAGCGTATTTGTTTTTTGCCCCCTTAGGGATGGCGAATAACTTGCTGCTCTTAATTCTAATGCATGCTGTATTAGGTGTGCCATTTGTCCTGATTACTGTTCTTGCCACGCTAGAAGGTTTTAATCAGAACTTGTATAAGGCAGCCTTAAGCTTGGGAGCTTCTCCGACGCGCGCTTTTTTTAAAGTGACTCTACCGATTATCGCTCCTGGCGTGATTTCTGGTGGATTGTTTGCATTCGGTACCTCATTCGATGAAGTGGTGATGACCTTATTTATTGCTGGTCCCGATCAATACACTATCCCGCGTGTGATGTTTAGTGGTATTCGTGAAAACTTAAGTCCGGGAATAGCAGCGGTCGCTACTTTATTAATTTTGTGCTCTATTGCGATGCTATTAACCCTAGAGTGGTTACGCGGTAGAGCAGCTCGAACTACGGGAGAGGTGTAGTGAAAAAGGCTTAGGCATGCCTGTGTTGCATGCCTAAGCTTAAAAAATGCCTTTGAACTTGTAGCTCTGTCCTGGGTGCCATAAAATGCACGAAGAAGCATATTCATTATTCACACACGCCCAGCGACTGAGCACAAGACAAGGCTCGTTAGCGTGGATTCTAAGTGCCTTAGAAACTGTGGTACTCGGGCTGCGCAATTCAATAATATATTCACCGGTGGGAATCGGTGCTTCGCGCATTAGGTATTCATGTGGAGTCATCTGACGCCAATCTTGCTCTAAATAATTAGGAAATACCTTAGGGTTAACATAACGCTCCTCAAGCTGTATTGGTTTATCCCCATCAAAGTGTAATAAGCATGTATAGAATAAGGTGACTTCGCCATTAAGCTTTAGCTCATTAGCTTGCTTAGCGGTGAGTTGACGAGTTTCTTGAGCAATAAGGTTGACACTATGCTTATGACCGCGATCTTGAATTTCTTGGACAATATTAGGAATTTTAACCAAGGTTGTTTGGTATTTAGGTTCTGCAACATATGTGCCTGCGCCTTGATGGCGCGTTACAATCCCCTCATTAGCCAGCTCACGTAGAGCCTTATTTACAGTCATGCGTGAAACATTAAACTGATGGCAAAGCGCAGCCTCAGAAGGAATTTGTGTGCCAGGCGTCCAAACGTTATTCATGATATTTTGAATAACCGCTTCTTTAATCAGTTGATAGACCGGTGTAACGTTAGGCTCTTGAGTGCTCATAAAATTGTTCACTTTAAATAAAAAAGTAGTATTAATAAACATACTATCTCTAAATGATACCCCTAGAGTTGTAAAAAGTCAGTAAAACCTGACTTTGCTTGTGCCATAATTATATATTAATAAAAAAATATATGAGCTTTTGAATAAAACAAAGCGATTATAGTGAAAATAAAAGTAAAAAAATAAAAAATCAAAGTCGTGGGCGAGGCTATTAAAGTACACTAAAAATAAGACTAGGGACTTTTAAATAAAGCTGAGAGCATCTGAAAAGGCTTAATTTGTTGTTTTAAAACGGAAAAAGTGCATTTTCTAGGCCTAAATGCTTGCAATGGTTATAAATATAGTCTAGAATTTATAGTCTACCTGATATAGGTAGAGTTAAATAAACAGAATCAAACCCGAATAAGAATCAAACCCGGATAGGGTGTGGTTATGTTTTTACGGTAAGTTGGTGAATAACCAGGCACGTCAGATGGCGCGTGATTCAGTCACATAATATGTGGTTCAGAAATTGAACAAGTTGCTGAGCGAGTTGCGTAATCGGACGTGGGGCCGTAAGACATAAGTCCTTATTCATACGGGCCCAAAACTGGTTATATGTAAATGGGAAACTCTCTTTAATTAGAGGGTTAATGTAACTAAGTTGGAACAGGAATAATCATGATCCAAATGCAAAGCACGCTAGACGTGGCTGACAACACTGGTGCACGCCGTATTATGTGCATTAAAGTGCTTGGCGGCTCAAAGCGCCGTTATGCTGCTATCGGTGACATTATTAAAGTTACCGTTAAAGATGCAGCTCCACGCGGTCGCGTCAAGAAAGGCGAAATTTACAATGCAGTAGTAGTGCGTACTGCCAAAGGTGTTCGTCGTAAAGATGGCTCATTAATCCGTTTCGGCGGTAATGCAGCTGTATTGCTTAATGCCAAATTAGAGCCAATCGGTACTCGTATCTTCGGCCCAGTAACACGCGAATTGCGTACTGAGCGCTTTATGAAGATCGTTTCATTGGCGCCAGAAGTGATCTAAGGGGCTGGCAATGAATAAAATTCGTAAAGGTGATGAAGTTATCGTTATCACTGGTCGTGACAAAAAGCGTCGCGGCGTAGTACTAGCTCGCGTTGATGCAGATCACGTGCTAGTTGAAGGTGTAAACGTAGTTAAGAAGCACCAAAGACCAAATCCTATGACCGGAGATCAAGGCGGTATCGTTGCTAAAACAATGCCTATCCACATCTCTAATATTGCTATCTTTAATCCAGCGACAGGTAAAGCTGACCGCGTAGGTATTAAAGAGGTTGACGGTCATAAAGTTCGCATTTACCGCTCCAACGGCGAAGTCGTTGGCGTTAAAGCTTAAGGGGCGAAGTAAAAATGTCTCGATTCCAAGATTTATATAAAGACAAGATTGCTGCTGATCTTAAGAAGCAATTTAACTATGAAAGTGATATGGAAGTGCCTCGCATTACCAAAATCACTTTGAACATGGGTCTATCTGAAGCTGTTGCCGATAAAAAAGTTATCGAGCACGCTGTATCAGATTTGACAAAAATTGCAGGTCAAAAACCAGTAATCACTAAAACCCGCAAAGCGATTGCAGGTTTTAAAATCCGTGAAAACTATCCTATCGGTTGTATGGTAACTCTACGCGGTCGCCGCATGTATGAGTTCCTAGATCGCTTAGTTACCATTGCGTTGCCACGTGTACGTGACTTCCGTGGTATCTCAGGTCGTGCATTTGATGGTCGTGGTAACTACAACGTAGGGGTGAAAGAGCAAATCATTTTCCCTGAAATTGAATACGACAAAATTGATGCTTTACGTGGTCTGAACATCAGCATCACAACAACTGCTAAGACTGACGACGAAGCAAAAGCCCTATTGAAAGGCTTCAGCTTCCCGTTTCGTAACTAAGGGGCGATGACGTGGCAAAACTATCACTCATCAATCGTGATATCAAACGCGCTAAATTAGTAGAAAAATTTGCTGCTAAGCGTTTAGCGTTAGTAACGATTATCAACGATCAATCAAAATCAGATGAAGAGCGCTATTTAGCGCGCTTGAAACTACAACAATTACCGCGTAATGCTAACCCAACACGCGTGCGTAATCGTTGCGTAATTACTGGCCGCCCACGTGGCGTTTTCAGCAAATTTGGTTTAACTCGTCACAAACTACGTGAGATGGCTATGCGTGGTGAAGTGCCTGGTATGACTAAAGCAAGCTGGTAGGAGAAAGAATATGAGCATGAGCGATCCAATCGCCGACATGTTGACTCGCATTCGTAATGCACAACAAGTCGAAAAAGTATCAGTATCTATGCCCTCCTCAAAGCTTAAAGTAGCAATCGCTGCTGTGCTGAAAGAAGAAGGCTATATTGATAACTACGAAATTAAAGGTGACAAGGCTAAACCAGAACTTGAGATCGCCTTACGTTATTACAATAACCAACCTGTGATCGAGCGTATTGAGCGCGTATCACGCCCTGGTTTGCGTATCTACAAAGGTCGTACAAGCATTCCTCAAGTGATGAATGGTCTTGGTGTTGCAATCGTATCTACCTCACGCGGTGTTATGACTGATCGTAAAGCACGTTCAGAAGGCGTAGGTGGTGAAGTATTGTGCTATGTGGCATAAGGAGAATTAATATGTCTATGTCACGTATTGCTAAGAATCCAGTTACCGTACCTAGCGGCGTTGAAGTTAAAATCGCTGCCGATAACATCAATGTTAAAGGTCCACTAGGTGAAATGAATCAAGCCCTAAGTGGCGATGTTGCTATTACATTAGACGACGGCAAAATTACTTTTGCAGTAACTAATGATAGCCGTCACGCCAAGGCAATGTCTGGCACGCTACGTGCTCTAGTTAACAACATGGTTGTTGGCGTGAGCAAAGGTTTTGAGCGTCGCTTAACATTAATTGGTGTGGGTTTCCGTGCTGCCGTTCAAGGTGAAGCATTGAAACTAGAGCTAGGCTTCTCTCACGATGTGATCCACCCACTACCAGCCGGTGTTAAAGCCGAGTGCCCAAGCCAGACAGAAATTGTCATCAAGGGTTACGATAAGCAAGTAGTTGGTCAGACAGCTGCTAAAATCCGCGGTTACCGTCCGCCAGAGCCTTACAAAGGTAAAGGTGTTCGTTACGCTGATGAAACAGTTCTCATCAAAGAAGTTAAGAAGAAATAATAGCGCAGACAAGGAACAATCATGGATAAGAAAGTATCTCGTTTGCGTCGTGCAGTGGCTACTCGCCGCAAAATTAGCGAACTAAATGTACATCGTTTAGCTGTACACCGTTCTAATTCGCACATTTACGCAAACATTATTTCGCCAGAAGGCGATAAAGTGTTAGTTGCCGCTTCTACTCTAGAGCCTGAGGTTCGTAAAGAGTTAGCCGATAATAAAGTATCGGGTGGTAATGTCGCAGCTGCTACCTTAATTGGTAAGCGTGTTGCTGAGAAAGCCAAAGCAGCTGGTATCGAATCGGTCGCCTTTGACCGTTCGGGTTTCCGTTATCATGGCCGTGTTAAGGCGCTAGCTGAAGCTGCGCGTGAAGCCGGTCTTAAGTTCTAAGGAAGGATTGTCAAATGGCAAGAGCACAAGGCAAAAACGCCCCTGAACAAGATCGCGATGACGGTTTTCGTGAAAAAATGATCGCGGTTAACCGCGTCAGCAAAACAGTAAAAGGTGGTCGCACCATGAGTTTTGCAGCGTTAACCGTAGTTGGTGATGGCGATGGTCGCATCGGCATGGGTAAAGGTAAGGCACGTGAGGTTCCTGTTGCTGTTCAGAAAGCAATGGAACAGGCTCGTCGTGGCATGAAGAAAGTTCCTCTAAACAATGGTACGTTACATCATACTGTTGTAGGTAAGCACGGTGCATCAACCGTTCTAATTTCTCCTGCCGCTGAAGGTACTGGCGTTATCGCTGGTGGTCCAATGCGTGCTATTTTCGAAGTAATGGGCGTACGTAACGTTGTAGCTAAGAGCTTAGGTTCTAGCAACCCATACAACTTAGTTCGTGCAACCTTAAACGGTCTTAACGCTTGCATGACTCCAAGTGATGTTGCAGCAAAACGCGGTAAGTCTGTTGAAGAGATCCTAGGATAAGATCATGGCACAGAATAAACAAATTAAAGTAACATTAGTGCGTTCTGTTATTGGTACTAAGAGCGATCACCGCGCAACAGTTCGTGGTTTAGGCTTAGGTAAAGTCAATAGCAGCCGCGTGTTACTTGATACTCCCGAAGTTCGTGGGATGATCCGTAAAGTGGATTACCTAGTTAAAGTTTCGGAAGCATAAAGGAATAGAGATGTCAGAAATGCAACTCAACACGTTAGCGCCAGCAGAAGGCAGTAAGCAAGAACGACGTCGCGTAGGTCGCGGTATCGGTTCTGGCTTCGGCAAAACTGGTGGTCGCGGTCACAAAGGTCAAAAATCACGTTCAGGCGGCTTCCATAAAGTTGGCTTTGAAGGTGGTCAAATGCCTTTACAACGTCGTTTACCAAAACGTGGTTTTACCTCTTTAAATCAACACTTATACGAACAAGTTCGTTTATCTGATTTAGAGCGTTTAACTGCTGATGAAGTCGACGTACAAGTTTTAAAGCAAGCTGGTGTAATTGGCCAAGCCGTACGTTACGTTAAGGTCATTAAATCAGGCGAACTGTCTCGTAAAGTGGTACTGAAAGGTATTACTGCGACAGCGGGTGCACGTGCTGCAGTAGAAGCAGCCGGCGGTTCACTTGCTTAATTAAGGGGTAAATGTGGCTAAAGCGCAGACAACAAGTCAAGGTGGCAGTAAGAAATATGGCGACTTAAGACAGCGTCTTGTGTTCCTAATATTAGCACTACTTGTGTTCCGTCTCGGAACACACATCCCGGTTCCGGGTATTAATCCGACCGCGATGCGTGAGTTATTTGACGCACAGTCAAGTGGTATTATTGGGTTTTTCAACATGTTCTCGGGTGGTGCATTAGAGCGCTTCTCAGTATTTGCATTAGGTATCATGCCGTATATTTCGGCGTCGATCATTATGCAATTGATGACGGCAGTAGTGCCATCACTTGAGGCTTTGAAGAAAGAGGGTGAATCAGGTCGTCGTAAGATTACCCAGTACACTCGTTATGGGACAGTTGTCCTGGCTTTGCTGCAGGCCTTTGGTATTGCTTCTACATTACAAGCATATACAGCATCGTATCCGAATCTAGTTTATAGCACAGGCTACATGTTTGTATTTACGACTATCGTTACATTAGTGACTGGTACGATGTTTGTAATGTGGTTAGGCGAACAGATTACAGAGCGTGGTTTAGGTAATGGTATTTCAATCCTGATTTTTGCAGGTATTGTGGCTGGTTTACCTTCGGCAATGGCCACCATGTTCGAGTTGGTTAGCCAAAATCAGATCGGTACAATCGCTGCACTATTAATTTTAGTGTTAGTGGTCGCCGTGACAGCATTGGTGGTGTTTGTAGAGCGTGGTCAACGCCGTATTACGGTGAACTATGCCAAGCGCCAAGTAGGTAACAAAGTATATGGTGGTCAAAGTTCACACTTACCACTGAAGATCAATATGGCTGGTGTTATTCCGCCGATCTTTGCTTCTTCAATTATTTTGTTCCCGGCAACCATTGCTAATTGGGTATCCAGTGCAAATCCGATTCGCTGGTTAAGCGATTTATCTAACGCATTGCAACCAGGTCAGCCGCTTTATATTACTGTATTTACAGCCTTAATCATTTTCTTCTGTTTCTTCTATACAGCCTTAGTGTTTAATAGCCGTGAAACAGCAGATAACTTGAAGAAAAGTGGTGCGTTTGTTCCAGGTATTCGTCCAGGTCAACAAACTGCCAAATACATCGATAAGATCCTCATGCGTTTAACCTTAGTTGGCGCGATCTATATCACCTTAGTGTGTTTAGTTCCAGAGTTCTTACGTATGCAATGGCAAAACGTACCGTTCTACTTCGGTGGTACCTCGCTACTAATTATTGTAGTGGTTACTATGGATTTTATGGCTCAAGTACAAGCCTACATGATGTCGCACCAATATGATTCACTGCTTAAGAAATCAAATTTCCGCGGCACTGGTCTACCAATGAGGTAATTAAAAATCATGGCAAAGGACGACGTCATCCAAATGCAAGGTGAGGTTCTTGAGAACCTCCCCAATGCAACTTTCCGCGTAAAGCTGGAAAATGGTCATATTGTTTTAGGACATATTTCCGGCAAAATGCGTATGCACTATATTCGGATTCTCCCAGGAGATAAAGTTACAGTGGAATTAACCCCCTATGACCTATCTCGTGCTAGAATC
Source organism: uncultured Pelistega sp. (assembly GCA_964346715.1). Lineage (GTDB taxonomy): Bacteria > Pseudomonadota > Gammaproteobacteria > Burkholderiales > Burkholderiaceae_B > Taylorella. The sequence goes on along the minus strand of CAYFVY010000009.1, from coordinate 6,258 downwards.
GTATTCCGCTCTAAATAAGTGGAAATTTCAGGAGTCAACCAATGAAGGTAATGGCATCGGTTAAAAAGATCTGCCGTAATTGCAAGATCATTAAACGTCACGGAGTTGTACGAGTAATTTGTACAGATCCACGTCATAAGCAACGTCAGGGTTAATCCCCTAACGTTAAAGAGAAATAACGAGGAACAGTCATGGCCCGTATAGCAGGCATTAACATTCCGCCGCATCAGCACGCTGAAATCGGTTTAACCGCTATTTTTGGTATTGGACGCACCCGCTCTCGTCAAATTTGCGAAGCATCAGGTGTACCAACTAACAAGAAAGTTAAGGATTTGACCGACGCAGAACTCGAAAAAATTCGTGAGCAACTTGGTGAGTTCACGATCGAGGGTGATTTGCGACGTGAAGTACAACTTTCGATTAAACGCTTAATCGACTTAGGAACTTATCGTGGTTTACGCCACAGACGTGGACTGCCAGTGCGCGGTCAGCGCACTCGTACGAATGCGCGCACACGTAAAGGACCGCGTCGTGCAGCTCAATCATTGAAGAAATAATCGGAGTAGCTAAATATGGCGAAAGCTTCTAGCGGCGCAGCACGCGCACGTAAAAAAATTAGAAAAGTGGTAACGGACGGTATCGCACACGTTCACGCCTCTTTTAACAACACAATCATCACAATTACTGACCGTCAAGGCAATGCCTTGTCATGGGCGACGTCGGGTGGCGCGGGCTTTAAAGGCTCACGTAAATCGACGCCTTTTGCAGCGCAGGTTGCAGCCGAGTCAGCGGGACGTGTAGCATTGGAATATGGTATCAAGACACTTGATGTTCGCGTAAAAGGCCCAGGCCCAGGTCGTGAATCGTCAATTCGTGCACTTAATGCACTTGGTATCAAAATTACCAGCATTTCAGACATCACGCCAGTTCCGCATAACGGTTGCCGCCCTCCAAAACGCCGCCGTATCTAATCATTTAAAGGGAACATAATGGCACGATATACTGGTCCAAAATGTAAGCTTTCACGTCGTGAAGGTATCGATCTATTCTTGAAGAGCGCACGTCGCCCTCTAGATTCGAAATGTAAATTTGAAGCTAAGCCTGGTCAGCACGGCCGCACTTCTGGTGCACGTACATCTGACTTCGGTACACAATTACGTGAAAAGCAAAAACTTAAACGTATGTACGGTGTTTTAGAAAAACAATTCCGTAAATACTTTACTGAAGCTGAGCGTCGTCGTGGTAACACTGGCGAGACCCTGATTCAATTGCTAGAATCACGTTTAGACAACGTTGTATACCGTATGGGTTACGGTTCAACACGCGCAGAAGCTCGCCAATTAGTGAGCCACGGTGCGATTGAACTTAACGGTCGTAAAGCAGATATCCCATCTATGCTTATCAAAGCTGGTGATGTGATTTCTGTTCGTGAGAAATCAAAAGGTCAAGCTCGCATCAAGGAATCTATGGATTTAGCGACTAGCTTAGGCTTGCCACAATGGGTTGACGTAGACCCAAGCAAACTAACTGGTACATTTAAATCTGCTCCAGATCGCGCTGACGTAGCTCGTGACATCAACGAATCACTCGTTGTTGAATTGTATTCTCGTTAATACACACGTGCACAAAAAACACAGCAAGTTTATCTTGCTGTGTTTTTTTATCTTTTTTTGCCTTTTTTATCACTTAAGTCTTTGTAATCACAAAGAAAAACAGTATAATTATAGGCTTTGCTGCACTGTATAGTAGCCAGCAAGTTTTACCACACTTTTTTATTCATCCATCAGCCTTATCGGTGTAACGAGCCGAGGGTATTGACAAGGAATTGATATGTCTCAAGCTTTCTTAAAGCCACGTACAATTAACGTGAATGCTATTTCTGATAATCACGCTAAAGTGATTATGGAGCCGTTTGAACGCGGTTTTGGTCACACACTTGGTAATGCATTACGCCGCATTCTATTGTCTTCTATGACAGGCTATGCGCCAACAGAAGTTACGATTAATGGTGTTGTGCACGAGTACTCAAGCTTGCCAGGCGTTACAGAAGATGTTGTTGAAATTCTTCTTAACTTAAAAGGTGTAGTATTCAAATTACACAATCGTGAAGAAGTGACGCTTATGTTGAATAAATCTGGCTCTGGTCCAGTATTAGCAAGCGATATCGAACTTCCACACGATGTAGAAATTATTAATCCTGATCACGAAATCGCTCACTTAACTGAGAATGGTAAATTAGAAATGACCATTAAAGTTGAGCAAGGTCGTGGTTATGTTCCAGGTAACGTGCGTGCATTGATGGAAGACCGTCAGCACACATTAGGTCGTATCGTATTGGACGCATCTTTCAGCCCAATTCGTCGCGTTAGCTACGAAGTTGAAAGCGCCCGTGTTGAACAACGTACCGACTTGGATAAATTAGTTTTAGATATTGAAACTGATGGTGTTATCACACCTGAAGAAGCTGTTCGTCAAGCAGCACGTATCCTTATGGATCAAATCTCTGTATTTGCAGCTCTTGAAGGCGCTACAGAAGCTTACGAAGCACCAGCACGCGGCACACCACAGATTGATCCAATCTTGTTACGCTCAGTCGATGATCTAGAATTAACCGTTCGTTCAGCTAACTGCTTGAAAGCAGAAAATGTTTACTACATTGGTGATCTTATCCAACGTACTGAGAACGAACTTCTTAAAACTCCTAACTTGGGTCGTAAGTCACTTAACGAAATTAAAGATGTACTTACAGCCCGTGGCTTATCTCTAGGCATGAAGCTTGAGAACTGGCCACCAGCAGGTTTAGAGCGTCCTTAATTCGCCTTATTAAGACATTTTAACCAGCTTTATACCCTATATTGACCTCACTGAATGGTTCAGTGAGGCAATAAAAACCAAGTCGGACCGCCGTTGTGACTCATATCACGAAGGATAGAAGAACCGATTCACTGCTTGTTATTTAACAAGCATAACTTTAGATTCAAAAGGAAATATTATGCGTCACCGTAGTGGTTTACGTAAATTAAATCGTACTAGCAGCCATCGTTTGGCTATGTTCCGCAACATGTCAGTATCATTGATCGAACATGAAGCAATCAAAACAACCTTGCCTAAAGCCAAAGAATTACGCCGTGTAATCGAGCCTCTAATCACTTTAGCTAAAGAACCAACTTTAGCCAACAAGCGTTTAGCATTTGCTCGTCTACGCGACCGTGATGCAGTTGTTAAATTATTTGACGTTATTGGTCCTCGCTACAAAGAGCGTAACGGTGGTTACACACGCGTTCTTAAGATGGGCTTCCGTCAAGGTGACAACGCTCCTATGGCTTTCATGGAACTAGTTGACCGTCCTGAAGTTGACGACGTAGCTGACGCTGAGTAATTATTTTATTGGTGTTGAGCTTAAGCACAACACTGATTGAGTATTGCCCACACAATACATCGTTAAGATAGAAAAGCACGCTTCATTTGAGGCGTGTTTTTTTGTGTGCTGTAAATTGCTCTCACCATTGTCTTATTTAAGCCTTATAGCTATTTGTAAAAAATGAAATAATTTATTATTTTCGTATAAGTTTCATATATCTATTTTAGACTTGATGGAATTATTAGGGAGAGATAATAATGCAATATCAACTACTATACGATGGGCAGAGAATAGATTGGAATACACAAGTCTTTCGAGCAACGAGTGGAATGCCGGGAGTGCAGTCAATAGCAGAGCAATGCAACCAACGCGATGCAGGGCCGATTCCTAGTGGGTATTACCGAATTTTTTTAACAGACCATGGGCAGGCCAAGGCTGACATGTCTGTGTGTGCTCTAAAACCTGCTTGGGGCATTCAAACTATTCCTCGTGGAGCTGAAGCTGGAGATTGTGAGCCTTATTGGGCTAACTGGGGTTATAACCGTGTGCGTTTAGAACCCGCTGATGCCCAGACTAAAAGCCATTGTGCTCCAATTATGCGAGATGGTTTTTATATACACGATTCTTCCAAGGGTTTTAGCCATGGATGCATTGAAGTTGAGGGTCGCTTTTTTCCATTATTACGTAATTTTGCTAAATCGCAGCCCCGTTTTCGTTTAATCCTCAAGGTGGAATATAAGACTGGTCAGTCAACTAATGGTGGAACTAAGAAATAATGCGAGTTTCCTTATCACTCTTTTCGTTTCGCTTACCCTTGCTGGCTGGAGTCATTGTGTTGATACAAGCTTGTGGTGCGAGCCAAGCACAGCAGGCCGCTAGCTTGTCTAATCAGGCTGTAATGACAGAAACGAGTAATGTTCAAAGTCCTACTACTTACCCCATTGTTGTGGACAATGCTTTAAGCAATTGTTTAGGCGTTGAACCAGTCAACCAGGTGGTTCAAGGGCAGCAGGTACAGCAGATATTAGCCATTGATGTAAAGCAGTCAATTGGCTATTGTGGATGCACTTCTGCTCAAGTAAGTGTGTATAGTGATTTAAAGAATATATCCAAACAAGCAGATCAAGCTAATCCTTCAGTAGGGGCTCATCAATCCTTGGCGCAGACACCGCTAGTTATCAAGCAATCAGGTGAGTATGTGGTTCAGCTTGGTTCATTAGCTCAATTATCAGAGCAAGCTGAAATAGTTTTAAGCCTGCGTTGTCAGGGGCCGCAATAAACTTACTAAATATAACCGCATTCATGGTTGCTCTAGGCTTAGCTACTTGCTTGGCAAGATGGTAAGTCGCTCAGAAACTGCTACAATTAATGGGTTCAGAACATTTAAGTATACCCATTCAGCCTTCTGAGGAGTCGCGCAATGCAAGCTAATCATTTACGCTGGTTACCAGCACGTGTTGTTCATATCTCTCAGATGGCTGAACGTATTAAGTTATTTCGCTTCTTTTTGCCATCATACTCACGCTTTGTGAATGTTATTCCGGGCTCATTTATTGAAGTTAAAACCCCTGCAGGTTTAATCCGTCAATTTTCTTTGGTGCGCTGCAGTGCTGAAAGCCAAGAAATCGAAATTGCAGTTCTACAAGAGCTTGACTCCTTGGGTGGTTCAACCAGCATGCACCAGGATGTTGAGCTTGGTATGACCCTAGAGATTTCAGCGCCGTTTAATAACTTTAAATTAGTGCCTGATAAGGGTGGCATCTTTATTGGTGCTGGTGTTGGTATGTCAGCTTTAATTTCGATGATTGATGAGGTACATCGCCAAGGCTTGCCTTACGAAGTGCATGACTTTGTGCGCAATCCACTTTCTCGTGGCTTTGTGGATTATTTGGATAAATTTAAGCCGGTTTACTTCTACCAAGGCTTTGAACCAAAGTATCTCAAAGAGCAATTGACTAAATTATTAAGCCAGGTGGTTGCCAAGCAGACTGACGATATAACGCATGTGTACTTCTGCGGTCCGCTCGGTATGTTGCATATCCTTCAAGAAGTCTTGGCAGAAAAGCAATGGCCGACTATTAAATTGCACTGTGAAGTCTTCACCAACCCGCTAGATCATGCGAATGAAGCTGAGTTTACAATTGGTTTAGTCAAGTCAGGTAAAACCTTCCATATCCCACCTGGCGTCAGTATTGCCGATGTGCTGCGGGAGAATGATATTAAGGTTGAGACCTCATGCGAACAAGGGATCTGTGGTACGTGTTATACCAAGGTCTTGGGGGGTGACATTATCCACCGTGATGCCTATCTAACAGAGGATGAGAAGCAGCGCCAAGACGCTATGATGATTTGTGTTTCACGTAGCTGCACGGGTGGCCATATTGACTTAGATCTCTAAGGATCTCCTTTAGGGTTCCATCTCTAGGAGAACATCTCTAAGGGTAGATCTCATAGTGCACCACATAACCCTGCTCGATTTAAAAAGCGCTATTCCTTAAAAAAGAACAGCGCTTTATTTATTGAAAAAGAGAAAGTAAGCGCAAATCTTAAGGCTGTACTCCTAGTGCCTTATCAATACTCTCAGCGAAACGTTCAGCATTTTGGAAGCCAATAACACGCACGTGTTCGATTTCCTTGCCTTGCTTGTCAAAGAAAATAATGCCTGGTGGGCCAAAGAGCTTAAAACGTTTTAAAAGCGCACGATCGTCACGATTATTCTTGGTCACATCCACCTGAAGTAGTAGCATCTGATCCATCTTGGCTTTTACCTTAGCTTCGGTAAAGGTAAAACTTTCCATCTCTCGGCAGGAAATACACCAGTCGGCATAGAAGTCGAGCATGACGGGTTTGTCTGTCTGTGCCAAGATCGTATTTAATTCCTCAAGCGTGCGGACACG
>CAYFVY010000008.1:16802-39020 GCA_964346715.1 uncultured Pelistega sp. | reverse complement strand
CTTAATTTATCGGCTATTTTTTCTCGTGCCAGCTCTGCATCATAATGACTTTGTAGATTCATCCAACTCTGAACGTCAGTGCCAAAGAAAGCGGCTAAGCGTAGGGCCGTATCCGCTGTAATGGCACGTTGTCCTTTTACAATTTCATTAATCCGTCGTGCGGGCACATCAATGGCTTTAGCTAGTGCATATTGGCTGATCTTCAATGGGTTAAGCCATTCTTCGAGTAATATCACTCCAGGGTGTACTAATGGAACTTCTCTAGTCATGGTTTATCTCTTCTAATGATAGTCGACGATTTCAACTTCTATTGCATGACCTTCTTGCCAAGCAAAACATATACGCCACTGATCATTGATGCGTATACTGTATTTCCCAGCCTGTCACCTGTTAAAGCTTCCAATCGATTTCCAGGTGGCACTCTTAAAAACCTAAGATCGCTAGCAGCGTTTAAAAGTTGAAGTTTACGTATAGCTACTGATTCAATATTTATAAATCGTTTTACTCTTTTTCCCATAAATAGAGCATACGTATCTTTGCATACGAAATTTGTAATCATAGTTATAGTAACGCATTGCGTTATTATCGTCAATAGTCAATAAATTTATTTATATTACTCTTAGCTCCATATGAAGTGAATAATATGCGGATGGAATTATCCATGCAATGCATATCATATTTCATCAAAACAGAACTTTCTTTCTCTTAATAGTGCACGTCAATGACGTATAATTTATCCAATGATTTCTTAATCAAACTAAGAAACAAGGTAATAAAATGACTAATAAGGAACTTAAAGAATTTGAGGACGATTTATTACAATCTGTCCGTGAGATGAAAGCAAAGCAATTCGCAGGCATTCATCAGATGAATGTGACGGAAATCGCCAAACTACACCCTACTGTTTTACGTGATTTAGCAAGCAATTAAAAAACCAGTGAGTCTATAACGTATCAGCCAAATCTTTAAGGCTGAACACATCTTAACTCACTGGTTTCCTTAAACCATAACAAGTCTCAAACTACAATTACTTGCTCTGGGCTAGTGCCTGTGCATGAAAGCGAATATGCTCCTCGACAAAGCTGGCAATAAAGAAATAGCTATGGTCATAGCCCGGCAGCATTCTGAATTGCACATCAAACCCTGCTTGCTGTGCATGCTCCACGAATGCTTCTGGGCGTAGCTGCTCTGGGTAAAAGTTATCCGCTTCACCCTGATCAATCATAATCGGTAATTTACGCTCAGCATGCTCTAGCAATTGGCAACTATCGTACTCACTCCAGGCTTGACGGTCTTCACCAAGATAGGCAGTGAAGGCTTTTTGCCCCCAAGGGGTTTGGCTTGGATTCACAATCGGTGCGAAAGCAGATACCGCAGCATAACGATTAGCATGGCTTAAGGCCACCATTAATGCGCCATGACCACCCATGCTATGACCGAAAATACTTCGCTTATCCGTCACTGGGAATGAGGCCTCAATCAGTTGCGGTAATTCCTCAGCTACATAGCTATACATACGATAATGCTTATGCCATGGGGCTTGAGTTGCATCGACATAGAACCCTGCACCCTGACCTAAATCATAAGCCTCGTCATTCGCCACATCATCACCACGTGGGCTGGTATCTGGCATCACCAGAGCGATACCGTGCTCAGCTGCATATTGCTGAGCCCCCGCCTTAGTACTAAAGTTTTCATCATTACACGTAAGACCTGAAAGCCAATACAGAACAGGCACCTTAAGACCCTGTTCAACACAAGGCGGCAAATAAATCGCAAAGGTCATCTCGGTACCCGTACTCAGGCTGAGGTGGGTATAGCGCTCATGATAACCACCAAACATCTTATTACGTGAAATACGCTTAAGCTCACTCATTAATCTGCTCCCCTCAACTTAAAAATGAATCACAGAGCGGATCGACTTGCCTTCGTGCATCAAGTCAAACGCCTTATTGATATCCTCAAGCGGCATAGTATGGGTAATAAAGTCAGATAAAGCAAAATCACCTTGCATATATTGATCGATAATACCAGGGAGTTCGGTACGGCCTTTTACCCCACCAAACGCTGATCCGCGCCATACGCGACCAGTCACTAATTGGAATGGACGAGTTTTAATCTCTGCACCAGCAGGAGCCACGCCAATAATCACACTCTCACCCCAACCCTTATGGCAGCATTCAAGTGCAGCACGCATCACGTCTACATTACCAATACACTCGAAGGAGTAATCCACGCCACCATCTGTCATCTCGATAATCACGTCTTGGATAGGCTTATCGTAATCCTTAGGGTTAATACAGTCGGTCGCACCAAGCTTCTTGGCCATATCAAACTTGGCAGGATTCAGGTCAATACCGATAATACGTGACGCACCGATTAGGCGCGAACCAATAATCGCCGCTAAACCAATACCACCGAGGCCGAAGACAGCCACCGTATCGCCAGCCTTCACCTTAGCTGTATTCTTCACTGCACCTAAACCAGTCGTCACCCCACAACCTAGTAGGCAGACTTCCTCAAGCGGGGCTTCAGGTTGGATTTTCGCGACTGATACTTCAGCCACAACGGTATATTCTGAGAAGGTTGAGCAACCCATATAGTGATAAATCGGTTGGCCATCTTTAAAGAAGCGCACGGTCCCGTCAGGCATTAAACCCTTACCTTGGGTAGTACGTACTGATGAGCATAGATTGGTTTTGCCTGAGGTACAGAATTTACACTCACGACACTCAGCGGTATACAGAGGAATCACATGATCGCCCACAGCAACACTAGTTACACCCTCACCGACCGCCTCAACAATGCCCGCACCCTCATGCCCGAGCACACAAGGAAAAACCCCTTCAGAGTCTTGTCCAGATAAGGTATACGCATCCGTATGACAGACACCAGTCGCAATAATACGAATTAAGACTTCGCCTTTTTGCGGTGGCATCAAATCAAGCTCTTCAATTTTTAAAGGCTCATTCGGTGCCCAAGCTACTGCTGCGCGGGTTTTAATGTATTCCATAATCGCTCTCCTTTGGGGGTTGATACTCTTTAACGGCTAAACGCACTCAATAAAGCGGTATAGCCAAGTTAGTTTGATAGGAATCATGCTACCACAATAGCGCCGAGAAGTTACGCATTAAATGACTGGGCGATTCCCAATGCGTGCTTGCCAGCGATGAATCTCACCACGCTGTTGGCTCTTTAAAACCAATTCTGTAATCATATTAATCGCTACATGCCGTGCAAAGAAATGCTCCAAGACGGCGCCAAATAGAAATGGGCTAATCCCTGAAAAAGCTTGCTCATCTAGTTCAACCGTAATCCTAGCGCCACGTCCATAAACAATTGGCCCAGGCACGGGTAAGCGGCTATTCATCGGTTCAACACTTACAGTACGAATCCCATTGATCTGCTTTAAAATTATGGGATCGGCCACACCAGCATACACATGCAGCATCTGCTTAAGTGTTTCCGCACCCTGCTCTGGCTCCATTTCCATCAGGCTCAAGTAGTTTAAACCTAAATGACTAATTAAACGCCAGACATTCTCTGTTTCGGCAATGGCTTGGCGCGGTCGCGTAGGTCCAGCCACAATCGTACAGCCGTCCGATGGCACAGAAGAACGTGTTTCCAGATCACGCTCACTACCTTTGGGCAATAGTAAAGGCAGGTCACGATTCGTGCATAGGGTTTCAATACCGAGGTGACTTAACTCACTATCATAGGGGGCTTGCTGCTGATCGACTAAGGAGATATACACCTCACTACCCAAATAGGAAGTACGCGTACCATTGTGCTGAGCCTCAACAGAAACCACTCGTGGAGCCCTACGCATTGCATAATAGGCCTGAAAATTATCCTGATCATGACTAAAAGAAGCGTAAAAAGGGCGAAACTCCTGTTGCTCCATAAATGCCGCATTGGTCGCCCCCTTCACCTTGCTCACACTATAAATTTCATAATCTAAGGGACGTGTACGGTCTGGGACAATATGGTATTCATGGTTTTGCTGCTTAATCTCTATACGGTCGGTATTCTTCGGAAAAAGATTGATAATGGGCACACAATGCAAGAGCACATTTTCCACACCAATAATGCCTTCCAGTCCAGGCTCTCGCTTATTAAATAAGAAAGTCAACTCAAAGGAAGTTACGTCCTCAGCATCTTGCGCCTTACTTGCTGCTAGGCGTAACGCTCGGTTAAGGCCTTTTACACTAAAAAACATAAAGCGTGACGGAAACGCGCAATACTCTTGAATTACACGGTAGCCCTGGAAGACGCGAGCATTATTCGGCAATAGCGATTGCTCATTATCGAAACCCTCATGTCGAATACTATCAGCGCCTAAGCGATGCATCCATTGCATCGGACGTTTATCATCATGACACAGCACCTCTTGAGTACTGCTTAAAATCAACTCAAGTAATTGGTGCGTATGGATATCCTGTCCAGCAATATAAAACATCAGCTGGTCAAAATCCGATTCATGTAATTTTGCGCCATTACGGATCGTAAAGCGAATACGCAGAGCACTCTTAGGGGCATCTTGTTGCATGCGAATTTTAAAACGGGATAATGGCACATCCGCTGGCACTGCGCCTAAACTCACATCATTGATTTCGATGGGCCATAAAGCGAGATCATGCGCTGTCGTAAAAGTCACTGGCAGTTGATTCTTAGCGGTATTCGCCTGCAGCAACTCAGAGCCACGCTCTAAGATATATCCCTTAGCCAAATTACCCTGACGCATACTTGGGTGCACTTGACTAACCGCCATACACGGTAAGGGCGAGGTGTAGTTGGGGCAGATAACATCCAATAGACTTTGCGTAAACTTAGGAAATTCAGCGTCCATTTTGAGGTGGATACGCGCAGTCAAAAAGCTAAACCCCTCTAAGAGTCGTTCCACATAAGGATCAGCCACTTCAATCCCATGCATTCCCAAGCGACCTGCAATTTTCGGGTATTGATCGGCAAACTCCTTGCCCATTTCTTTAATATAGGCAAGTTCTCGGTTGTAATAGGCTAAAAACTGACTATCCATACCTTATTCACTCTTGTTATACTCAACCACATCCATATGTCCGCTTTCTAAATCGATATTCGTTTTAAAAACAAACTCACGTGGATAAGGTGTGCTATTAATTTTGCCAGCAATCATTAAGCTTAAAATATTATGATGCTCTAGTGTATTCGACTCAGCAATACATTTAACACCCACGGTTGATTCATCTATTCTAGGCTCATAGGCTAAAATCGCCGCCTTAATTGAACCCTGTAAACTAATCAAATCAATCTCTGACATACGCTCACCCGCTAAGGCACCAATACCGAAATTCAGGCAAGAACTCTTAACGTATGGATACTCAGTCAAGTCAAAGCTGGTTTCCATATTCGCCGTATTCAATAGCCAGGTCAGATCTCGCAAGACCGCATCACGCAGCACTTCTGACGTAATCATGATTTGCTCATGCGTTTCTTTGCGCTGCTCGGGTGCTTTATCAATTAATCGATCTAATAAAGCAGGTTGGAGACGGTCCTTAGCCGTGCGCTTTTCTTTATCATGAGCATGTTGCCTTCTTTGGATTCCAAGCATAGGCTTACTTAACTAGCGACATGATGCTGTGCAGAGGGGGCAGGAAAAAAGCGCAAGCTACGTAGGTCCAAGAGGGCAATCTCTTGACTATCACTCATTAGAACCTTCTGCCCATGGCCTACATAAATATTTTCCGCTAAGTTTTCCCACTCAGTTTTACGCGCCAAGCTCAAGGCCTCATCCGCCTGATAAGTTTCGGCTGTTTCTGGGTAACGCACAGGAATCAGGCCAAGGTGAGTGCGCCCATCCACTAGACGCAATTCAGCCTGAGCCCAAACCAAATCACTTAAGCCATCAGGTTTAATCAAGATTAACTCTGCAATCTGCTCAAAAGGCACCCAGCCATAACGACTATTGCTTATAAACTCACAAACAGGCCCTAGACGACCATCCCCATCCGTGAGCCATTCAAAAGGATGAACCTGCTCATTTAGTTCAAATTCACCCAGTAATGCAGGTGCCATCTCTAAGGCTTGTTGACGCAAATGTTGCGCTTGCTCAGGTGACTCCTGAAATGCTTGGATAAGCAAGGCCATCCAAGCTGGAGGTTCGGTAAAGACTGCAGGTGTCTTAGTACCGGTAAATACAGCCATACGATCAGCTTCGGCTTGTATAGCGTTCAAATACAGGACAACACTAGGCTGAGCCTGCTCATTCATTTCACCACTTAGCTTAAGTTGGTCTGCCGCTTTAGACCACTCTCCTTGAATCGCCAAAAATTGAAATAGTTGAGCACGCAAATCGGCATTCTGAGGGGCTTTACGTATATGATTTTTAATGCTCTCAACTAATTCATTTAAGGAGCCACTTTTTAAGTCACGTAAACTGCTCATACTCTATGCCTCTATCATAATCTTCTAGGTAAATCTCAGTTCTTAAAACAAAGATGAGCTAATAGGCAGTACCTATTAGCTCAAGTAAGCGAGATGCAAATAAAGCATCTCTACTTAGCACAAAATTAAGCCACTGCTTTATTTTGTTTAATGTCGTAAGCCACAACAGACTCGGCGCCTTTACCGCCTTTGTCAGTTTGCTCCCAATACTGTTGCTTAACGCGAGCAGCTTGGAAAGCATAGCTAACCATCATAGCGTCGCCATCATGATTACCTGTGTACTGAACTGATGTCACCAATACATCTTCTAAAGTGATGCGTGAGTATTCAACTTGCTCACCACCCGCTTTACATACAGACACTTCCACTTTGCTCAAGTGTTTACCTGTAGCGCAATGTTTCATCACCGCAGGAGCAGCACGGTCAATAACAGCAACGATGTGTAAATCGTTGAAGCTAGCTTTACCTGTACCACCGCCACCACCTGTTGACATTGAGCCAGGTTGAGTTGCACCCCAAGCAAATGAACGGATATCACTCCAGTCCTTGTGGTTTGCATCTTTAGACTCGCCATTGGCGCCCTCAATTTTCATATACATATCTACAGCCACGATTCTCTCCCTCAGAAAATAAGAAAATAGGAAAACAAAAAGGAAATAAAGCAGCGACTTCTCTCAAGCCGCTGTACTACAGACTAATCAACCTTCGTTTTTTTTAAGCGAAGGAAGTTTAGAAACTAAGCGTAAAGACACTGTCAAACCTTCTAACTGGTAGTGCGGACGCAAGAAGAACTTAGCGGCGTAATAGCCTGGATTATCTTCAATTTCAGCGACCTGCACTTCAGCAGCAGCTAATGGTTTGCGTGCTTTTGTTTCTTGCGATGAATTGACTGGATCACCGTCCACATAATTCATAATCCAATCATTTAACCAACGTTCCATCTCATCACGTTCATTAAATGAACCAATCTTGTCGCGCACAATACACTTCAAGTAGTGTGCAAAGCGGCAGCAAGCGAATAAGTACGGTAGGCGAGCAGCTAAACGCGCATTGGCAGTTGCATCACTATCGTCATATTCAGCTGGTTTTTGTAAAGATTGGGCACCGATAAACGCGGCAAAGTCCGAATTCTTACGATGCACTAATGGCATAAACCCATTCTTAGCCAATTCCGCTTCACGACGATCACTAATAGCGATTTCAGTTGGACATTTCATGTCTACACCGCCGTCATCGGTTGGGAACGTGTGACAAGGTAAGTTCGCCACAGCACCACCCGACTCAACACCACGAATTGAGGTACACCAGCCATACTCTTTGAATGAGCGGTTAATATTCGTAGCCATCGCATAAGCAGAGTTAGCCCAAGTGTAACGATCATGAGAAGCGCCGTCGGTATCTTCTTCAAAATCAAACTCATCCACTGGATTAGTACGATCACCATACGGCAAACGTGCTAAGAAGCGTGGCATGGCTAAGCCAAGATAGCGAGCATCTTCCGACTCACGTAAGCTACGCCATGCGGCATATTCTGTATTCGTAAAAATCTTAGTGAGGTCACGTGGATTGGCTAATTCTTGCCATGATTCCATCTGCATCACATCCGGTGAGGCACCCGTAATAAATGGGCAGTGTGCCGCAGCACCAATGCGTGACATTTCTGCTAATAACTCTACATCTTGTGGGCTATGATCAAAATAGTAATCCCCCACTAAGCAACCAATCGGCTCACCACCAAATTGACCATATTCTTCTTCATAAATACGCTTGAAGATTGGACTTTGATCCCAGCCCACGCCCTTATAGCGCTTTAAGGTACGCCCTAATTCTTTCTTGCTGATGCACATCACGCGAATTTTCAGCTGCTCATCAGTCTCAGAGTTGTTCACTAGGTAATGTAGGCCACGCCAAGCACCTTCAAGTTGCTGAAACTCAGCATGATGCATGATATGGTTAATCTGCTCGCTCATCTTGCGGTCAATTTCAGCGATGATGCCTTGAATCGTGGCATACGCATCCGATGACATGGTCACCGTATTCTCTAAAGCTTGTTGAGCTAAGGTCTTCACCGCGTTCTCAACTGCTTCACGCGCTTGATCTGTTTTTGGTTTGAATTCTTTTTTGAGGAGTGAGGATAAACCATCAGTCTCAATAACATCTAAGGCAGCATCTTGCTTATTCAATAATGAAACGTTCATGAGAGCTCCTTAATTACTCAGACTGAGCAGCATCAACATTCGCCGCAACTTGGTCTTCTGGTTTAGGGGCACTCGCAAGTGTCTTCAGTAAAGCCGGATTTTGTAAAACCTGATTAATAAGTTCTTCGGCTCCCGTCTTACCATCCATATAGGTGAGTAAATTAGCTAATTCAGTGCGTGCTTCTAATAAAGCACGTAAAGGTTCTACTTTGCGAGCAACGGCTGCTGGAGAAAAATCATCAATACTTTCAAACGTCATATCGATTGATACGATACCCTCACCTGTTAAGGTATTAGGTACCTGGAAAGCTACTCTTGGCTTGATCGCTTTCATACGATCATCAAAGTTAGTGACATCGATATCTTGGAACTTACGATCAGCAATTTCTGCTTGCGGCTCATTGGATTTACCAGCTAAATCTGCCATTACCCCCATAACAAAAGGTAATTGAATAGTACGTTCAGCACCATAAATTTCCACATCGTACTCAATCTGTACACGTGGCGCACGATTGCGCGCAACAAATTTTTGGCCGCTATTTTTACTGATGATTGCCATATTTCGGTTCTCCCACGGCCCTATAAATTAAAGCCGCTATCCTTTCACTTTAAATATAAATTAATCTTGATCCCTAGGCATCCATGTATCGAACTGCTCAGCACCGTTAGGAGTGAGATTCTGCAAAATTTCGTAGAAATTTAACGGAATAGTTTGTTGCACCCTTTTCAATAAGAAAGGAGCGGGATGACTAGGTTCATATACCTCAAAATAACTACACGCTTTTTCAAGTGCTAACATCGCATCATTGCGTGTTTTAATTTGGACATCACGCCAATTGGTAAAAGCTTTAGACGCTACTTGACTGTCCACTCCCTCATCAGCTGACTCACTCGCCAGTGATGTGTCTTGCTCTACTACTTGTTCATCTGCCGACTCGGCTTCCTCTGGGGAACTTTCGGCCACATTCATAATTGCTTCTAAGCTATGCAAGACCGCACTGAAATCTGGCATCCACTCATGACCTAACTCAGTGCTAACCTTAGTGGCTATCGCTTGCAGGCTCTGTGCGGCTGCAAATACCGCCATTACTTCTGGTTCTTGCGAGCGGCGTGCTTGTGTTAAAACTTCACAAAGACGTGCTCTACCACCTGGAAAGTCATCACCACGTGTGCCATCCAAAATTGCTTCAGCATCACGCAAACTCAGTTGACCATGCACGTTATTTATCAGACTGCTCGCACGAATTGTTTTACCAAGCCCTTGCATATCGCCTAAAGCAATCAAGGCATTCATACGTGGCATAGGATCTTCAAAATCATCCTCAACTAAAACAGGATGAATCTGCTGCCAATATTGAGTAAGTGCTTGTTCAATAAGATGCAAGCCATGCGCATAGCCAATCAAACCACGTTGCGAAGCCCAAGCCCAAGTCAAGCGAGCTAAAACACGTAAGTCGCAGCTACTCTGCGTAATAGCCAGTGCCGTCTTCTCAACTTGATGCCATTCAGGTGCTTGCGCTTCAATAATGGTGTCACCAAATTGTTGCTCTGGTCTGCCTTGAACTAGTTGTTCCAATGCCAAAAACTCAGGACTATACTCGAGATTCTCGCCACATTTGCCATCAGAAAAAACAGCTAAAATTTCATCAATATTCTTCATAATGAGTTGATAGTACACAGCTAGTATTAAAGTTATATGACTATAAATTTGCGTTTTTAAGTTCCCGTAAAAAATACACGACTAAACTTGCTTTATACTTACACTTTTTACAAATTACTTTATAAAGAAACTAAAATTGGTGGCTAATAGTCACTGTCTCACCTGACTTAACCTCAATGCTAGTTCTTAGCGCAGGCAGTACACCATTCGTGACTTCAACACGGTAGGTACCTGGTTTTAACTGCAATTGACGTAGCGGTGGGCTAGCACCACGGCTCCGACCATTAATTTTTACATCTCCCCAAGGACTAATGGAGAAGCTCACTTTGCCTAAAGCTGCAGCTGCAACTTTGCGCTCTTCCTGCTTCTTGACCATTTGTTCTTGTAGTATGCGCTTCTCTTCTTCCTCGCGTTTTTTGGCCTCTAGGCGCTCTTGTTCACTGGCTTGATCTTTGACTCTTTGCTCTTCTGCCTGCTGGCGAGCCAACTCACGCTCACGCTTTAACTGCTCGGCTTTTTGGCGAGCCTGTTCTGCATCTGAACGACGTTGCTCAGCAGCTAAAACTGTTGCATCTTGTTGCAATTGAACTGTTGTATTATTCACACTTTCAGAGGTATTCGACTCTGAATGATCAGCAACTTCTTCAGTTACATGACTTGATTTAGCAATAGTTTCAGGATTATTACTTGCAACTTGATGTAATTCAGGCCTTAAGTCTGTCGGCTGTGATGCAGTATCCAAAGAACTTGCTTGCGCAGGGCTCATTGGTGTTGTATTGGCTGAACTTTCTGCGATCTGAACAGTCGCAGTTGCACTGTTTATTTCTTGCGATGCTGGTGTACTGCTATCGCCTTGACTTGCTAATGGTGCCTCATTGTTAATTGAGTTCTGCGCTGGGTCTGCAGATACTCCTGGATTTGATGCACTTAGCTCATTCTGTGTTACTTGCTGAGCGCTTATCTGTGAAGAATCCGAAGCGGACGCAACCGAAGTAGATGGCACATTCTCTTGTTCAACACTTGAGGTCTGCTGACTCTCTTCTGGACTCGATGTTGTCCCTAAGACAGTCGTAAAGTTCGGTAAGTTTGCACTTTCACCCTGCTCGGCTGGCTTAGTTGCTGTTGCCTGTGTCTCCGTTGACGCTGGTGCTGTGGCTGTTGTTTCTTGCGCAGTCACATCTGTCTTAGATTGCACCCCCTCATCATTACCTGAAAGAAAAGCAAAAGCACCCGCTCCTGCTAAGGCTAGGATGACCAAGGCGGGTAATAAATAATTTGGACGCTTTTTCTCTTGCATAGCTTGCTTTTGTAAGGTCAACATATCAAACTCAGCGGCTTTTTCAGCTACCTCACTAATACTCTCAACTTCTTCGACCTCAACTTCTTCGACCTCAACTTCTTCGACCTCAACTTCTTCGACCTCAGCTTCTGCAGCCGCTTGAGCTTCCTTAGCTGCCTGAGCTTCTTTCGCTGCCTGTGCTTCTTTCGCTGCCTGTGCTTCTTTCGCTGCCTGTGCTTCTCTTGCCGCCTGGGCTTCTTTAATCGCGTGTGCTTCTTTAATAAGTTCAGCCTCTTTTAAAAGCTCAGCTTCTCTAGCGGCAAGCGCTGCTTGTTCAGCATCCAACACAGCTGACGCTTCGACTGTAACTGCCTCGACCACAGGGGGAGTTAAGGTAGTCACGCCAGCTGCAGTTACTAAGTTCGCTTTCGTATCATCAGCTGCAAGAGCCTTAGCACCACTAATCAAACCTGTCATCTGCCCCCATTCTTGCAGGGTTTTTAAGCGCATATTGGCGTTTACCTGATACGCTAAATCTAAAGCACGCAAAAATTGTCGCGTATAGTCAGTCAAACCCATTTGTGCCAGTGGTTCATCAGCTAAGACAAAGCGTTGCGGTGCCACAGTCGGTACTTGTTTAGTGATAAGAGTACGCATAAGCGCTGCTAAGCCATAGACATCCGTATGCTCACCTAATGGCCACATGGGATCATCAGTATGCTGTTCAAAAGCGGCAAAGCCAGGAAACTGCACCGACGACTCTGTACTTTTACTTAAGGGCAGTGATACATCAGGAATAATATGCGCCCTACCTGATGGGTCTAAGAAAACCGTATCCAGCGACCACAGACCATAAATTTTTTGTTCAGCTGCAAGCTGGTGTAAGACAGGAAGAAGGTCTAAAAACAAATCTTCTAATTCATGTTGTTTTGGTGCTTGTGTCCACAAAGGTGACTGCTTTAAGCTAATCCAATTAGGGTTAATCTGTGTAAGTTTTTCTTTTAACTGTAAATCAATCATGACTTCACCAATGTACAATTAGGCTTGATGCCTAACAAATAATGTTTCAAATAAGGTGCTATTTGGCGATCCCGCATGCACTACAGTGCGGTGAGCAGCTCCTGTTACTGAGTTAGTCCACCAAAAACTATTATTCTCATCAGGATCAAAATACAAGCTCAACTCTGACCAACGTAAGCGCTCATGGTCAAGGTTTTCACTCGGAGCTTGCTCATGGCCTGCATTCAAAATCGACAAAATATCACTGCCTCCCTGTATTAGCGGATTCCCTTGAGAAGCAGATCGTTCCAGCATTGCCGACATACATAAATGCGTACTTTGTAATGACTCTTCAAAATATTGTGGTGTACAACCACGCCCTACCGCTTGTAGTAAGGCCTGTCCTGTAGACTGATAAAAGCGGGCAGAACCCTCAAGTAACTGTCTCTCAAAAGCCGTACTTGGCATCACTAAACTCACTAGTAATGGGTACAAGCGACCCACTCTGTCTCGACTCGGTGCAATCGAGCCCATCTGTATCCAACCAAAACCATATTTATCTGGCAATACAAAATTCCAAATTGGCGAACGCATATACGCATCAAGTACGATACTTGAATGCGTCTCTCGACCATTAACAAGTCCTTGCTCTAACCATCGATGCCACCAATTAATCACGCTTTGGTCTAGGCGCCTATGCATAAAATCACCCGCTGCTGGCATCTTGCCATACCAACCTAAGCCTTGCTTTAACTGATCGATACTCAACACACTCATAAATTAGCCTTTTCCAGGACATGCAAAACTACGCATTTCAGCTAAACGAAATGGGCTTTTTGCTGAATATGCTGTGAACTCCAAGGTCACTTGGCGCCCACCAATCGAAAAGCTCGCTAATATTTGCTCTGGTGTTTTACCTGGACGAATACTGGCACGGTCTAAAAGTCGATTCAACGCCCAAGGGCCACTGGTAGATAATCCTGACGTTCCTTGCTGTGGACTCAAGCTCAGATTTACTTGATTACTACCACGTGTACCCGGCCACCCCACTGTCATCCCTACTTGTGGACCATGCTCATACGTCAATATCTGACCGTCGACTTCTAAGATAAATTGATGAATTTCAGGATCCATGGCGATCGGTCGAATCGCCACTTTGTACGAAGGCTCCATCTTGCCAGCAGCAAAATAGACATCACGAATCACGCTGGCTCGCTCAAATGAAATAAGAAACTGCGCGATATCACCTTTGGTACCATCAATCCCTGGTTTAAAGCGCCACGGCCTTGTTGAGCGATCTACCAACGCATCTAAATTCTGCTGATAAAACATATCCATTAACTGACCGGGCCCAAAGAAACGGGCAAAGTCATTGGGGGCAACATCACGACTTGAATTAGCGAATGGATAACGCCCTGCTATTGAAGAGCGGCAAAAATTACCAAGGACGGCATTAACATCCTGACCGACACTTTCTTGACGGGTCTCACTCACTGAGCGTGAGGTTTTAACCGATACATCATTAACTATTTCACCGATAGATCCAGGCAAACGTCCAGACTCAGCTTGTAATTTTGATAAGACATCCGCTGGAGGTAAGGGACTTTTACTCCTTAGCGCTGAGTCTGCAGCAGTAAGGTATGTATACAGTTCTGCCAATAAACTGATAGTGCCATCAATTGGCACGGCTTGATTTTGTCCAACACTCGTGGCTAACTCACGATAACGGACAAAATGACGATCTACAGTTAACTCAATCTGCTCAGGAGTCGCATCTTGGCGCACTAAATTATCCACACCAACTGGACCGATGATGCTAGTCAGAGAACTCGCACTTCCCGACACACGCTCTCTTGCGCGGTCGATAATTGAGCGATCATTATTTTCGTCTTCACGCAGCAAGGTTGTTTCATTCGCGACACTTTTAACAAACTTAGCCAAGGGCGAATTACTGGAGGACAAGCTACGCACCAATTCTATGCCCTGCATCAGGCTATCTGGTTCACGCACCGCCACATCTTCCAGATATGCATCCCAATGCTTAATATAATCATTGAAATATAAAGCTTTAACATCATTGATAAGATTCTTATCGGTGCCATCACCAAACTTCTTCGTATCAACCTCTAGTACCCAGGCATCATCGCGACGTAAGTTTAAGGTTTCTTTTTCTACATTTTTATCAAAAACATTCCAGTAGCCATGATACGAATAAAGCCCTAAGACGCCTTCATTAATAGGTTTACCGCTCTTACGACGAAATACCGATGGTGCTTCAGAGCCTGCGAGGGAAACAATTGTGCTTGGTTTTAACTCCACATTTGCCAAGACCCGCTTTAAGCGACTATACGCTCGGTCCTGTAATGAGTAACGATCTAAATTATCACGTACTCGCTTAATCAGCCCCTCATTCTTAGGGAAAGGTGAGACAAACACCCCTAAATCTAGGAACTGATTAATATGATGCTCCAACTGATTGTAGTGTTGTCGTGTAAAGTTCGGCGGCACAATCTTACTCAAATCCGCCATAATCCAAGTCTTCATAAACGAAGCATCATAACGACTGACGTCATACATCATCAGATAGGCACGTAAAGCCTCATAGGAATATTCCAAATCTGCTGGACTGGCACTCTGCAAACTGGCCTCAATACGCTTAGCAATCTGTGGCAATAGGACTTGGCGTAAGGTGTCCTTATAAACGCTGTCAGAAGCTGCTTCTAACTTATTACCTTGATACAAACCAAAGCCATAGCTAAAAGGCGCATCATCGACAGAGAAATTTTCACCATCAGCAAGTACTACATTACTATTCATAAATGGCAACAAGCCTAATACATCACCCTCTTGGGTAATCTTGATATCTTGGCTCAAGCCTCTTAATGCAGGTAATTTACTATCAACATACTCGGTATAACGTACATTATTCAGGTAACTATTACCCCAAATAAATAGAGCGCCGAGTAAGACTGCTGCCATACCTATATAGGCGGACCACTGAATTCGACGGTAACGACGCTCCCATTTAATATTTAATCCAGCCAACCCAGATTCTTTAAACACCACATCTTTGAGCAAGCGGTTTAAAAAGAAACTCTTGCCTTGGTCCATCGGCACGGTTTGAGCTAATTGGGCAATGCCGTCAATCTTCATATAACGACGTAATTGGCTAGTGACTTTATCGAAGCTCAATCCACCTTGAGTACCGCTGGTAAAGTATACCCCGCGAAGAATGACCTTTTCCTCATAGCGAGAGGTAGCAAAAAGCTCACTTAAGAAACTGCCCAAAACAATCCTTAGGTTGGCAAATTGTTGTGGCAATAAATACGCTAAGGCACGTTTAGTCTCATCTTGTTCTTTCACCAAGACATCTGGCAAAGCATCAAATAAACGCTGTTGTAAGAGCAAGTATTCACGATCATAGTTTTCTAATAGCTTAAAGTCTTCTGTCTGGCTATCTTCATAAGGGAAGGTAAAGCCCCATACTTGGTTTAACTCATCACGACTTAAACTACTAAAATACTCTTCAAAACCACTTAGTAAGTCTGTCTTGGTGACGAGAATATACACAGGGAACTCAATCCCTAAGTTTTCTCGCAACTCTTGTAGGCGGCGCTTTAAAACGGCAGCGTGTTGCGCCCTATCAGTTGCATTGACACTCAGTAAATCAGCCACACTGACCGTCAACATCACCCCATTAATCGGCTGACGTCCTCGATACTTGGCTAATAAACTTAAGAAGCCACGCCACTCTTCCTCGTCCCCCGTTGGATCGCTCTCGTGTGTGGTATAACGCCCTGCTGTATCTAATAAAACTGCCTCATCCGTAAACCACCAGTCACAGTTTTTCGTGCCGCCCACACCTTTAAGAGCGACTTTGCCAAATTTCTCTGCCAAGGGAAACGTTAACCCAGAGTTCACTAAAGCCGTGGTCTTACCAGAACCAGGTGCACCAATAAAGACATACCACGGTAATTGATAGAGATAGTGTTTAGAGAATCTAGCTAAGGGTGAGGCGCTCTGCTTATCATCAAAGCGCGAGTCACGAAGCAGCTGGATCGCCTCATCAAAGCGCTCTGATAAAATACGTAGCTCTGCACGTTCTTGTGCAGGAAGTTTATCCTCATCCTCAGATTTCTTGGTCTTGCGCAACTGTCCTAACAGTTGTGCGTTCAAACGACCCTCTCGGTATTTACGCCAAATAATACGTAATAGCCAAATACTGAAAATGGCGATAATCACATAGAGACGAATATCTTCACTCTCAAGTGGATACCACTGACCAACCGCAATTGACGGGCCAATAGTCCAAATCATATAGGCTAAAACGACTAAGCCAATAAAGACCCATAGGGCACCACTGAAGACAAAACCAAATAAGCGACTTATCCAAGCACCAATCATTGCTCTACCCCCCGCAACTGACTTTGCGTCCCAACGGGAGAGACCAGTAAAGTAATTTCCACACGACGATTACGCGCACGATTATCTGCGGTATCATTCGGCGCAACAGGATCTGCCTCACCCTTACCCTCAGCACGCACGCGATACTTATCAGCCAAACGAATATCTAAGAGCTTCTTCACTGCATCAGCCCGCGCTTGTGATAACTCCCAGTTAGATGGGAAGCGCACGGTACGAATTGGCACATTATCACTAAAGCCTGTAATTAAAATCGCCCCTTGTGTATTGTTCAAGGCATCAGCTACACGCAATAAAACATTCACATATTCTTGTCGTACCACATCGGAACCCGACTCAAACAAGCCATCACCACGTAAGACCACGACACTACGATCTGCCTCATCTCTTACGGTTAATAGGTTTTCACGTATTTCAGGTGAGAGATATTGCGCCAGACGGTCAGGAGCGATATGCTGAGCTGGCGTTGTAATTTGCACCGTAGGCGGCTTAATCGCCACGATGTCAGCAAAAACTCGGCCAGATTTATCACCCAAGGCCCAAGCCATACCTAGATATGAAAACACCGCTATTGCTGTAGCTAAAATCGCCACAACCCAAAGAGGCACTGGCAGTCGCTTTATTTCATTAAGGATAGGCTTATCTTGCCAATGCAAAGAAAGAGGCGCGTCGTAGGCCTGCTTTTCATTACGTAGTAAGAGCAAAAGGCGCTGCTTGAGAGTTTCTAACTGGCTACGACCATTGTCTAGAACACGATAGCGCCCCTCAAAACCTAACATCAAGCAATAATATAAAAGTTCCAGTAAATGACGGTGTGGCGCGGGATTCTGAGACAGCTTGGCCAGTAACTGGAAGAACTTTTCCCCTCCCCATGCCTCATTATGGAAAGTGACCAATAAACTATGCACAGACCAACGCCCCTGGCCGCCCCAGGGTGTTAGCGCAGCTGCCTCATCCAAGGCAGTACATAAGCAATACCGCGCACCTAGAATGGTTTCATTAGGGATACCCGTATGTTGGGCGCGCAACTCAAACTGACGAATTTCATCAACTAAGCGCTCACGCAATAACTCGGGTGACTCATGCGATTGAGTTTTTCTAATTTGAGGTATCAACACTAACAAAGGATTGGCAGCAGCAACCAGAGGATTCGAGCCACTTAGCACATAGTCTTCAGGCCGCATCTCCGCCGTTGAAGCTGAAGAGATATAGGGAGCATTGCCCCAGACTCCTTGTTTAGCGTCGGTATAATCCGCTGTAGACATATGACGCTATCCTATAGTTCCTGTAAGGCCCAGAACCTTAAATCTAAATCAGGGAAATCGCCTGCAAGGTGCAAGGCAATTTGGCCTGATTTTTCAAAAGTATCCCAAAGCTCGCCTTTTTTATCGAGAGTGAAATAAATTTTCGTCTCATCATAAGGCAGTTGTGGTGGCGCAGAACTCAATTGCGTCAGCTTAATTCCAGGCAATTGCAGATGCACTAGGTCACGGATCTTTTCAAAAGCCCCCATCTTAGATTGTGATGGGAAACGTAAGGCTAAGGTATCTAACGGCAAGCTTGAACCAACAGACAAAACAAACTGTGCTTGCTTAAAGAGTTGCATATCCTCAACTTTACCGAGCTTAAGTCCACCTTCACGACTAACTAATTTAATTTCTGTCGCTGGCTCTTTCATCACAAAGCTTAAGTCTTGGCTTATCATGCGTACCAGTGGCTCAAAACTCTGTTGTAAATTCTGATGCTTATACTCAGGAAATTGCGTAATATCACGTGTTCTATGAATTTGTGTAAATGTCGCTAACTCATAGGCTAGGCTAGCAAACTCACGGTAAACACGCTCAGGATGCAACTGCTTTAATTGTCTTAAATAATGAAACACACCACAATAGCGATTCAATGTCTGTAACGTCATTAAATCCGTTATATCCACTAAAGAGCTTCTGCCAATTTGCTTTAAGCGCAAACTTAAATCATCGACTCGCTTGAGTAATAAATCCAAGATTTCTTTAATCCAACTCACTAGCTTAGGACTGGTCTGGTAGTGAAGAATTTCAGGGATGTAGTGCTTATCCTCAATGATTTGACCTTCTTTAGTGACTTCAAGAATTCTAGCCACACGCAAGAACTCATAACCATTAGGCAGATCATCAGCCAAACACAAACGAAAACGTGGGCGACCAACTTGCACCGTTGATGTGCCCAAAGAAATTTCACTGGTATCTGCTAGCTCTATCTCATCAACAACATAACGTGCATTCGTCGCTGGCTCATCAGCGAACACAATGTCTTCTGCACCTTCTTGATAAATCGGTAGCGCCAAATAGAGAACTTGATGCAACTCACCAATCGGTAAACGCAGAGCTTGAACATCACCTTGAGTAAGATTAAAAGCTGCTCCACTCGGCATGATTCCACGTGCACTCTTAAGAATAACCTCACTCTCCATTGAGGATTTCTCTGCAATCAATTCATATTCAGCAAAACCACTCGCGTGCACCACTGTTGATTTCAGATGTTGACAACTTAAGTCTTCCAAATAACGTTCTTGTTGTTGAAAATGGTGGGGACGCAAAAACATCCCTTCAGTCCAAATTACTTTCTGGTATTGCGTATCCATAAAATTATTCTTCTCTACCCTGCTGCTGATTAACTAAAATACTTGCTTGATTCACATCAATAACAATCCGAACCTCATCTGGCGAAAACTGCCAAAACTTATAGAAATTAGTCGTCTTGGCTTCAGGTAAATCAAGCACTAAGCGCCACTGGCTATTATTAATATCACGGTAAGCAGCGATAATCCCTAAGACCTTAGCTTGAATATTGCCACTACCCTTAATCGTATCAACACCATTAGGGCGCAAAATAAGCGAGTTAATATCTAACAATTGATCACCTAAAGCCTGCTGCGGATTGTTTTGTAAAGCAAAGAAATCAGAACGCTCAAAAGCAGCACTCGACTTCAATTCAAATACGGTTACCTTAACAGGAGAGGCACGACTTCCCATGCTCTGGTTGACATTATTAGCCGCTCGTAGTTCTACGACATAGGGCACCGCGAGTTTTGACTCAGTGGAGGCACAAGCTGATAATAAGAGGGAAAAAATTACTGCAAAAAAATATTTTGGTGTAGATTTGTAATGAAACATGACAAAATCCATTGAGGTTTTTACAATTTTTACATTATTTAATCTTAAATAATGTGAAGCTTAACAAAGCAATAGGACAGAAGTATGACAACTATTAAAAAACATAAAGTTGTCATATTTCCATGTTATCTTTCTTGCATTACAATGATTTTAAAGACAAGGATTTAATCATTTGCTGACTTATATCCGACTGATTTAGCAGCCTTTATTCTTATTATTAATCTCTAATCAGCCAAGCAAATTACTGTGATAAGCAAGTACCATGGGCTTATACGCCCTATTCGTTGAAATAACATCACAGACATATTTGCTAGCGTGACCAGTTTGCAACAACCCTTTAAATACGTGTGACTTATGAAATCTAAATTACTCTCTGTTGTTTTTCTTGGCGCAGCACTCAGTGCATGTAGCAGCACCAAAACTGTCGAAGCTCCTGTTAGCCCTTACTCTGAATCTGAACAAGTTTTACTGGATGCCTATAAGGCCGATTATGATGCAGGCAACTATAAAGACTTGATTAAGAAAATCAAAGCGACACCAGAACTCAAAAGTGGTGGTGCTGCTTTCCGTGAAGAAGCACTCAAGCATCAAGCATTCAGTGAATGTATCAGCAAGATGCCGCGTAGCTGCCGCGCAACCTTCCGCACACTATTCTCTGAGAACCCTAACTTTGCACTCAGTGTCGCAGAAGAAAACCATCCTGCTTGGAAAGCAATCTATACCGCTGAGCGCAACCGTGCAGCTCGCTTAGTCAAGCCGCAACCAGCCCAATAACTTACTTCAATTTTAAATCATAATCAGAGGGAAATTTATTTTCCCTCTTGTGAAGATAGACCATGAAACTCGCTATTTTTAATACGCATATCCCTCATGAATCATTTGCCTGTGAACTAAATCCTCCTGGTTGTACGCTAGGACGTGGTCCAGACAACACGATTGTCCTCGCCGATGAATTAGCGCGTATCAGTCTTATTCAAGCGATTATTAAGATTCAAGATGGTCATGTGCGAATTAGCAATATGGGGCAACAATTAATCTATATTAATGGCGAGTCCTTAGCTTTTACCAAAGATACCCCGCTGCAGCATGATGACCAGATTCGTATTGCTCATTATCTAATTCTGTGTGACTTTGCCGCTGAGAGTGCCTTGAAGACGGGGACTCGTGTTGATGCTTGGGCTGGCGTAGGATTAGGTGTAACTGGTACGGCAAGTATGACACAAGCAATAAGTAGCGATACATTAGGTCAGCCAACTACACACACAGCAATAACTTCTGAACCAAGTAATCTTGAGCAGAGACCGCCACTGACCGTTATGCCAATGAGTATTGATGATAATTATCATATGGCTCCAAACTCAATTCCTGAACCACAAGGTCATACTCAAGAACAAGTTTTGGCTCAACCTCAAGAACAACCACAAGTTCATAAGCAGGTCCAAGAATATGACCTGATTCAAGATCTAACTCAAGACCTAACGCAAAATCCAACACAAGAGTACGCTCCTGCTGAGTCACAGAAGCAAGCCGAGCCACTGGCACAAGAGCTATCTCAAGTGCAGCCACTCGCTGAAGAAGAGTCGACTCAAGTAGCAGAACCATTTGATGATCCATTCTCTGATTTTTTTAGTGGCCCTGGTGTGGTACCAATTGGTGGCGAAGTCGACTTACATCAAGTCAACCCTTTTGCAATGGAGTCACGCGCCTCACGGACAACTATCGACCCACTAGAGCAGATCGAAGCCCAAGGCGTTCAAGACGCAAGTATTCAAGGAGAAATCCTATCAGTCTTTAGCCAAGATGGTACAGAGCAACACAAACAAACTATTTTCACTGACTCCACACCGACTACAGTGAAGAAGAGCGACACGGCTACTGAGAAAAAAGAAGAAGACTTATTGGATATTCTGCATACCCTAAGTTTTGAAGAGGCCATGCGTCACCAATAAGTCAGAGAAAGCAGGCACACAACAAGAGGTGTGCCTTGCTCTTGGTAAATTAACGAGACCTAACAGGCACCTTAATAGACACCTTAATCATCAGGCGTATTCATAGATAAACTCCCCATCGAGAGCTCCTAAAGCC
>CAYFVY010000008.1:0-16702 GCA_964346715.1 uncultured Pelistega sp. | reverse complement strand
CCTTAATCATCAGGCGTATTCATAGATAAACTCCCCATCGAGAGCTCCTAAAGCCAGTGTACTAATAAACTGTCCACTAATAGCACTTTGTAATAACTTCTGACTGACATGCGGAAGGACAGTATTGGTGAGAATAGCATCTACCATACGACCACCCGACTCAACTTCTGTACAACGGCTCACGATTAAGCTGAGTGCCTCATCGCTGACACTCAGCTCAATGGCATGATTATCCAGAAGACGCTGACGAATACGATTTAATTGCAACTCTACAATCTTAGCCAACATATCATCCGATAAGGGATAGTATGGAACAACGACTAAACGACCTAATAAAGCTGCTGGAAATACCTTCAGCATCGGTTCACGTAGTGCAGTGGCCAAACCCTCACTATCAGGCATTAAATCAGGGTCTTTACATAGATCGACAATGCGTTCTGTGCCGACATTTGAAGTAAGAATAATCACCGTATTCTTAAAATCGATATAGCGACCTTCTCCATCCTCCATCCATCCTTTATCAAAGACTTGGAAGAAAATTTCATGTACATCAGAGTGCGCTTTTTCCACCTCATCGAGTAAGACGACACTGTATGGACGACGGCGTACGGCTTCAGTCAGTACACCACCCTCACCATAGCCCACATAACCAGGAGGCGCTCCCTTCAAAGTAGAAACTGTATGTGCTTCTTGAAACTCACTCATATTAATTGTGATGAGGTTTTGTTCCCCACCAAATAGGGACTCCGCTAAGGCTAAAGCCGTCTCTGTCTTACCCACACCCGATGGGCCTGCAAGCATAAAGACACCTACTGGCTTATTCGGATCAGTCAGCTTAGCGCGAGAGGTTTGAATACGACGGGTAATCGCCTCTAGACCGTGGCGCTGACCAATGACACGCTTCTCTAGGGTATCAGCCAAACTTAAGACAGAATTGGCCTCATCTTTCACCATACGTCCGACTGGAATACCCGTCCAGTCAGCGACAACAGCAGCCACCGCATTCACATCAACCGATGGGAAGATAAGCGGATACTCCCCTTGTTGCTCATTAAGCTGTTCTTGCACCTGCTTGAGCTCTTCTAAGGCAGCACTACGATCGGCTTCACTCGTCTGATCTTCACGTAACACAGCACGCAAGGCAAATAAGCGCTCTATCAAAGCTTGCTCTTTCTGCCAATCCGCTTGTAAAGCGTCAAGTCGCGCATTCTCTTGCGTAAGTACCTGAGCCAACTCTTCTAAACGCGCAGCTTCTCCAATACCCAGACGCAACTCTCGCTTGGCAATTTCACGCTCAATTTCGAGGTGCTCAATCTTGCGACGGGTATCCTCCAAAGCCGCTGGTTGGGCATATTGGCTTACCGCCACACGCGCACACGCTGTATCTAATAAAGCCACAGCCTTATCGGGCAACTGGCGTGCAGGGATATAGCGATGAGATAAGCGCACTGCGGCCTCAATGGCCTCATCTAAAAGCAATACTTTATGATGAGCCTCAAGAGGCTCGGCAATACCACGCAACATAATTAAGGCTTTCTGTTCATCTGGCTCATGTACCTGAACAACTTGGAAACGACGTGTTAGCGCTGGGTCTTTTTCAATGTATTTCTTATACTCCGCCCAAGTGGTTGCGCCAATGGTGCGTAATAAACCACGAGCTAGTGCAGGCTTCAAGAGGTTGGCCGCATCCCCCGTCCCTGCTTGACCACCCGCACCAACTAATGTGTGAATCTCATCAATAAATAAAACAATTGGTTTCTCGCTGGCTTGCACCTCATCAATAACCGCGCGCAGACGTGATTCAAACTCACCCTTCATACTCGCACCCGCTTGGAGTAAACCAATATCCAGCAAATACAAGCTGACATCACGCAAAGACTCAGGCACATCACCTTGAGCCAAGCGTAAAGCGAGACCTTCAACAACAGCGGTCTTACCCACACCCGCTTCACCAGTTAAGAGCGGATTATTCTGGCGACGACGCATTAAGATATCGACAATTTGGCGGATTTCCTCATCACGCCCTGATACCGGATCTATCTCATTATTACGTGCTCTAGCAGTCATATCCACAGCATATTGCGCCAAGGCTGATTGTCCCTTAACACCACCACTTGGACTCGCTATACTTGCTTCGCTGAGACTACTGCGATCCTGCTCTTCAACAGAGCCAGCCACAATATCGAGTAGTTGATCTGCCAAGACATCCGGCGTAATTTTCTTAAATTCTGCGCTCATGCCATACAGCACGCTTTTTAACGCCGTAGTTTTTAATATGCCGACTAATAAATAAGCACTACGAATACGTGCATCACCGTATTTTAAAGAGCCATAAACCCAGGCGCGCTCAGTAGCATTATCAATATGTTCTGAGAGATCGGAAATTGAACTCGCACCACGAGGCAACTCATCAAGCGCAGCAACAACACCACGCTCAAGCTCATCTGTTTTTAAATCAAAATAGCGCATGATTTTCTGTAGATCACTATCATGCTCATGCAAGATTTGATGCATCCAATGCACCAACTCGACATAAGGATTCCCTCGTAACTTACAAAAAGCAGTTGCGCCCTCAAGGCTACGATAAAGAAGTGGATTTAATTTTCCAAAAAGATCAGTGCGATTAATTTCAGACATAGCTTCAGAATAAAGACAAAAATATAAATAAGGTTTAGCTAGCTAAGTGTTCTAGCTAAGTTATCGAAATATCAAGTAAAAATGACTATTTTGCATTGTAGCCACAGGACTATTACTATTTAATGACTGAAATATTCTCTTTCAATTGAATTTATTTTAAATATCAAATAATTATTGTAAGAAAAGCTTAAATTAAGCTAGGTCTTTATTATTGTTGTCATATTTCTGTAAAATGCTTCGCGTTATACTAGCCAATAATCATGAACCAGAAACCCACTCTACCTCCTGACTTTTGGCAAGCGCTTGAAGCCTCTCCCCATAAGCATGGTTTTTATAATACCTTGCGATGGTTAGATGCGCGCACACCTATGCGTGAGCGCTTGGGTAGAAATAGCTCTCCCAAGCACGAACCAGTGCGCCTTAAGCAAGAGCCCTACATGGCTTTCGCACCATCCACCACGAGTAAGGTCACACGAGCTGAAGGCAGAGTACCTGAAATTACCTTTCTGCACTATGGCTTATTTGGCCCGAATGGTCCCTTACCACTGCATTTCACTGAGCTGGCTCGTGAGCGCTTAATCCACCACCGCGATCCCACACTTGCGGCTTTTGCGGATATTTTCCATCATCGCCTACTGAGCCTGTTTTATCGCGCTTGGGCAGATACGCGAATTACGGTTAGCCTAGACTCCCCGAATGAAGACTTCTCGCGTTATCTCGCAAGCCTGATGCATATTGGCTTTCCTTCTTTGCAGCGGCGAGACAGTATTGGTGACCATGCTAAATTACATTTTGCTGGGCATTTTTTACGACAAACCCGCAATCCTGAGGGACTTAGCAATATTCTCAGTACGTATTTTGGCATTCCTGTTAAGGTTCAAGAATTTGTCGTGCACTGGGTGGAGATTGACTCTAAACACCAGAGTCAATTAGGTAGCTCTCAGCAACTGGGTAAAAACTCCCTGTTAGGTCGCGCACTACGCGATGCTCATAGTAAGTTTCGCTTAGTTTTAGGACCAATGAGTCAAGAGAAATACGAAAGCTTTTTGCCAGGTCAGTCGAATAGCCAGAAAATCCTAGATTGGGTGCGCCAATATACAGGAGTTGAGCTTAGCTGGGATGCTGTTCTCTGCCTTCAGCACCACGACGTTCAAGGGATTCGTTTGGGACAAGCTAAACCACTAGGTCTTGCTTCTTGGTTAGGCACACGTACTGTGCAACAGGGCGATGCTGACGACTTAATTATGGATTATGAGCAGCGATACCAACTTGCCCGCCATGGTCAAAGCACAGAAAGAACAAGTTTAGAAGAAACTTCAGGTGACCTTAGCGAACTGGAACTTATGTAGCCCTAGAGTTAATACAGATTCTTTAGAGATCTTGCGAGTCGTCATTCGCACTTTTATCGGCAAAAATTCGTGACGCTGTGCGTTGCTCGGGCGGTACTGACCACCACATAATCGCCAGATAATAACTAAACAGAGCCAAGGTAAAAATAAGTGTAATGCTGCCCGTAAACTCCACGGTTACATCCGCCCAAAGCGCCGTTAAGCCTGCTGCACCGACACTAAACAGCAAGCGCTTAGCATGATCCATACCCTTATCAAGCAAGAAAGCCACCACAATACCTAGCACCAAGGACAAGGTGCCATACATCACCCCACCATGCATAGCCGTCAACAAAATGGTATTGGCAGCATTCTGCCATTCAATGGCTTGCTCAGCTTGTGCGCCGAAGAAATGATTAAAAAGATACTGCACAAAAAACAGCAGACCTAATAATAATCCTACTATAGCGGGCAAAATGGCGAATAAAAAGACGGTCAACACCATCGAAAAACGTAAAACGCGCATGACTAGGGTCTCAAAATTGAATCGTTAAATTGTAGCACTGAACGCTGGATGAGGAATCTTCGCTTAGACCCACCCGAGGTAAAACTAAGACCTGCCAACTGCTACTCAAGAATGCGGCGCCAGTTATCCAGTTCACGGCGGTCACGTTTAGTCGGACGACCTTGCTTGTAATCTACGCCTGGCTCTCGAGCAAGGCGACGACGCTCACGCTCAGCCTCACGCTTATCCAGACTCTCTTGGGTTTCTTGGTATAAGGTTTGGGCCACAACCGCTGGACCTCGCACATTACTTAAGGCGAGCACATCGACCGTACGCTCCATCTGTTCTTGACGAATATGGATCTGATCACCAATTTTTACCTCGCGTGCAGGCTTAGCAGGCTGCTGATTCACTAGCACGCGCCCCTTGCCCACCTCTTCAGCGGCTAATGAGCGTGTCTTGTAAAAACGTGCCGCCCACAACCACTTATCTAAACGAATCTTTTCTAATGAACTCATCTATTCTATCCGTATGAATGTCTCTACTGCTGATTATATCGCAGCACTTAGGAGCACTTAAGCCTATACAGAGTTTAACGAATTAAGTCATTCTCGCTCTGTTAAAATAGACCAATCGGATGCACTTTCTAGACTCTTTATAATGAGCTTATGATGAAGAAAATATTACTAGCAACCCTCTTTGCACTTGGCGCCTCGACTCCAGCTCAGGCACAAGAAGTCGCCTGTGTAAGTACCACTTGGCGTGTTGTGAATAATGATAAGGTCTGCGTTCAGGCTTTTCATGACCCCGATATTGAAGGCGTCGTGTGCCACCTCTCGCATGCCAAAACAGGTGGCGTTTCAGGTGCCTTAGGGATGGCCGAAAATCCATCAAACTTCTCTCTATCATGTCGCCAAGTTGGTCCACTTAAGTCTGCTAAGGGGATTCCACTTAAGCAAGAGAAGATTTTTACCCAGCGCATGAGTTTCCTATTCAAGGACCTGAATGTAAATCGCTTAATCGACCGTGCTAACAATAGCATTGTCTATCTCGTAATTAGTGAGAAAATCATTGATGGCTCTCCGTTTAATAGTATCTCATCAGTGCCATTAATGCCCTGGGGTACACAAGCACCCATGGTAATCTTTAATAATAAGTAGTTATTGATACGTTTTATAGTCTCCTCAGCTTCCCGAGGCGGCTTTAGGTGCTACCTATGGGTAGCGATCGCATAGTGAGGTAGATTGAGGTAATGGCTTTCAGCTTATTACAAGAAGCAGATTTAAGCGCTCCCTATTGGCAGCCTTGGTCGCAATGGTTTACGCCTGTGCCAGATTTAACACTTGCCCCACCTGGACAAGTAGCAGAGTATCTTAATCAGCGTAAGCCTCACTCACTCGCTAAGCTTTTTGTCCATCAGGACAAGCTGCCTACGGGCATGGCGTATGAATCATATATCGCCGAAGCCGATCGCATCCCCACTCGTGATGGCCTACATGACTTCTTTAATGGTTTATGTTGGTTTGCCTTTCCTCGCACCAAGAGTCTTTTTAATCGCCTACACCAAGAGCAAATTGCCCAACTCGGCACACAAGCTCGAGGTCGTCTGCGCGATATGCTCACGGTAATTGATGAGAATGGCTTTTTAATCCAAGCACCTGATGAATTATGGAAAGCATTAAAAGCCAAGCATTGGCAAAAAGCCTTTGTCGAGCTGCGTCCGCTATGGCAAGAAACTACGTTAATGGTTTTTGGTCATGCCTTATTAGAAAAGCTGACACAGCCGTATAAAGCCATTACCGCTCATGCTTTACGCATTCCTAATGACTTAAATTTAGGGAACTTAGACTTAAAGTGCGTACAGGAGGAGCAGGAAGGACTGGGGTCAAATCTGCTTAAGCGACAGCTTGATGTTATTCAAGCTCAGCACCATCCTACACCACATGCACTGTTTGATATTAATGCGCCTCAGACTTTTCAATCCCATGAATTAAGCGCCCTGGACGCTTATCTCGCCCAACAACTCAGCGCCAGTTACTTAGTCACGAAGCCCTATATTCCGATTCAGATTTTTGGCATTCCTGGTTGGAGTGCTGAGCAGAACGAGGTGGGCTTCTACGAAGATACGCAGGTATTTCGCCCACCACGGTAAGATTAGAACACAGGCAATCTACAACAGCCCGAAAGCGCCCAAGGCCTTATACAGCATATACAGGCTAATGCTAATAAGTAATAGCGCAAAAATACGCTTTAGCTTATCAACTGGCAAGGTATGCGCATATTTCGCCCCAATCGGCGCAAACAACATACTCATACTAATCAAGAGCAGTAAGCCAGGCCAATAGATATAGCCTAACATGCCGCCTTGAATGCCCACTTCCTTAATGCCGGAGCTAATATAGCCAACACTATTTGCTACTGCGATAGGAAAACCAAGTGCTGCTGAGGTCGCCACAGCATTGCGCACGGGCACATTTGACCACACCATAAAAGGCACTGATAAGAAGCCACCACCCGCACCTACTAGTCCTGAAATAGTACCAATCCCCGTACCGACCGCTACCATACCTGGCATGCCAGGTAATTCGCGAGTAGGCTTAGGCTTCTTATTTCTAAACATGCTGTACGCAGAATAACCGACGAAGCCAGAGAAGATTAAGGATAACCAAGCCATATTAATAATCGAGAAGAGATAACCTCCCGCTAATAAGCCACCTAAGAGAATACCTGGGACAAGTTGAAAAACCACTGGCCACTTGACCGCACCTTGCTTATGGTGCGCGCGCATACTTGAGAGCGAGGTGAACATAATCATCGACATCGAGGTCGCGATAGCCGCATGGACAGACAGCTCTGGCGGGATGACTTTTTGCCAGCTAAGAATCATAGTGATAAAAGGCACTAAGATCATGCCACCACCCACGCCAAGTAAGCCCGCCATAAAACCGCCGAACATACCCAAGCCTAAGAACATAAAGGCGCTAAGAATACTCATGGCTTACTTTAAATTACCTGATAAGAATTGCTGCAAGCGAGGGCTCTTAGGATTGTTAAAGACCTCATTCGGTGGACCCGACTCTTCCACACAGCCTTTATGGAGGAACATCACATGATTCGCCAAGTTACGGGCAAAGCCCATCTCGTGCGTAACCACAATCATGGTACGCCCCTCTTCAGCCAGCTTTTGCATCACTTTCAGAACTTCACCCACCAACTCAGGGTCAAGTGCCGATGTCGGCTCGTCAAATAACATCACCTCAGGCTCCATCGCCAAGGCACGGGCAATCGCCACACGTTGTTGTTGACCACCCGACATCTGTGAA
This sequence comes from uncultured Pelistega sp., assembly GCA_964346715.1. Taxonomy (GTDB): domain Bacteria; phylum Pseudomonadota; class Gammaproteobacteria; order Burkholderiales; family Burkholderiaceae_B; genus Taylorella. The sequence continues at coordinate 8,909 of CAYFVY010000008.1, read as the reverse complement.
GGATATTGGTTCTCAACCGTTGCAGGCAAGCCAACTTTTTGCAAGTACTGACGCGCACGCTCTGTTGCTTCTGCCTTACTTAAGCCAAGCACATGAATTGGCGCTTCAATAATATTCTCTAAGGCCGTCATATGCGCCCAGAGATTAAAGTGCTGAAACACCATGGCTAATTTGGTACGAAACTGCTGTAATTTTTTCGGATCTGAAACACGACCACGGCCCTGCTTATCTTTCACTACCTCAAGAGTTTCGCCATTAAGTGAGATTGAACCGCTATCAGGACTCTCCAGAAAGTTAATACAGCGCAAAAAGGTACTTTTACCAGAGCCACTTGAGCCAATCATGGCAATCACATCGCCCGCTTTAGCTTGTAAGGATACGCCCTTAAGCACTTCATTGCTGCCGTACGATTTGTGAATATTTTTAACATCTAACTTAATCATCATGATCCTATTTTTTTTCGTATGCCAAGAAGGCTAAGGCTCGTCGCTCAATGCGTCTAAATAAGGCGACGATCACAAAAGAAATTATCATATACAACAACGCCGCTGTCCCGTAGGAAGCAAACGTGAGGTAGGTCGCCGCATTCGCATCACGTGCAACCTTCAGTATATCGGGCACTGTTGCCGTAAACGCCAACGAGGTCGAATGCAACATCAATATCACTTCATTACTATAGGCTGGCAAGGCGCGTCGAATCGCTGAGGGCATAATCACACGGCGATAGACCTTCCAAGTAGACATGCCATAAGCATACGCAGCCTCAACCTCACCATGGGGTGTAGAGCGAATAAAACCAGCAAAAATCTCAATCGTATAGGCTAGGGTATTGAGCATTAATGCCAAAACTACGCAATTATAACCGCTGATAAAAAAACTATTGAGCGCGACATTATCACGAATAAAGTCTAGACTTATCAAGCCACTATAAATCAAGAGTATCTGTATATAAAGAGGAGTGCCACGAAATACGTACGTAAATAACCACACTGGGCCACTAATCCACGGTTTCTTGGAAATACGCGCCACCGATAGGGGCAAAGCGAATAAAAAACCTAATAATAAGGATAAAACCAAGATCCATAGCGTCACCGCTAAACCCGAGAACTGCGTGCCGTCCCAGAAAATAAAAGGCTTCCAGTACTCATTGAGGATCATCAGATAGTTATCAAGAATCTCACTCATAGCTTCGCCTCCCTCACACCAGCGGAGTATTTACGCGCTAAATACCAGAGAACAACATTCGAAATGGTGGTTAAAGCCAGGTAAATTAACCCCGCCACCAAGATAAAAAAGAACATCTTACCTGTGGCACGTCCGGCACTCTGCACAACCTGCACCAAATCACTTAAACCAATAATGGACACTAAGGCCGTGGCTTTTAAGACCACTAACCAGTTATTCCCAATCCCTGGTAAGGCGAAGCGCATCATCTGAGGAAATAGTACGCGCTTAAACACCTGCGTATTGCTCATACCATACGCCTTACCTGCCTCTAGCTGGCCTTTGGGTACAGCGAGAAAAGCACCACGAAATGTCTCAGCGAAGTACGCACCATAAATAAAACCGATTGTGATGACACCCGTCACAAAAGGATCTAAGTCAATTTGAGAGAATCTGAGCGCATCCGTCAAACTATTGAGCATCTGCTGGATGCCGAAAAATATTAAGAGCATGAGTACCAAATCAGGTACGCTACGAATCAATGTTGTATAGGCTTGAGCACAGGCACGAAAAAAACCATTGCCGAACAATTTCGCCAAGGCGCCCAATAAACCTAAGATAATGGCAAACGCTAAAGAGAACAGTGCGAGCTTAACGCTCAGCCATGTTCCATTGAGTATTTGCTCCCCATACCCTTCTAAAAACATAGTATTCCTTAGCCACTATGGCCAAGCTATAAACACCTTAGAGCTGCCTCATGACGAAGGTCAGCTCTAAGAAGGTTTGTGATTAAAACAAAAATTACTCGACCTTAAGTAGATCAAGCTCACCTGCTTGGAAGTATTTTTCCGCTAATTTTTCAATAACGCCTTCTTTGCGTAATTGCAGAATCGCCTCATCGACTTGCGCTTTCAGATCGGTATCACTCTTACGTAGACCCATAGCAATTTGGTTAGCCACGAGCGGATCATTAATGGCTTCACCAACGAAGTCATAGTCTTTACCAGCATCTTTACTTAAAAAGCCTGCAATCGCATTCGGTTTTTCTGCAAGAATCGCATCTAAGCGGTTCGCTGGGAGGTCACCATAGGTTTGCTCTTGGTCTTGGTATGAAACAATCGTCACACCCTCTTTACCCCAGGCTTTACGTGCATAGGCTTCTTGTACAGAACCTTGTAATACACCGATGCGCTTACCCTTGAGTGACTCAACTGTTGGTAAAAGATCGCTACCTTTTTTCGCCAGTAACTGGGTTGGAATCGCATATAAGTCTTCGGTGAAGGCAATCACACGCTCACGCACTTCAGTGCGAGTAATACTCGCGTGAATCAAATCAAATTTACGCGCTTGTAAACCAGCAATCAAAGAGTCAAATGGTTGGTCTACCCATTCGCACTTGGCTTGGATTTTCTCACAGATGGCATTACCCACATCAATGTCAAAACCCACTAACTCGCCTTGGGCGTTCTTGTATTCAAATGGCGCATAGCCACTTTCTGTCCCAATACGTAATGTCTTATCTTGCGCGTGCGCTGCACCCATGGCAGTCAAAGAGGCCATCGCCAATGCACAAATAACTGTCTTTAATTTCATGTAATGCCCCTGTCATTTACGTTAAAAATAGCTAAATTATAAAGCTAATGTCGGCATTAACGAATCTTTATCCCCTATAATTGATGTAATTTTCCTAAATTCACATTCTATGACAATCGTTCAGCCCTTTTCTAGCCCTCTACAAGCAGTCACACTTGAGGGTTACGGACTTATTTTACAACCCTTACAGAGCGAACATGCGCCCGATTTGGCCATAGCCGCTGCTGATGGTGAATTGTGGACGCTGCACTATACGTCAGTCCCTGCTCCCCAGCAAGAGGAAGCTTATATTGCCCAAGCCTTAGAGCAACAAGCTTTGGGACATCAATTAGCCTTTGTTGTACGCGATGCGAATACCCAGAAAATCATTGGCACCACACGTTATCACGATATTCAGCCCGAGGTAGCACGCTTAGAAATTGGCTATACATGGTATGCGAAATCAAGCCAACGTAGTCATGTGAATACAGCCGCTAAACTCTTACTCTTAAGCCATGCCTTTGAAACGCTTAAGGCCAATGTTGTCGGTTGGCGCACTGATAGTGAAAATCTGCGCTCACAAGCAGCCATTGAGCGACTCGGCGCAACGAAGACCGGCACCATCTGGGGCAACCGCTTACGTCGTAACGGCACTGTCGGCGACTCCGTGTATTACAGCATGCGTCGCACAGAATGGCCTGAGCGTAAAGTACGTTTACTCACTCGCTTAACAGCCGAATAAAGACACGCTCAGTCAGACCTTATTCAAACAGACCTTATTTAAATCTTGCCAAGCTTAGCCTCTGATAGACAAACGTTAATAGCCAAAAAGGCTTAGCAAGATAGTACACAGCTCTACACCCACCTAATCCATGATCGACTCTTTACTCTCTATTATTCCAATCCTACTTGCACTTCTCGTTGGTATGCTTGCGGGCAAACTCTTGCCTACTAAGATTAGCTACCCTATCGCGCGCATGATTGGTCCTTTTGTCTGGATCTTATTATTTGTCATTGGCTTTAAGTTTGGTCTGGTTTTAGAAAAGCTGCACAATATCGGTGAAATCCTGCTATTAGCCACAACATTCTCGATTGGGCTGAGTGTTTGTGTTGGTATTAGTGTCTATTTTGGTTTAGGTTTAAAGCGTAAAAAGGCAGACCAACCTATTGAGAGTGATCTTGGCATTCTCCATGTCCTACTCGAATGCAGTTATGCCTTTGGCTCGATTATTCTTGGCGGCCTGTTCGCTCAAGGTCTGATATATATGGGTTGGAGTACAGGCTTTATGCCCTCCATTGATATCTTCTTATATATCTTGCTATTTGTTATTGGGGTTGACATTGTCAATGCTCCGATTAATTTAAAGTCCTTAAATCAGCGCACGCTTATTGGTCTGCCCTTATTTATTTTTATAGGCTCAACAATTGGTGGCCTCATTATTGCTTGGTTATGCGGCATTGACCTACGCTTAGGCCTCGTATTCTCAGGAGGCTACGGCTGGTTCTCCCTATCTGGTGTGATGGTGACTCATAGACTCGGAGAGTTCTATGGAGCAGTAGCACTCTTAACTGAATTATTTCGTGAGCTCTTCTCCATCCTAGTCATCTTCTTCGTCGGACGCTACTACCCTGAAATTGGTGTCGCCACAGCAGGGGCAACAGCGATGGATACTACCCTGCCCATTATCAAACGCGCCTCAGGTAATGCCTATATTGCCCAAGCCATCTATATCGGTGCCATCCTAAGTCTTATCGTGCCCTTCTGGTTAGCCTTTTTATTAAGCTTGCTGTAAACAATTCTGTGTTTATTGTTTCAAGCGAGTGCCAGAGTGAAGCAATACTGACTAGCACCTAGCAAGGATTTTCCAATCCAACTCACCATTGTACGCTGAAGCTTACCCCTTCAAACACTTACCCTTATTGATATTAAGGTTTTAGGCTTGATTGCTGCAGCGTGCATAGCCAAGCTAAGCAAAACTAGGTTAATTTGTACGAGTTCTTTTCATAAACTTTTCAAAGGAGGTTTTTATGAAATATGCCGCTCCCAACACGCCTGGTAGCCTCGTACAGCTCAAATCACAATATGAAAACTATATCGGAGGCCAGTGGGTACCACCTGTAGAAGGACAGTATTTTGATGATATTGCACCAATTACGGGAGAAGTTATTGCTAAGGTAGCACGCTCAACCGCTGCCGATGTGGAAAAAGCCCTAGACGCTGCACATGCTGCTAAGGGTGCCTGGAACCGTAGCTCGCCAGCTGAACGGGCTAGCGTCCTCTTAAAAATGGCCGATCGCATGGAACAAAATCTAGAAAAAATTGCGGTCTGCGAAACCTGGGAAAACGGTAAGCCCGTACGAGAAACACTGGCCGCCGATATTCCACTCGCCATTGACCATTTACGTTATTTTGCTTCAGCAATTCGTACGCAAGAAGGAGGCATCAGTGAGATTGATGAGAATACGGTCGCCTATCACTTCCAAGAGCCACTTGGCGTAGTCGGACAAATTATCCCTTGGAATTTCCCACTTTTAATGGCCATCTGGAAGATTGCCCCTGCATTAGCAGCAGGCAACTGCATTGTGATGAAACCTGCTGAACAGACACCACTGTCCATCCTGTATTTAATGGAAATAGTCGGTGATTTAATTCCACCTGGTGTCTTGAATATTATTAACGGCTTTGGTGTCGAAGCAGGTAAGCCTCTAGCACAAAACCCAAGAATTGCTAAGATTGCATTCACTGGCGAGACTGGTACAGGTCGACTCATTATGTCCTATGCCACCGAGAATATTATTCCCGTAACACTCGAGTTAGGCGGCAAGAGTCCAAGCATCTTCTGCGCGGATGTGATGGATAAGGATGACGAGTTCTTAGATAAATGCCTTGAAGGCTTTGCTATGTTTGCCCTTAACCAAGGAGAAGTCTGCACATGTCCATCACGCGTCCTGATTCATGAGTCGATTTATGATCGCTTTATGGAAAAGGCAGTAGCCCGTGTTAAAGCCATTAAAGCTGGTGATCCACTTGATACCGAAACCATGATTGGCGCCCAAGCCAGCCAAGAACAGATGGATAAGATTCTGAGTTATCTAGAAATTGGTAAGCAAGAAGGCGCTGAGGTATTGACTGGTGGCACGAAACGCCAAGAGCCAGGTATGGATAATGGTTACTTTATTGAGCCAACCATTTTTGCTGGCGACAATAGCATGCGAATTTTCCAAGAGGAAATCTTCGGTCCTGTGGTTGCAGTCGCCAAATTTAAAACACTAGAGGAAGCTCTAGAGATTGCCAATGACACCATGTTTGGCCTTGGCTCTGCCGTATGGTCACGTGATCAGAACCAATCTTATCGTCTAGCACGTGGTATTCAAGCAGGTCGCGTCTGGGTTAATTGCTACCACTTATATCCAGCCCATGCAGCATTCGGCGGCTATAAAAAATCAGGCATTGGCCGCGAGAACCATAAAATGATGTTGGCCCACTATCAACAAACCAAGTGTATGTTGACCAGCTATACGCCGAACAAATTAGGCTTCTTCTAATAGCTAAGACCCTTATTCTTAATGTCGGAGGAATGAGGGTCTTAAATTATTAAGCAAAAGCCATGGCATTAGTCAAAGCTCTTAGTCAAAACTAATCTTTTGAAAAAGGCTTACCGTTAAAGTCGTAAGTGATCAGATTGCCATCTAACTCGCCCATACCTGGTGCGTTTAATGGCATCCCAGGAGCTGCTACACCTTTGACCTTAGCGTTAGCAAGAAGCTTATGCACCACATTTGACGGTACATGACCTTCAATCAATTGGCCCGTTTTATCCAATATGCCTGTATGACAAGAAGCCAACTCCATGGGCACACCCAATTTTTGTTTAACAGCTGCCATATTGCTTGATTTAATGGCTTTGACTTCAAAACCAGCATCACGCATATGCTCTACCCAGCCATTGCAACAACCGCAATTGGGATCTTGATAAACCGTAATGGTATTCTCTGTTGCATAGGCAGCGGATGATACGACAGCGAGACTCGCCATTAATAGCCATTTCTTCATGAAAAACTCCAACATTATATTCTCGGTATAAAGTGTATCATCCATCGAATAAGCATGTGATTACAATATTGTCATCCAAGGGGAGATTTTCATACCTTATTGAGCGAGACTTAACCCTCTCCCAAATATTATCTGGTGATGGAATAAGTCTATAACTAATCGAGATCATATTCAGAGTCATGCAAATTCTTATGTTAAGAAAATCCTTTTTCTTTAACATGTCCGATTAACGTGTTAAAGAAAATCGTTTTTTTTAACACGTTATTTTCTTATGTTAAAAATTTCTAATTTTTTTAACATGAGATATCGATATAATGACTGTATATTGTATTCTTTGGTGCCCAAGAATCATGAGTTACTCAATTGATCACTTACCCGCGTTGGCAGATCTCGAAGAGATTACTATCATGCGCCAACTCATCTCTGCTCATCGTGCTTTAGCTGAGCTAAAAGGTGTGTGTGGAACAATTCCGAGACAAAGTATTCTGATCAATACCCTAGCTCTCCAAGAGGCAAAAGATAGTTCAGAAATTGAAAATATTATCACCACGCATGATGAATTATTTCGCGAGTCTATTTTCCCTGAGCATGCAACTAATGCAGCAGCCAAAGAAGTACAAAACTATATAGCTGCTCTGCATTGCGGCTATAAATTACTTCGCCAAGATGGCTTACTAACTAATCGTCACATTCTGGCGATACAAGAGGAACTAGAACGAAATCGCTCAGGCTTTCGGAAACTACCAGGTACAGAATTAAAGAACGATAAAACTGGTGAAACAGTTTATATACCTCCACAACATCCAGATGAAATCATTCATCTTATGGATATACTAGAACGTTATATTAATGAGCCAAATGAAGAAGTTGACCCATTAATTCGTATGGCCGTTATCCATCACCAGTTTGAAAGTATCCACCCCTTTTACGATGGTAATGGAAGAACTGGACGTATCATCAACGTACTATATCTAGTTCTATCTGATTTATTAGATATTCCTGTCCTCTATTTAAGCCAGTATATAGTTCGCCACAAAAATGACTACTACCGACTCTTACAAGAGGTGCGTGAAAAAGGCGAATGGCGTCCTTGGGTTAAGTATATGTTGACGGCCGTTGAAATTACGGCTCGAGATACGATCAAAATGATTGAACTTATCCGCAAAGCTCTTCTTGATTACAAGCATATAATCCGAGAGCGTTATTCGTTCTATAGCCAAGACTTGGTGAATCATCTTTTTGCGCATCCTTATACAAAAATAGATTTTTTGGCCAATACATTATCAATAACTCGTCAAACCGCCGCTAAATATTTGGATGAGCTAGTTGAAGCTGAGCTGCTACAGAAAGAAAAGCTAGGCAAAAGCAATTACTATATAAATAAGGCTCTTTTTGCTATTTTAAGTAAACAACACAACGAAGAAACCAATTAGCAAAAATAAAGGGTGAGCGCTTTCTATTGAGCGTTCACCCCCTGTTCCGTTAGCATGTCCAGGCTTAATTACGCACTAACAAACTCATTAGCTGCTTCTTGGTGGGCTTTCAATTCAGCTTTAACTTCAGCACGTGTTTTGCTTGAGCCTGTTTCAAAATTAGGATAAGCAGAGTCAGAGCGCATTTCAGTGACCGCAACCGCTTGTACTGGACCGTCTACACCAACTACTGCTGGGTTAGCTGATTCAGATTGCGCGAAAGCTGCGCCAGAAGCAAATACACTTGATAAAACGATAGCATTGATAAGGGTTTTCATAATCATTCCTTTAAGTCTTTAATGTGTTAGTTAGATTGCTTGCTAAGAAGCATTGAATGAATTATGACCCTTATCAGATCAAAGAAAAATAGCGTTTATGGGTTTAATTGTTCCAATATTGGAATTATTAAAAGAAACAATAGTGAAATAAGGGGTATTTTTGATAACAATTAAAGAAAGACGCTCCCTCTGGTTCTTCTTATGCTCTGACCACTTACCCCCGCAACAACCACCCTCTCTCTAACTGCAACTGCACCACTTCCCCTACAGCCATCTTATGCTCACTATAAAAAGCGATGCTTTGATTGCCCAGTACATCAGCTTGATAATGATAGCGCTCACCCTTAAACACTCGCTCGCGTATGGTAG
>CAYFVY010000007.1:4933-43057 GCA_964346715.1 uncultured Pelistega sp. | reverse complement strand
TACAAAGTCATTATGATGCAGAGCTGGCACGAGAAAAAATAGCCGATAAATTAAGCCACATCCATCGCTATGATTATGAATCGATATCAGCCTAAATAGACATTGAGCTGAGGGTGTGGAATACTAATAAAGCGACTTAATAACCCACTTAAGGAATCTATCTATGCTCAGCAATCAAACAGATCTTCAAGAAAAATACACTGCATTTATTCACGAAGTTGTTGAGCATAAGGTGGTGTATACCTTAACCAATCAAGAAGAGAACGCCCTAAGTTCCTCCATGTACTTTACGGATGATGAGGGGAATGAGTTACCCGTTGTGTGTTTTTGGTCATCCGAGGAGCTTGCTAACCATTGCAAGGTTGATGACTGGAGTGACTTTCAAATTAGCGCTATCCCACTAGCAGAGTTTCTAGATACTTGGTGTCCAGATATGGCGGCAGATCAGGTTATTGCGGGGCTAAATTTTGACCAACGCCTGTTTGGTAAGGAAGTGGAGCCCTTAGCCTTGGCTACGGCGATTAATCAGGTGCTTAAAACTTGAATCTTATCCATTGCTGAATGTACGAGACACTTGCAAGCGGCGAGTAGACTCAAAGCGGCTCATTCAGCACCTCCTCTATTGTTTTAGGGGTAGGCTTAGGTTTAGCGGTGGTCAGTGCGTATAGGCTTTGTAAATCATCGACGCTTTGCCATAATAATAAGAATTGGCGCAGGGAAATCTGTCCCGTTAACTCAAACTTCTTAATGGTTGGGGCGGGCACAGTGCTACGCTTGGCAAGTTCGGCACGAGAATAGCCGCGTGCTTCACGTTGCTTACGTAAATAGGAGGCGAAAGCACTCTGAATATCAGTATGATCTATGAGTAACATGGATATAATAGTATCCTTTTTGCTAATAATTTGCAATTTTTGGATATTATGGTATCCCTATCGTATCAGTTTGCCTAGGTGACATCAAGAGCTATTTTCTATAAGAGGACTCTCTTTTAGCACCAGCTAATACCTTATCAGTCCTTGCCCAACAAATAATCACGCAGAATAATCGCATGATTATGCTCTGGGTTTTTAGAGGCGAAGAGTAAGGTGACTCTTGTCTGGGCGGCTTTTTCCCTTAATAGGGCGACGCTTTCAATGCGTTCATCCAGCTCTAAGCGATAGCGTGTCTTGAATCCTTGCCAATGATCTGGGTCTGCGTGGAACCACTTACGTAGTTCAGTGCTTGGGGTAATGTCTTTGAGCCATAAATCATAAGGCAAGTCTTCTTTCTTAACGCCACGGGGCCAGAGTCTATCGACTAGCACCCGAAAGCCATCGGACTTAGCAGGTGCTTCATAGACGCGCTTGATTTGGATATCTAAGCTTGTCATCTCTCATACTCCTTAAGCTTATCTACTCTTTAGCGAAAACTTGCACCGCCATCGGCCTCAATCACTAGACCTGTTAAATAAGATGCGCGCGCCGAGGCAAGAAAGGTAATAATGTCAGCGATTTCCTCGGGTTCAGAGGGACGACCAAAAGGCAGATGGGTCAATAGTTCTTGCCAACGGTCTGGGTCATTAAATTTCGCTTGTGCACGTGAACGGTAAAGATTTAGTAAGCGATCTGTTTTTGTCGGGCCAGGATTAAGTCCAAGCACACGTACTCCATGGCTACTGCTATAGCCCCCAACGGCTTTGGTAAAGGCGATTAAGGCCGCATTACCTGTTGAGCCAGCAAGATAATCGTAACGTGGATTGCTACCAGCCTGGCCAATCACATTAATAATCACGCCTGATTTGCGATCTGTCATTATCTCAAGTGCGAGACGAGTCAGCTCGATATAACCGTATACTTTTAAATCCCAGGTTTGTTGCCAACGCTCATAATTAATCTCTTTGAAACCGCCACCAGGAATAGCGCCAGCGTTATTGATAAGAATATCAATGCTTGGTAGGACTTCTTGCAGTTGCAGGCGATTCTCTTGCTGAGATAGATCTAAGGCAGAGGTTTGTGCGCTCACACCAGTCTGCTCTTGTAGGTGCTTAGCGGCTTCATCGAGTGTTTGAGGGTTACTTGATACTAGGTGAATCTGTGCGCCTTCTTTGGCCAGTGCTACAGCACTTGCTAAACCAATACCTTTGGATGCACCTGTAATAAGTACGCGCTTGCCTTGCAGTTCTAAATCCATTGTCGTCTCCTGAGTGCTTGTTATTATCAAGCATAAGTTAGGTTTACTTATGATACTCGAAAAGTCGATGTGTTAATCAATGGATAGGGACTTATTTTTGTGGCTCTGGTGGAGGTGTCTGCGCTAGGAGTTCGGCCAAGTCATGAATATAGTCGTCTTTAAAACCATATTCTTCTAAGGCGGCATCAAGTTGAATAACGTAGTCCCGATTGCTTCCGAGTATGCCGTGTGCGGTATTAATAAGGGGACAGATCGTTTCAATGCGATCGTCATCTTCATGCATTACGCCTTGGGGGTCTGCTCTAAAAATAATGCCACAAGCTGTTCGACCATCGGCTAAGCTTAATTTGGCCCAGTCAGGTTGGTAAGCGCCGCCAACCATCTCGCGTAACCAGACCATAAGTAACTCTTGCTCTAGGGTATCTTCTGCTAAACGTAGTGCTAAGCCTTGTGTCTGTCCACCTGGAGCTAATGAGAGCATGCGTCCAGGTTGCTCGATACTACCGCGGCCAGCGACTAGACGCATACAAAAGCTACGACGCCAACCATCTAGGACAGCAGGTGAGCTCTCGACAAACTCAAATTGTGGATTCCAAATTAATGAGCCATACGCAAACAACCAGACTGGCTCGTCCTTAGGGCGAAGAGCCAGTGTGGCGCGCATAGAGGCGATAATCCGCTCTTCGGACCACCAGTCCATACCAGGCGTATTTTTAAAGGACATTAAATATTTGCCGCTACTCAAGGAGTCGCGATTCAATGGCATCATTTTGGAGCTGTCCGAGTAATAAAGGAAACCATCATTATAGTATAGACAGCTTGAGGAAAAATTAGAGCTGTGCTTAATCAGTCTAAGCTATTTAGTTTTAATGCTTTATCTAAGGAGCCTACCTCACTGCGAAAGGCCACACTTAAGCGATTCCACGCATTTATTTGAGTAATGGAGAAAATGACCTCAGTTATTTCTGTATCAGAGAAAACTGTTCGGGCTTTTTTCAAGAAAATTGGTGTTAATCCAGCAATCACCACCCTAGGGCAGAGTCCAGAGTATGCGGCCTATAGCCACTGTGTAGGTTGGGGTTATACGCGCAGTAAGTTACGTGAACTTGGGGTGCAGAATGTCAATTATTCTGATGGAATTTGGCAGCCAGCCCCAAGCTTTGAGGGTAAGTGTATTTTTACGATAGGATCTTAAATCCCTTGGCGACGGAATAGCCACTGGTTAATTGGCCAATCCACGCTATCTAGAAGATTCTTAGTGATTAATCCTAGCTCAGTATCGCCCTCAATCTGTAGTTTACGATTGAAGAATAAGGTGTCAGGGTCTTCTTCACGCAGAATCATACGCATAAAATCCACGCTATTGGCGGCTAAGCGTAAGTCGGGTTCGCCTTCAAAAGGCGTATCGATAAATTTCTCTTGTGTCGCACTGAAGCGTACTTTAATACCTGCGTCCAAGACATCAATCTCAAATTTACGGTCGGCAAATAAGCTCATATCAGCAGGTAATAGGTCACGCTTTAACATGGTGTTTAAGGTTGTCACCAAAATAAAGCGCGGTGGTTTGCTTGGAAATTTACTGACGATTTTGCCAATCCAAGAGGGTAAAATAATATTGGGCAGACTCATAATGAGGCTCCTTCAAAGTGATGTGCTTCAAAAGCGTCAATGCCTGGCTGACCGTGCCAGTAGCCGTCCACTAAGTTGCCATAGGAGAGTTCTTTAAGTTCTTCTAGGGCTGTCGCTGAGGCTAATGTGCCATCCAGTACAGCACGGTGTAATTCAATCACGCGTGGCATATCCGTGAGTTGTGGTGATAGGCGCAACATGGTCACACCGATATCAGCGATATCTTGATGGTGTGCTAGTAGGCTTTGACAACCATAGGACATGGTTTGAATGCCATTAATCGTCAAGAACGCCTGGCCTTCGCGAGTATTCATGGTCATGCCATGATCGTGGTCTAAGCAGCGATATTCACAGCTGTCCTTATTTAAATTATAGTGACGTGCAGTAAAGCATCGAGATGAGTAGGCAAGAGGGATTTTGCCCCAGGCGAAGAGCTCGGTTTCCATACCGAGTTCCTGAGCGTGTGTACTAATTTCAGCGACTTTTTCGCGGCTGAGCTCTGCTGGCGTTAACCAACGGTAAGCTCCAAGCTGGTGGAAGATATCAAGTGTGGCATCACTATAAATATTTAAAGTAGCGCCTGCGACAAAGGGTAAGCCATTCTCTCGTGCTAATTTCACGGCACCCATATCATTGGCTTCCAGTTTAAATTTGCCTTGTTCGGCTAATTTGCGTAGGCGACGTAGGTCAAGCTCACTTTCTAATAAAACATGTGAAGAGAGAATGATTTCTTTGCCACTTGTTGCTAAGTCTTCAGCAAGTCTAAACCAGTCTTCAAAGCGCATCTGGATACGACGTGAACAGACGACTTCACCAATATAGATGGTGTCTAGTGGTGCGTCCAACATCTGGGTGTAGAACTCAAGTAGGGCTTCTTTTTGCCAGTAATATAATACGGGGCCTAATGATAATTTAATCTGATTCATGCGACTGCTTTCCTATTTCCATGGACGGCTATACGCCCCGAGTGTTGATTGGTGACCTTCAGAGACTTTAGAGAGGGCTTGGTCCCAGGCGGGTGCCACTTTGAAGGATTGTGGTTTATCAGCAGCCGCATCAAGGGCTTGGCGTAGGGTTCTGGTGACTTGGGCGGTGTACATTGGACTGCGTTGGCGGCCTTCGACCTTAATCGCTTTTACCCCAATTTTGATCAGCTCAGGGAGCATTTCTAGGACATTCAAACTAGTCGGTTCTTCAAGTGCATAATAGGTTTCGTCATTAACCTCAAAGCGCCCCTTGCAAAGAGTTGGATAGCCCGCTGGCTCCTCAGGGTTGTATTGGTCAATCAGCACTTGATTGAGGCGTACATTCATTTTGCCAGGGAGTTGTTCCCAACGCACTGCCTTAGCAGGAGAGCAGACACCTTGCATATTCGGAGATTCACCTGTGGCGTAGCTGGATAAGATACAGCGCCCCTCAACCATGACACAGAGACTGCCGAAACCAAAAACTTCCACTTCAACATCGGTATTCTCAATCACATGTTTAACTTGGGCTACTGTTAGTACGCGAGGCAGGACAACACGCTGAATATTATAAAGTTCTTGCATCAAATTAATCGCTTCATAATTCGTTGCCGATCCTTGAACCGACATATGTAAGCGCAAATTAGGGTGATGTGCACGTGCATAGGCCATGAGTGCAGGGTCAGCGACAATCATGGCATCAACACCGAGATCTGCGGCGGTGTCGACGGCTTGTTGCCATTGGGCAGTTTGCCCAGCTTGGGAAAAGGTATTAATGGCCATTAAGACTTGACGACCACGCGCATGGGCGTAGGCAATACCTTCCGTGGCAGACTTCAAATCGAAATTCAGGCCGGGGAAGTTTCTCGCATTGGTGGCGTCTTTAAGTCCCATATAGACGGCATCTGCACCGCTATCGATGGCAACTTTGAGAGCGGGCAGGTTGCCAGCTGGACAAACCAGTTCAGGAATATTTCGCACCTTTTTAGCTCCTTTAGAGAATAAGGAAGGGGGTTAAATGTAAAGTCAAAAAACTATATGTAGTAGTCCATCGGTTATTTTAGGAACAAAAAATACTATATGTTCTGATATAGCTCAATAAATTGAGTAAATTACTCGGGTATAAACTAGGGGTATTCAATTCGGGGGAGGTTAGGCCTGGTGCTACAATGGAATTCAAGCTACAGCGCGGGCGACTTGGCTTTTTGCCCATTAATTAATTAGTAGAAGTTAGCAAAGGGAGCGAATATGAACATAGAGAAGAACGCAGAGAATAAATCAGCAGAGCAGTTACGTGAGCTCTTCGCTGCTATGGATGTGCGGACTCATCAAGCAGAGCAAGATGTATTGGAATTGACTCAGTTTATCCAGCGCTTTCAGGAGATAGACCAGAACATTAAGGCGCTTGAAGCCTACTATCACGATTCTTGGTTAGAGGATGTTGAGGCATGGGAGCATCTTCAAGCGAAAGCAGTGCCTATATCGTCCGATGAATTGGCGAATGAGCACTTTTATTGTACTGGTCAAGATGCGATATGGAATGCGGCACAAGATATTTATGCGCAGAAGATTAAATTGTTAAAAATCTTAGCGAATTCAATTTAACTGCCTAAGCATAATTGGTAATTGGGTGATGCTGTATGGTTTCGCCCAACTCAATTAGGTAAGAGTGGTAGCGCTAGATAAGTGCAATACTTAAATACTTAGCAACGTAACACATCGTTGTACGCAAAAAACCCAGGCTTCTTTAGTGAGAACCTGGGTTTTGTATGTAAAGTTTATAAATCGGGTACTTATTTAAGAGGGGCTTTGTTTAAGCCAGAAAGTGCGTCATTAACTTCAAAAATTCGGCCACGGATCTTTTTCACGCCAAAGCCTTCTAGGCGAGCAGTGTGCATTTTTAGGTATTGTTCCGCATTCTCTTGGGTATCAAACAGGTAAATACCCCCTGCTTGTTGAGTTTCGCTATTTTCAGTCCAGATCTTCCATAACATGCCGGGCTCATGGTTGATGCTCACGGCTAAATCTTGATAAGCACGCGACATTTCTGCTCCAAAAGGACCCTCACTAGGAAAATCGACTTGTAGAATAACTGCCATAATTACCTCTCTAGATAATGAAAAAGTAATAGGGGACCCTAAGTGAGTCGCCTGGTGTCAATAATGAATAGGGGCTTATGAGCTTGTTAGGTATTGACCTGCCTAAAAGACCAGCCTAAATTCAAGTCACTATACGCTGATGTAGCAATGATATTGGCTCTATAGCGGTATAGCTTGTAAACGCAGAACTAAAGCTTCACGACATACGCGCTCTAATAATTCGACGTTAGGATGTTTGCCTGGATTTGCTTGCGCATCTGCTACGTGCTCTGCAAATAATTGTAAGCCATATTGAGCCGCAGTTAGATCTAGGCGATTATTAAATTCAAGTGATAGGCAGTGATATACGCTTAAGGAGCCTAGCTTGCCAGGTATAGCAGGAATATGATGAATCAATTCCTCTGCTTCATTGTATATATCCAAGCCTTGTAAATGCGTAATCGAAGGCATTTTGGCTAGATTATCTTGAAAACTCATGCGTATTCGTCCAGTTGATAAATAAATAATATAAAAATTTGAATTGCTCCGATGTCTATGTCGATTTGATGACATAAAACTAAGTAATATTAGGTATTGCCATAGCGCCAACAAGCGTCTACTATAAAACTGAATAGTTTAATTGTAGAAGAACTATTAGTATCATATATCAGTGCCTTATTTTAACTGTAATAAAGCCAGTATTGGTTCTTAGACCTTGTTTGATAGTGGAGTATATTGCTCAGGTAATGTATTAATCCCCGTAGTTAGACCTTAAAATTTAATGAAGTATATTTAAATATAATAAGATTTTATTATATATATTTTTATTGATTAATTGATCTATTTTAGCTTGCTATCCATTGTTGATAGTACATGACACAAAGGCAGGGACACAATATGAATGTGACAAGACGCCAATTTTTTAAAATTACAGCGGCTGGAGTCGGAGCAACGGGTCTTGCGGCCTTAGGCATGACTCCCAATAATGCCTTCGCTGAGGTTCGTCAATATAAATTACTACGTGCTTCTGAGGCTCGTAATAACTGTACCTACTGTTCAGTGGGCTGTGGTACGATTCTTTACAGCTTGGGCGATGGCGCGATGAATGCTAAGCGCAAAATTTTCCACGTTGAAGGTGACCCAGATCACCCAGTGAGCCGTGGTTCATTGTGCCCTAAGGGTGCTTCACTGATTGACTTTATTAATAGTGAAAATCGTGTCCTATACCCTGAAGTACGTGAGGCTGGAACTAATGAGTGGAAGCGTATCTCTTGGAATGAGGCGTTAACACGTATTGCTCGCCTTATTAAGGATGACCGTGATGCTAACTTAATTGTGAACAGTGAGGATGGTACTCCAGTACACCGCTTGCCTACGCTCGGTATGTTAACCGCTTCAGCGGCATCGAACGAAACAGGTATTTTGACGCAGAAATTTATGCGCTCACTTGGGATTGTAGCGACTGACGCACAAGCGCGTGTTTGTCACGGACCAACAGTATCGGCTCTTGCCTCGACATTCGGTCGTGGTGCGATGACGAATACCTTTGTGGATATTCAACATGCCGACATGATTATGGTGATGGGCGGTAATGCGGCTGAGGCTCACCCAGTTGGTTTTAAGTGGGTCATCGAAGCAAAAAAACGCAAAGGCACCAAGTTATACGTGGTTGACCCACGCTTTAACCGTACCGCTGCAGTGGCAGACTTCTATGCGCCTGTGCGTTCTGGCAGTGATATCGCCTTTTTAGGGGCGCTGATCAATTGGTTAATTGAGAACGATAAGATTCAATGGGAATACGTTAAGAACTACACCAACGCGAGCTTTATTGTTTCTGACGGCTATGATTTTAATGAGGGACTATTCTCGGGTCATGGCGCTAATGAAGTGAAAGAAGAGGCGGTGGAAAACTTAAGCCCAGAAGTGGCTTCACGTGGCCGCCCACCTAAAGCTTACTACGATGCTGATAGTTGGTTCTATGAACTAGACGAGAATGGTTACGCCAAAACTGACCCAAGTCTAGAGCATCCGCGTTGTGTATGGCAGATGATGAAAAAGCATTACTCGCGCTATACCTTAGACATGATGACCACAATTTGTGGTACCACTAAAGAAGATTTCCTCACCATTGCCAAAGCCTGGGGTGAGATGGCGGCACCCGATAAGGCTGGTACTATTTTGTACGCCTTAGGTTGGACGCAGCATACTACGGGTTCTCAGGTGATCCGTACGATGGCGATTGTGCAGCTGCTACTCGGTAATATTGGTATGGCTGGCGGCGGTGTTAATGCGCTACGTGGTCACTCGAATATTCAGGGTCTCTCTGATCTGGGTCTACTATCGACATCACTACCAGGTTATTTAGTCTTGCCGAGCCAATATGCGCACCCTACATTCCAAGACTATATCCAGAAACAAACTCCTAAAGCTCTACAACCAGGGCAGCTAAACTACTGGGGCAATACACCTGCTTTCTTCGTCAGCTTCTTGAAATGGATGTATGGCGAGAATGCTACCCGTGAAAATAACTGGGGCTATGACTGGCTGCCGAAGTGGGACAAGATGTATGACATCTTACAGTTGACCGAGTTAATGTACCAAGGCAAGGTCAACGGCCTCTTGGTACAAGGCTTTAACGCCATGGGTTCTTTCCCTGATGCAAATCGTGTAACTGAGGCTTTCTCAAAATTGAAATTCATGGTGGTCATGGATCCAATTAAGACTGAGACAGCTTCTTTCTGGGAAAATCACGGTGAAGCGCATGATGTTGATCCCGCTTCTATCCAAACTACGGTCTTCCGTTTGCCGACCCCATGTTTTGCTGAAGAACAGGGCTCGATTGTGAACTCATCGCGTTGGTTGCAATGGCACCATGCTGGAGCAGAGCCACCAGGTGAGGCATTGCCTGACTTAGATATCTTGGGTGAATTGCATTTATTACTCAAAGACATGTACTTGAAAGAGGGTGGTACGGCACCGCATCCAATTACTAAATTGGCTTGGGACTATGCGAATCCGCATGCACCTACACCACAAGAGATGGCCAAAGAATCGAATGGTCGTGCCTTAGCCGATCTGTTTGATGCTAGCGGCCGCTTAGTGCGTCGCAAAGGTGAACTCCTAGACGGTTTCCACCAGCTGCGTGATGACGGTTCTACGGCTTGCGCTACTTGGATTTTCTCAGGTTCTTGGACCGAGGCAGGCAACCAGATGGATCGCCGTGATAATACCGATAGCGGTCTAGGTAATACACCGAAATGGGCTTGGGCATGGCCAGCAAACCGTCGTATTCTCTATAACCGTGCTTCGTGCGACCCAAGTGGTAAACCATGGGATCCGAAGCGTACCTTGATTGAGTGGGATGGTGCGAAGTGGACAGGTCCAGATATTGCTGACTTTAAAGCTGATGCGGCACCAGATTCAGGTATGAACCCCTTCATCATGAACGAAGAGGGTGTCGGTCGCTTGTTCTGTGCACGTAAGCTAGTAGACGGTCCATTCCCCGAGCACTATGAGCCGCTTGAATCACCGATTGGTACCAACCCATTACACCCGAAAGTGGTACAGACACCAGCAATGCGCTTATTTGATAGTGTGAAAGATCGTATCGGCACGCATGAGGACTTCCCTTATGTGGGTACAACGTATCGCTTAACCGAACACTTCCAGTTCTGGACCAAGTCGGTGAAATTACTGATGATTGCGCAACCTGAACAGTTTGTCGAAATCAGTGAAGAATTGGCCAAGGAAAAGGGCATCAAAAAAGGTGATTGGGTCAAGATTAGCTCTAAGCGCGCCTATATTAAGGCTAAAGCAGTGGTGACCAAGCGTGTTGTCCCTCTGCAAATTAATGGTAAGACTGTGCATCAGGTGGGTATCCCTCTGCATGGTGGATGGGAAAATGTCTCAGGTCAGAAGCAGTTCTTGGTGAATAGCTTGACCCCGTTTGTGGGTGACTGTAATACCCAAACCCCTGAGTACAAAACTTTCCTTGTTAATATTGAAAAAGCGTAAGGAGCAGATATGGCATTGCAATCTTTAGACATTAAACGCCGCTCTGCGACCTCCAGTGTGACGCCACCACCGAGCGTGCGTCAACCGATTGAAGTGGCGAAACTCATCGACGTAACCACCTGTATTGGCTGTAAGGCGTGTCAGGTAGCCTGTTCTGAATGGAACGATTTACGTGATGAAATTGGTGAAAATATTGGGGTCTATGATAACCCTGTTGACTTAACTGCCGATAGCTGGACCGTCATGCGTTTCTATGAAACAGACGAGATGGGTAAGCTGGAATGGTTAATCCGTAAAGACGGCTGTATGCACTGTTCGGATCCAGGTTGCTTGAAAGCCTGTCCGTCACCTGGTGCGATTATTCAGTACGAAAACGGTATCGTCGATTTCCATCAAGAAAATTGTATTGGCTGTGGTTATTGTGTAGCGGGCTGTCCATTCGATATTCCGCGCATCAATAAAAAAGACAATAAAGCCTATAAGTGCTCACTCTGTTCAGACCGTGTTGCTGTTGGTCAAGAGCCCGCTTGTGTGAAAACCTGTCCGACTGGGGCGATTCAATTCGGCTCTAAAGAGGATATGAAAGCTGTCGCGCAAGACCGCATCAAAGACTTAAACGAGCGTGGTTACGAGAATGCAGGTTTATATGACCCTGAAGGTGTGGGTGGTACGCACGTAATGTATGTTCTGCACCATGCCGATAAGCCAGAGTTGTATAGTGGCTTACCGAAGAATCCGCAAATCAGTACAGCGGTTAAGGTTTGGAAAGGTCTGTTAAAACCATTAGCCACATTCGGTATTGCTGCAGCTACATTGGCTGGCTTCTTCCACTATATTACCGTGGGGCCAAGCAAGTCGGATGATGAAGATCCTGAAGTCATCGGTAAAGATGGCAAAATCCTTAAAGGTGAGGAGCAAGCATAATGAAAGAGCGTTTGATTCAGCGTTATAGCCGTGCTGAGCGTATCAATCACTGGATTGTGGCGATATGCTTTGTCTTACTAGCTATCTCAGGTTTGGCTTTTTTCTACCCAGCTTTCTTTTGGTTAACTGGGGTATTTGGTACACCGCAATTAGCACGTATTATCCATCCGATTGTGGGTGTGATTATGTTCTTAGGCTTTGCCCGTCAATTTCTACGTTACTGGCATCATAACTTCATCGATAAGGAAGATGTGAAATGGATGACCTCGGTAATCCGTGTGATTAAGGGTGAAAGTGTTGGCGATGTGGGTAAATACAATGGTGGTCAGAAAGGCATGTTCTGGTTGATGACCATCTGTATGATTATTCTACCGATAACCGGTGTGATTGCCTGGCGTCCTTACTTTGCCGATATGTTTCCAATCCCTGTGCTTCGTGTTGCTTTATTACTGCACGCTTGGGCAGCCCTAATCCTGATCGCTGGTATTATTGTTCACGTGTATGCTGCCTTGTGGATTCGTGGCACTTTACGTGCCATGATAGAAGGTGTTGTTACTCAGAATTGGGCGAAGAAACACCATCCTCGCTGGTATCGTGAGATGATGGCTAAGAGCGAAGCAGCAGAGCCGAATCGTGCTCAGAGCACTACTTCGCATGTGCCGACGAGTTCAGCTAATCCAGCGCCAGTTGAGCCGAGGCAGAATACCTAGTCGATCTTAGCTGTATAGTGAGTATCAGTATGGTTACCTTGATTATTGTGTAAATAAGCTAAGGTAACCATTTTGTTTTTATTTTAAGTATATAGGTATGCCTTTAAAACACACTCAAGTTCTTCGTTTGCAAGCGGATAAAGCACCAGTGCAAGTAGATGATGTGCTCGCGCTTGAAAGAGCGGTGGCATTAGTCTACAACGGTATTTCGCACGTGGTCTTGATGGCTACACCAGATGCTTTGGAAGAGCTGGCCATAGGCTTTAGTTTAACCGAAGGTATTGTCCAGCGCTTAGACCAGATTTATGATGTGGAAGTGCAAGAGTGTGATTTAGGTATTACTGTACAGATGGAAATTGCCGCTTCCTGCTTTGCTTTGCTAAAAGATCGACGCCGTCAGATGAGTGGACGTACGGGTTGCGGTCTATGTGGCATTGATAGTCTCGAGGTCGTACAGCCTAAGGTGGCGGCCATTGAGCATCAGAATCATATTCCACGCACTGAGTTAGAGGCAGCCTTACTAGCTTTTGAGCATAGTCAGCCTTTGCGTGAACAGACGGGTTCCTTGCATGGTGCTGCCTGGGTAGAGCAAGGACGTATCGTGGCCTTGTATGAAGATGTTGGTCGACACAACGCCTTAGATAAGCTCTTGGCTTATCTTGCCCAGCATAAAGTGGATGTACAACAAGGCTTTGTCTTGGTCTCGAGCCGAGCAAGTTTTGAGATGGTAGCTAAAGCCGCTGTGCTTGGTGTAACATGCTTAGTAGCTGTGTCTGCGGCGACTGAATTAGCCGTCAATTTAGCTGAGCAGGCGAATATTTTACTTATTGGTTTTGCACGACCAGGACGACAAACCGTGTATACCCACCCTGAATTTTTAATAGACGAATAACAATGACTCGTATCACACCTATCAAGACGCCAGAACAAATTAAAAAAGATAAGAATTTTTTCCATACCCCTTTTTTCTTAGCGCCAAGTAAAACAGTCTTTGCCGATCGCGCATTACGCTTTCAGGAATTAGCACGTGAAGAGAATAGTGATTGGGGAGCTTATTTACAGTTACTGAGTAATGTTTGTGAAGCCCAGCAAGCGGTATTAGATGCGGGTTTAGCGAATGGTGTGACGCGACCTGAGGCGACAAACCCTAACTTCATCTTAGCAGCGGCTGATGGTAAATTCTTACCGAATAAATTTCATGCAGTGCTGAACACTTTCTTAGAGCAACTAGAAGGTAAAGTGAGCTCTTCGGTGCTGACGGCTTTACGTGAACTAAGTCCAGAGCAAGCGGAAGCCTTGGCCAAGTACAGCTTGGCTGGAACGGCAAAGAATGAGGAGGCAGCATCAGAGCATGCTTCATCTGAACCAGTAGCGTCAGAACAAGCAGAGGGTCCGGCTGAGACTGCTACGGTACAGGAAGCGGGTGAGCTTGAAAAACTTAAACCGCTCTCTTTATGGCTTCACGCGGTGCTGCAAATTATGTGGACGGCTTGGGCGCATCAATTACAAGAAGATGATGTGCCTATGGTTGAGCAACGCAGTAATTGCCCTTGCTGTGGTACTGAGGCAGTTGGGAGTGTTGTGATGATTAGTTCAGATTTGGCGAATTTACGTTATATGCATTGTCCTACGTGTAATAGTCGTTGGAATGCTTTGCGTGCTAAGTGTACATTCTGTGGTGATCAATCCAGCATGGCCTTACAAGAGATTGAGGATGCGACTGTCGGCGCGCTGAAAGGCGCGCGTGCGGAATGCTGTGACCATTGCCATTCCTATCGCAAACTGTTTCTCTTACAACATCAGCAATATGCCGATCCTGTCGCCGATGATTTGGCGAGTTTAGCGCTAGACATCTTAATTGGTGAGGATGGTTACCAGCGTGGTGGGCATAATCCGTTCTTACTCAGCGAAGAGTAGCGGTTTCGGTATTGATTAAGTGCTAAGATATAGCTCGCACAAACAGGTTGATTTTTTAAGGCTTTAATCCCATGACGGGCGCATTTCTTGACGCGGCATTCTTTGCTCTATCGGTGACCTTACCGAGTATTTTATTATTAGTTCTTGGTTGGTATTTACGTCGCACTGAACAAGTCGATCTGCGTTTCTGTGATCAAGCTTCAAAAGTTGTCTTTAACTACTCTATGCCTGCCTTACTCTTCTTCAGCATTTATGCGAATAAATCGGATATGAGTGAGCAACTTAACTTGATTTTGGCAGGGGTGGTGTCAAGTACGATTTTATTTGTCGGTGCCGAAATTATTGCACGTAGGAAAGTCAAAGACGTACGTGATCAGGGTGTATTTGTGCAAGGGGTTTTTCGTGCAAACCTCATGATTATGGGTTTAGCCTTTGTTACGAGCGCATACGGCACTGAGGGCGTGGCTATGGCTGCGGTTTATGGTGGTGCACTTACACTTTTTTATAATATTTTAGCGGTACTCACCTTAAGTCGTGCCTCATCGACGGATGGTAAATTACATCCTATGTTGATGGTGAAACAGATTATCAAAAATCCTCTGATTATTTCGATTGTATTGGCTCTGGTCGCTAAAGCAGTGGATTTACCAGTGTCTCCCTTATTAGCAGAAACTGGGCGTTATTTAGCGGTTCTTGCTCTGCCACTCGCTCTGATTTGTGCAGGTGCCACCCTAGATGTTCGCAGCTTATTTAAGGTGTCTGATGTATCGTTATGGTCTAGCTTAGGTCGTCTATTTATTGCTCCACCGGTTGCAGTTTTGGTGGGTATGGCATTTGGCCTAGAGGGTATGGCGATGGGCGTGTTGTTTCTTATGAGCGCAACCCCTGTGGCTGCGGCCAGTTATGTAATGGCCAAAGCCATGGGTGCAAATGATGTAGCTGCGGCGAATATTGTTGGGATTACAACCATTGGTGCAATGCCAGTGGCGGCACTTGGTATTGCTAGTTTACGCCTGATGGGCTGGATGTAGCTGGGAAAGCTGCTAAGGAAACAAAAAGGATTCTTTGGATTATCTGCATGCAACCCTTAAACTTAAGGTATTAACTCTCAGAGATAAAGAGCAGTAACCGCGTTGTCATATTCGGGACGTAAACTTATAAGTTGCCATAAATAGAAGGTAGATTATGAGTGTAGAAACGAGGCCCGAACGTCAGGCGGAACCTCTGACGCATACTAAATCTGTTGCTCATCCTGATTCTCAATCAGCATCTAGTGCTGCGACAAGTATGTCACCGAGTGCAGTAGACCATGCAGAGAGTTTATTAAGCCACTTATTAAAGCGACATAAGCTTCAGAGTCCCGCTGAGCAGCACGAGGCTGAGTCCACATTAAGGCATCAAGTTATCCAACTGCATGCCCAGGTTATGGTTATGCACGCTGAGGGCGTATTTACAGCTAAAGTAAGTGATGGGCAAGAGCTTTTTCCTGTAAAAAAAGCGTTTAGTTGTCTGCATGAAGTACAAATTGGTGACCAGGTCCTTGTCTCTGGATCTATCCATGATGGTTTTTATATCTTAGCGATTATCGAGCGCCCAGAGACGAGTGGTGAAACTGTGTTGCAGCTTGGTGAGCAAGTTCGACTCGAAGCGAGGGATCTGAAACTTGTCGCACAGTCACATCAGCTTGAGGTGCAACGTTATCAACTATTGGCTCAGCAATACCAAGTCGATAGTACTTATGTGACCTATCGTGGCCAAGCAATGCAGTACTACGCTGTTAAATTAGAAGAAAACTATGCCCAAGCTCAGCGTTTTGTTGCTGGCAGTGATTCGGTGCAGGCCTTGAATTTTGACTATAGAGCCGAACAGACTGCAAGAATTCATGGTGTTAACACCTTTATCAATGGTGAGAAATTACTCAAGTCTGATGGCCAACTAATGATGGTGGGTTAGTGACGCTATACCGATGATAAAGATGACACGTCATTAAAGTTTAAGAACGATCATTTATAAATAGTGAATAAGCATACAGATTATTTTCTAAGGGAGAGTTAGAATGTTTGCCAATTGTCAGCTTGGAGGGATGGACTTGGGTTTTCCTGATGTCTGTAAAACACCTCTACCACCCATACCTTATCCGAATATGGCTTTTGGGCCAGTTACTATTCCTATTCCATTTAATATCTTGCTCAAATGTGTGCCGCAACATAATTTGATGTCATTCCGTCCAATTACCATGGGCGATACACCAGGTATTGGTTTGGGTTTGATCTCGCAAACTGTTATGGCTCCGCAGCGACATCTAACAGGGGCTTTTACGTATATTATTCGTGGTGCGCCAGCTACACGTGTGACGAGTTTAGGCCCTACTAATTTAATTAATTGTCCGCTTTCTATGCGTCTAGTGCCGAGCCAATTTACCGAATTAGTCTTAGCTGCGTAGTTAATGACTATCTGCATCATACTCAATAAAAGTATCACTGAGGCCGCTTCAAATCATGGAGCGGCCTTAGTTTTTGCTGAACACAGCATACGTCAGATAAAAATATTACAAACGGTTTCTAAGACAAGAAAATGCTGTAAATTCTTACATACGGAATGGTTTATATCATACGAATGTTTGAATGAGGCGCTTTCTAGCTAGTGCTTTCCCTAGGTGCTAAGCAGAATGCGCTTCTTTAGAATGGCACAGTGGTGTGTGATTTATACGATACCTCCGTAATCAAGACTATGATTTTCACAAGAAATCAAGACTTAAAAATCAATTGAAATAATTTGGAGTTCTTATGGAACAATTTAATGAGTTAATTAGTGCTATCAGCGATTTCGTCTGGGGGCCTTATATGCTGACCTTCTTGGTCGGTACAGGTGTGTATTTATCTTTACGCCTGTTTTTCTTGCAGTTTACCATGCTGCCATTTGCCCTTAAACAAGCTTTTACACCCCACAAGAAGCACGGCCGTAAAGCCGATGGTAGCGATCATGAGGGCGACGTTTCTCAATTCGGCGCCTTGATGACCGCTCTATCTGCGACAATCGGTACGGGTAATATTGCTGGTGTGGCAACGGCTGTTGTGCTCGGTGGTCCTGGTGCTGTGTTCTGGATGTGGATTACTGCTATTTTCGGTATGGCCACTAAATATGCTGAGGCGATCTTAGCGGTGAAATACCGCGTGGTGAACGAAAGAGGCGAGATGTCTGGTGGTCCTATGTACTACTTAGAGCGCGGTTGTAATATGAAGTGGTTGGCAATTGCCTTCGCTTTCTTCGGTACTGTTGCCTCTTTTGGTATTGGTTCTTCGGTGCAATCTAACTCAGTAGCCTTAGCTGTTCAATCTAGCTTAGGTATTGATACGTGGATTACAGGTATTGTGTTAACCGTATTTACAGCTGTTGTTATCCTTGGCGGTATTAAGAGTATTGCACGTGCCGCATCAGTGATTGTTCCTGTGATGGCGATTCTTTATGTCCTCGGTGGCTTAGCAATTATTGCTATGAATATGGAGAAATTGTGGCCAGCTGTGTCATTAATCCTCTCTGATGCCTTCACTGGTCAAGCAGTTGCTGGTGGTGCGATTGGTGCGGTGATTCGTTACGGTGTAGCACGTGGTGTGTTCTCTAACGAAGCTGGTATGGGTTCTGCCCCGATTGCTGCAGCCGCTGCTAAAACAGACCACCCAGGTCGTCAAGCATTGATCTCTATGACTGGTACTTTCTTAGACACCATTATCGTGTGCTCTATTACAGGTATTGTTCTTGTTATGGGTGATATGTATATCGGTGGCGAGCGTGGTGCAGCGTTAACGGTGCAAACTTTTAACACACTATTACCAGGCTTTGGTGGATTCATCGTAACCTTCGGTCTAATTTTCTTTGCCTACTCAACTATTCTTGGTTGGAGTTACTATGGTGAGAAATGCGCAACCTACTTGTTCGGTGAAAAATCAGTTCTTATCTACCGTCTAATCTATGTTGCTGCAGTGATGGCGGGTACTGTGGTTAGTCTGGATCTTGTGTGGAACTTGTCTGATACCTTCAACGGTTTGATGTCGATTCCTAACTTGATTGGTCTTGTCCTCCTAGCGGGCGTGGTTGTTAAAGAAACCAAAGACTTTAAAGCCAAGCGTGCTTCAGGTGAGCTGCCTTAAGCTAAGCTTGTCATGAATAAGTAAAAAGCTTACCCAGTTTAGTTTTGCTTAACTAAAAGGCAATCTGTATATAATGCGGATTGCCTTTTTTCCTATTTATGGCAGTCGAGGTATTCATTTATTTTTTCGAAGTAGACCGCCTGTTACTTTCCTCCCTCGTTCCCTAGAGTCTATATGCTGAGCGCTATTCTTCTGTTTGTCATTACCTTGATCTTTGTTATCTGGCAGCCACGTGGTCTAGGGATTGGTGTGAGTGCAAGTATTGGAGCGATTATTGCCTTAGTGTTAGGCATTGTGCAGTGGCAAGATATTCCCATTGTGTGGCAGATGGTGTGGAATGCCACCTTGGCTTTAATTGCCATCATTATGATTAGCTTGATTCTTGATGAGTCGGGGTTTTTTCATTGGATTGCTTTGCACATCAGCCGTTGGGGACGTGGTAGTGGCACCTTGCTGTTTATCTATATTGTCTTATTTGGTGCTGTGGCTGCTGCTTTTTTCGCTAATGATGGTGCCGTACTGATTCTGACGCCGATTGTGATTTCTATCCTACAAGCGCTACGTCTTAGTCCTGCTACAACGCTGGCATTTATTATGGCGGCAGGGTTTATTGTTGATACGGCAAGTCTCCCCTTAGTGATTTCAAACTTGGTGAATATTATTTCGGCTGATTTTTTTAATGTTAGTTTTAGTCGTTATGCTCAAGTCATGGTGCTTGTGAATATGGTAGCCATTATCAGTTCATTGATGGTTCTCTACCTCTTTTATCGTAAGGATATTCCAGAGCATTATGATGTACAGAGCTTAGTCGAACCTAAGCAGGCGATTGTGGATAAGCGTACCTTCTTGGCGGGGTGGTTGGTATTGCTTATGCTACTCATTGGTTTTTTTGTGCTGGAGCCGATAGGTGTGCCGATAAGTGCTATTGCGGGTATCGGTGCTTTATGTTTATTTCTAGTCGCTTCACTCAGCCCTACTATTAAGCTCTTACCTATCATCACTGGTGCGCCATGGCAAATTGTAATTTTTTCTTTATCCATGTATCTGGTGGTTTATGGTTTAAAGCATGCAGGGGTGACCGATTATTTATCTCAAGCACTTAGTTTTCTTGCGCAAGAGGGTCTTTTAGTGGCAACAGTCGGTACCGGTCTGCTATCGGCTTTTTTATCGTCCATTATGAATAACTTACCGACAGTGATGATACAGGCCATTGCGATTGATGGGGTGCAATCTACGGGCTTAGTGAGTGAGGCCATGGTGTTTGCCAATGTCATCGGTAGTGACTTAGGCCCGAAAATTACCCCCATTGGATCCTTAGCGACCCTATTGTGGCTTCATGTCCTAGCTAAGAAGGATATCGCTGTGAGTTGGGGCTACTATTTCAAGGTTGGGATTGTTTTAACACTTCCCGTTCTCTTGAATACTCTTATTGCTTTAGCTCTATGGCTACCTATGGTGTAAGGTATTGCACTAAAAAGACTCAGTGGAGTTTTTAAAAGTAATACATCCCTTTAGCGAGAACCACAATAAGAATCATGTGCACGAAGATGCTGTTATGGATACGTGATGAGATACGGCCATTGAGACGCTTCTTCTTACGCAGAATCATGGCGGTTATAAAATGCGCAAAAATACTCGTCGCCAGAATAATTTTGATGAGTAAAAGGGTGCCAAATGTACTGGCGAATGGATTGGCTAAAGCGCCACGATGCTGCCAAGCCAATAAAATCCCAAAGGTGTAAAGCGTAATAATGACAATCGGCATGATCTTCACCGCACGATGGCCAAACTCGGTTTCAACAACGCGCATCATCTCTTTGGGCACTTTGTGACGTAGGCCGCTAAACATAACAACCTCAACAAATACGGTACCAATAAAGGCAATTGCTAAAAGTAGGTGGACGATGAGTAAAAAAGCGTAGTTCATAGTAATCGATTGAGCGAGTAGAATAGTGATTATCGGTTGCAATCATGCCATGAACACGAATAACCCTAACTGACAGAAGTCAATTAGGGTTCATTTATAAGGTAAGTATTCGCTTAGCCTAGTGCGGGATGATTTCTAAATCAGTTTGTGAAGGGCTTGAAGCTATATATTCTTAAGCAATTGGACGTATTGTGAGGATTTGCTCGCTGCGACCAAAAGGCCCATGCACGTCATGCAAGATACTGCTCGTGAGTCCAATACCAGAGCTACCATACTGTTGGATGGTCTCTAGACCAAGCCAACGACCTTGGGGAATTCTATGCATATGGATTTGTAAGTCTAGATTCGGATACCCCCAACTGCGGTCAGCACCACGACGTGGCACAACACCATTAGCCGTATCAATTAGACCCATAATGTGGACAAAGTCACTGGTCTCCTGTCCCTCGACCATCTCAATTGGGGTGTTAATCCAGACGATACCCTTACCAGCGCGACGATCAGGGTGTGCTTTAACTTGGATGGAAGCAATATAGCCACCAGGCCAGTGTTTCATGCCCTCCCAATCGGGTAACTCGGCAGGATGAGTCACAACTTCATCTTCCGTGCCTGAGATAAAGTGCGTGTCATGCGTGAGGATGCGCCAAGCACGAGCCACAATGCATACTCGACCTTGTGATTCCATTACCGATTCAAGTAGCTCGATAGTTTTGCCAGGGCGAATTGTTTTGGTAGTAATGCTAAATTCACCAAAGTGAATCATGCCAAAAATATCTAGGCTAATACGACCAAAATTCATGTCTGGGCGTGGGTTATAGTGCTCTAATTCAGCGGTAATCACGCCAGTAGCCACCGCCATATGTTGTTCTTTATCACTCCAAGCACCCTGTGCATGAATGGTGGAACAATAATGGGTTGTAATGGATTGATCTGGATTCGTTTGGCGACTAAGAAATTGGTAGTAAGCGCTCATAAGTTTACGTTAACGTCAAAAGTAAATAAGAATTACTGTAGCGAAAAGCCCTAAGTTTGCAAACTAGGGTTATTGCGTAGGCAAATTGTTACTTGACGCAATGCAGTAAAGCACATAAGCTAAAAGCTATACGATAACAAGATAATAATGACGACAAAAGCAGCGCATGAATACGCCTAAAGTTCCACCTCTCTGGTTCTTAGCTATCCTAACTTTAAGTGGTACTTTGGCCATTCATATTTTTGTGCCTGTTCTTCCCATTGTCGCACAGGATTTTCGTGTCAATTTACAGACCGTACAGTTGACGATTAGTGTCTATGTGATTGGTTTGGCGATAGGTCAGCTTTTCTATGGCCCCCTAGCCGATAGTATTGGTCGGCGTCCAGTCTTACTCTTAGGACTCTTAATCTATACAGTAGCAAGTATTGGTGCCATGTTGGCACCAAGCATAGATATCTTGGTGATTATGCGCTTCTTGCAAGCCTTAGGTGGATGCAGTGGCCTATTGTTAGGTAGAGCGATCGTACAAGACACCACGAGCGGCAGTGAAACGACGAAAAAACTTTCCTTATTAAATATGCTCGTTATCTTGGGACCAGGCTTAGCCCCACTATTAGGGGGTCTATTAGCGGATATCTCTGGCTGGCGCTCAATTTTTATCGCCTTATCAGTACTAGGGATATTAAATCTTGTCCTGATTTTGTGTTATGTACAAAAGCGAGAACGAAAAAAGGATATGGCCAGTAAGCCATCCGTCCTACTTAACTATAAAAAGTTAATTACCTCACCACAGTTTATTGCCTATACCATTGGTGGGAGTTTTTCGACCACAGCGATTTATGCTTTTTTAGGTGTCATCTCTTATGTATTTATTAATCGCTTAAATTACACGCTACAAGATGTGAGTATCTCTTTGGTTCTTGTGATGCTCGGTGTGTGGTTCGGTTGCTTAGCGGCCAGCCGTTTAGTCGATAGAATTCCGATTGAACAGATGATTCTTATTGGTAGTCTTATCAACTTAGTGAGTGCCGCAGTCTTATTGCTTTGCGTCGTCTCAGGTTACATCAATGCGTTCAGCTTAATGGCTCCAGTAGTCATTTATTGTTTTGGTTCGGGTATCACGGCACCTGCATCCCTATCGAAAGCACTGAGCATCAACCCCTGGGTGGCAGGCTCGGCCTCAGGAATTTATGGTTTTATGCAAATGCTTGTCGGTGCCTTATGTACCAGCTTAAGTGGTTTGGGTGATGATCCTGCTTTAGCGGCAGCAATCGTCTTGTTTGGATCGTGCCTTATTGCCCAGCTATGCTTCAAAGTAGCCAAACTCTCAGGACGCATATCAGAAACCTAAAATATGTAAGTTTTTTATTGGGTGAACACTAGAATTGTCTTATTATGTTATCTTGTAGAACTTTCTAATCAGTAGTATCGTCTGATACTCACTTCTGTATGTCAACTCAATCTTCTAAACGTTCCCCGTTCACATTATTTGTGGCAACGGGTCTTATGCTTTTTGCTTTATTTTTCGGTGCTGGTAACTTAATCTTCCCCGCTCATATGGGACAGCAAGCAGGTGAGAGTTATCTCAGTGCGGTTATTGGTTTTATTTTAACTGGCGCAGGTTTACCACTGCTTGGTATTTTGGCCATGGCTTATTCAGGTGCACGTGATGTGCAGCACTTGGCCTCTCGTGTCACTCCTTGGTTTGGAGTATTTTTTGCGGTTGCTCTGTACCTATCCATTGGTCCTTTATTCGCCTTGCCACGTACCGGCACAGTCGCTTTTGAAGTAGGTGTGCGTCCGTTCTTAGGTGATGGTATTTCAGAGTCTTTGGCTTTATTTATATTTAGCGTAGTCTTTTTTGCGATTGCGTATTGCTTAGCTATGTCGCCAGGGAAATTGATTGACCGTATCGGCAAGATATTGACGCCAGTATTATTATTAAGCATTGCTATTTTAGCGGTCAAAACCATAGTCGATCCGATGGGTGCATTAGCAGAGCCTCAAGGAGGTTTCCAAGCAGTACCTTGGGTTGAAGGCTTTTTGGCGGGTTATCAAACCATGGATGCCTTAGCTTCACTGGTGTTTGCGATTATTGTTATCGGTGCTTTGCAAGCGGCAGGTGTAGGTAATAATGAGCAGTTAATGCGCCTTACCATGGGAGCAGGTTTGTTAGCCTCTCTATGCTTAGCGCTTGTGTATGGGGCTGTTACCTATATGGGAGCCAGCAGTGTTGCCGTCACAGGATGGCTAGATAATGGCGCTTTAGTGTTATCGCAGATAGCGAATTATTACTGGGGAACGGCCGGTAATCTACTCTTGATGGTGATTATTATCTTGGCGTGCCTAAGCACTGCGGTAGGTTTGATTGCAGCGTGTGCGGAGTACTTTACCCGCTTGATTCCACAGATTTCGTATACGAGCTTTGCTATCTTGTTTACTGTAGTTTCTTGTGTACTCGCCAATAAGGGTCTAAGTGGAATTATCAGCTTCTCTGTACCTGTGTTGATGCTGCTCTATCCCTTAACCGTGGTGATTATTTTATTGGCCTTCTTACACCCTTTATTTAAGGGGCGCCAAGCTGTCTACGTCTGCACCATGGCAGCGACTTTTGTGGTGGGTTTATTAGATGCATGGAATGCAGCATTCGGCTTATCTGATAGCACGAAGGCTATGTTAGCGGATTATCTCCCTTGGTATGATATTGGTCTGGGCTGGATTGTTCCTGCCTTGATTGGTTTTGTGTTGGGTATTATCTTGTCGCTTGTTGGTGGCAAGCGGGTGGCTTGATTCTTAGAAATACTTAAATAAGCATTTAAGTAAAAAAGGCGAAGTCCCGTAAATTTGGTGCTTCGCCTTTCGCTTGATAAGCGACTGTGCCTAAGTTTTAAAACTCAGCCAATACCTCATCCAGAATCGCTAGGCCTTTTTCCATCTCTGCTTGGCTGACGATTAATGGTGGCGCCACGTGAATACGGTTCTCGGCTAAGAATGGTAAGAGACCCTTATCCAAGCATAGCTGCTTAACCTTATTCATCTCTTGTGCGGTGAACTTGGTTTTCTTATCACGGCAGCTAACGAGCTCAATCGCCCAGAATAGACCTAGACCACGTACTTCGCCAACGACCTTATATTTCTCCGCAAGTTTTTGTAAACCTGGAGCCAAGACTTCAGCACCAATCTTAGCGGCATTCTCAACCATGCCTTCTTCTTTCATAGCATCCAATGTGGCGACAATCGAGCCCATAGCAAGTGGATGACCAGAGTAGGTAAGGCCGCCAGGGAATGGCTTATCGTCAAAGTACGCATTAATGGCCTCTGAAATCATTACACCACCTGCAGGCACATAGCCAGAGTTAACACCCTTAGCGAAGGTGATTAAATCAGGCGTTACGCCGAAGTTTTCGAGTGCTAACCACTTGCCCGTACGTCCAAAGCCTACCATCACTTCGTCCATAATCATGACAATGCCGAACTCATCACAGATTTTGCGGACACCTTGCATATAGCCTTTAGGTGGCACCAAGATACCAACGGTACCTGGTAAGCTCTCAACTAGGATACAAGCGATTTCTTTCGGGTTTTCGCATTCAATGATGCGGCGTAGGTGCTGTAAGGCGCGCTCGCATTCTTGCTCCTCGGTCTCTGCCCAGAATTCTGAGCGATAGAGATAAGGTCCGAAGTAATGGACGTGATCTTGTGCGTATTCGTTAGTAAAGCGACGTGGATCACCTGTTGCAGCAATGGCTGTGCCTGTATTGCCGTGGTATGAGCGATAGGCCGATAAGACTTTGCGACGGCCTGTGTAGTTGCGTGCCATACGGATTGCGTTTTCAACAGCATCAGCGCCAGCGTTCGTAAAGAAGATTTTCTTAAAACCAGCAGGAGCAATTTCAAGAATCTTCTGTGCGGCCAAACCACGGGCTTTATTCGCATGAGCGGGTGCGATGGTGGCCAACTCTTGCACTTGTTCAATAATGCCAGCGATGACTTTAGGGTGCTGGTGGCCGACGTTGGTATTAATCAATTGGCTACTAAAGTCTAAGTATTCCTTACCCTCAAAATCCCACAAGGTGCAACCCTTGCCAGTTTTAAATGCGAGTGGTTTTAGTTGATTCTGTACTGACCAAGAATGAAAAACATAATCTAAATCGGCTTGGGCAACGCTCTGATTGGTATCTTGACTACTCATTGTCTCTGTTCCTATGGCTAATGATTAAGAGGAATATAGTTTTGCAGACTGAATTCTCTATCTTAATGCTTTCGAGGGAAATTCGCATATAAGAGTAGCATAGCGTGAATTACTATTGGAAAAAAGAGGACAGTGACTTTGTAGACTTAATACTATTTGTTGCTAATCCTGCGCGATAAATACATGTGTTAAGGATGCAAGCAAGGCGTCAAGGGAATGCTCAAAAGAAAATAGATAAAAGAAAATACGGAAGCTTTCTGGTAAACTTCAAACAAGTCGTGAGCAGAAACCTAGCAAAGTGGTAGAGCGTAGCGACAGAAGCGTGTGAGCAATCAGCTGTGATAAGCCAGACATAATAATCTCCTCAAAATCTCCCTAAAATAAACTTCCCAAAATAGTACTTATGAATCACACCGCCAACGAACATCGCCCATTTGGTAAGCCTGAATGGGCGTTAATGCTGATTACTGTCTTCTGGGGTGGTACCTTCCTTATCGTGCAATTGGCCTTAAGCATGAGCGATCCCTTCTTTTTTGTGGGTTTGCGGTTTGCTTGTGCGGGTTTAGTGATTGGTCTTTTGTCCTGGCGCACGCTTAAAGAGATTACACGCGAAGAGCTTGTCGCAGGTAGTTTGATTGGGATTTGTATCTTTTTAGGGTATAGCTTACAGACCGTGGGATTACAGACTATTCCCAGTAGTAAGTCAGCTTTTTTAACAGCGCTTTATGTACCCTTGGTGCCACTTTTGCAGTGGTTATTTCTTAAGCGACGCCCAAGCTTGATGAACTTTATTGGCATTAGTTTAGCCTTTGCAGGTTTGGCTTTCTTGGCGGGACCCGAAGGTGTCGGTGGGGGCATTGGTCTTGGTGAGCTGTTAACTGCACTGGGTGCAGTAGCGATTGCTGCAGAAATTATCCTAATTAGTCGCTATGCTGGCAAGATTAATTTAATGCGAGTGACGATTATCCAATTACTTGTTACTGCTCTGATTGCCTTTGCTGTATCGGGAGTGGCTGGTGAGCAAGTCCCTGAGTTCTCTTGGGGGCTAGTGGGTATTGTTGTGCTGATGGGTGTGGCCAGTGCTGTGATTCAAGCGACCATGAATTGGGCCCAGAGACATGTTTCGTCCACACGAGCTACCTTGATTTATGCGGGCGAGCCGGTCTGGGGCGGGGTGATTGGACGCATCTACGGTGAGCGCTTACCGATGTTAGCTTTCTTAGGTGCAGGGTTAATTGTACTTGGAGTGATTGTGAGCGAAGTGAAGTTGAATATTGGGCGTAAAAAATCACGCCCAAAGAATCCATCGATTTCATAGTACAAGCTAAGTCGCTAACTAGGTAATAAGCAACTTAGCTAGGTCATTTCTTAGGCAAGTAGTTTCTTAGGCAAGTAGTTTATTAGGCAAGTAGCTCCCGTGTCGCTAAGAGCTTTCTTGGGTCATTCGCTAACTGTACAATCAGGCGCCGTGAATTGCGATTGAGTCCAACAAGTCGCACCTTAATCCCCTTACTGTCCAGCTTAGCGTAGACTTTTTCAATGGCTTCAACCGCGGTAATATCCCATACATGACCTTCGGTGAAGTTTAAGGTGACTTCTTGAAGCTGTTCGTTTAAATCAATGCTATCAATAAATTGCGTGGACGAAGCGAAGAAAATTTGCCCACTAATATAATACGTACGAGCTTGCTTATCGCTGGATAATTCACTGTCCACATGCAGAATATCAACTACTTTACGAGCAAAGAATAAGGCCGATAGTAGGACCCCGACCAAGACACCTTGGGATAAATCATGGGTCCATACGGTGACGGCCACAGTTGCTAACATCACAATGCTTGAGCTCTTGGGCTGAGTTCTCAAATTACGTAGTGATGCCCAATTGAAGGTGCCAATTGATACCATAATCATTACAGCGACTAGGGCAGCCATGGGAATTTGGCTGACCCAATCCCCTAAGAAAACCACAAGAATCAATAATAGGATACCTGCTGCGAGAGTGGATAAGCGCCCACGCCCTCCCGCTTTAACGTTAATCACAGATTGCCCAATCATGGCGCAGCCAGCCATGCCTCCAAGAAAACCAGTGGCTACGTTGGCGACACCTTGACCCATACATTCACGATTTTTATCGCTAGGGGTATCGGTCATATCATCCACAATGGATGCTGTCATTAGTGACTCCAATAGACCGACGACAGCAAGTGTTAAAGAATATGGCAGAATAATTTTCAGTGTTTCTAGGTTAAAAGGAATATCAGGCAATAAAAAAACCGGTAGTGTATTCGGCAACTCACCCATATCACCAACCGTGCGTACCTCAATACCGAACAATAGGGTCACCGCTGTAATCACAATAATCGTCACTAGTGGGGAGGGGATGACCGTAGTGAAGCGAGGCAGAATATAAATAATTGCGAGGCCTGCAGCGGTGAGTGCATATACATGCCAGGTCACATTAATTAATTCAGGCAATTGCGCCATAAAAATGAGAATGGCCAGCGCATTCACAAAGCCCGTCACCACGGACTTAGAGATAAAGCGCATCAGGCTACCAAGCTTAATCAGGCCAGCAACTATCTGAATCACACCCGCTAAAACCGTAGCAGCCAAGAGATATTGCAGACCATAGTCTTTCACCAAAGAAGCAATCACTAAGGCCATAGCACCCGTTGCTGCCGAGATCATGCCAGGACGACCGCCGGCAAAAGCAATAATCGTCGCAATACTAAACGAGGCATAGAGACCTACCTTAGGGTCAACACCGGCAATAATTGAAAAAGCGATCGCTTCAGGAATAAGAGCCAGTGCGACTAATAGGCCAGAAATAAGATCACGACGCCAGTTAAAGAACCAGGTTGAGGAATAAGCAGGGTAGGTAGACATAGAGAGAATTTTGCTTCAGGGCAAGCAATGGTGAATCGTGCGGTGATTATAAGGTATTTGGTTATGTTCTGCTGAAAAGTTAAAAATTGATTATTTTCCTAAAAACGTTGATTTTTAACAACATTTAAATTTGAAAAATTAAAAGTAGTGTAATTAAATTTACACAATTATTAAGCGAGCGGCTCTTTGAAATACTATATTCTTGAATAGTATAAATATGAATAAAAATTGGGCTTGATGAAATTGTTATCTTTTTTATTTAATACCAGTGTTTTATTGCTCTTAGCTTATACCTCATAGTGTATAAAATTGTCATCCCTAAAAATTCTAAAATCATATGTTTTTAATTAATATTGAGTCATATCAAGTAGATATACGCATGATTGTTAAAGCCCAATGATGATATTACCAAAATCAATGGGTTTGTTTTTTATAAATAAAACATGTAATGAAATTGAGAATCTCAGCATGACGAAATTAACAATTTCACACGCAATCAATTAATTTAACATTGATTTAAGGCAGGGAGGTTCCTATGAGAGAGAAGATTGAGGCTGCTGTTTTAACCTTGGCAGGTCATGACTCATGGGTGAACAAACTTATTGAAAATACACATAAACATTCTGACAAATTAAAATTAATTAAAGTGGATATGGAAAATGAAGCCTTTGCCTCAGACTCCTTGCAAGCTTTTATCCACGGAGATGTGGTATATCCCAATCCAGAAATTTTACAACGTATACGCTTTCTATTAGATCGTTTTGATATATTGCTCCTACCTGTGAGTAATAGTAGTTTGGTGTGGAATCGTGTCTTACTCGCGCATACGCAGCGTCCCTTGAATCGACCATTAGTAGCCCTTTCTATTGATATTAATCCGATTGCATTTATTGATTTAAAAGAGTTGGGACTGAGTGATTTTGTTTCTTCACCCATGAGTATTGATGAGTTACGTGTTCGAATTATGTCGTGTATGGAAACAGGGCGTCCTTATACTACTAGCAAAACCGAGGCTACTAGCAAAATAGAAGACTCTGTTTTGTCTCAAGCAAGTAGTCCAGCCGCAATTCATGATTTGCGTCCATTAGTTGAGTATGCAGAACAAGCGAATAGTGCATCAGAGGTAGAAGCAGATAAGCCACATAAGACAATTCGTCGACGCTTGCGTCTATTCGATGCGCAAGTCACGGCGCATGAAGCATTTAGCTTTAACGATTCCTTTAAGAATGCTAAGGCGAATGTGATCATACAATTTGAGCGTAAATATATTATCCATGCGCTCATGAAAAGCAACGGCAATATCGGTAGAGCAGCTAAAGCCGCCAGTAAGCACCGTCGTGCATTTTGGGAGTTAATGCGCAAGCATGGGATTGATGCTGATAATTATCGTGATTTATTAGTGTAAAGTTATTTCCCCTTCGGTTATAAGCCTAGGTTCTCTTGAGCAAGGGCTTATTTCTGCTCTTAGTATGAACCTCAAGGAATCCCCAAGCACTAGCAGAATATAGTAAAATCAACAGATTATGGATTTTACTTTTGGAGCCTAGTTCTATGTCAGTCGAGTTAAAGAACGATGTGTTTTTACGTGCTTTGCAACGCCAACCGGTGGAATACACCCCAATCTGGTTAATGCGCCAAGCAGGTCGTTATTTAAAGGAATACCGCGACTCACGTGCTAGAGCTGGTTCTTTCTTGGGCTTGGCGAAGAATCCAGAGTTCGCCTGTGAAGTGACACTTCAGCCAATTGACCGCTATCCTCTTGATGCCTCAATCCTCTTCTCAGATATTCTGATGATCCCTGACGCTATGGGTTTAGGCTTAGATTTCGTCACTGGTGAAGGCCCACAATTTGCTCGCCCAGTACGTACGCAAGCGGATGTGGATAAGCTAGCTGTACCTGATATGAACGAGCTACGCTATGTGTTTGACGCGGTGAGCTTAATTCGTCGTGAGCTGAATGGCCGAGTTCCCTTGATTGGTTTTGCGGGTAGCCCGTGGACAATTGCTTGTTATATGGTTGAGGGCCAAGGTTCGAAAGACTATCGCCTGATTAAGAGCATGATGTATTCTCAACCTGAGATGCTGAAGCAAATCTTAAGCGTAGCAGCTGAATCGACCTTAATTTACTTGAATGAGCAGATTAAGGCGGGTGCTCAAGCGGTGATGATTTTTGATAGCTGGGGTGGTGTCTTAGCGGATACGAAATTCCAAGAGTTCTCTCTGCACTATACCAAGCAAGTGGTCGATGGTTTAATTCGCACTCACGAAGGTCAAACCATTCCATCGATTGTTTTCACTAAGGGTGGTGGTTTATGGATTGACCAAATCGCTGCGATTGGTAGTGATGCAGTTGGTCTTGACTGGACTATGAGCTTATCCAAAGCACGTCAATTAACCCAAGATAAGGTTGCTCTACAAGGTAATATTGATCCGATGGCCTTATTCGGTGATGAAGCAGGTATCCGTGCTGAAGCTCGTCGTGTGATTGACGATTTCGGTCCAGTGGGCGCTGGTGGTCATGTCTTTAACTTAGGACATGGTATTAATCAGTTCACCAACCCAGACCATGTATCGTATCTGATCGATGAAGTGCATAAC
The DNA here is from genome assembly GCA_964346715.1 of uncultured Pelistega sp. Taxonomy (GTDB): domain Bacteria; phylum Pseudomonadota; class Gammaproteobacteria; order Burkholderiales; family Burkholderiaceae_B; genus Taylorella. Next base: position 11,928 of record CAYFVY010000007.1, on the reverse strand, counting down.
TATAGTAGAAAAATGCATAAATAAAGAGTTTTCCACATCTTAGAAAATCTTATATGACGCTTTAGTTACATTCTGCTTCAATATGAAATGATTTAAGTTGTTGATTTTTATAGTAAAACCAGAGGATTTATATTTATCCTTTGGTTTTTCTAATTCTGATAGTTAAAATCTACTAATTTTAGAGAAAACTTTCCACAAAGTTATCCACAGGCTGTAATCACTTGATTCGGCGCGTTTTTTTCTCAAAATCCCCTGATTTACCCACAAGAGAGTTTGTATTTCTATGTCCACTTATTGGGTCCGTGTCGCTTTAGATGTGCCCCTAGAAGGGACATTTGATTATCGTGTGCCAGCAGGCCTAGAGGCGATGCGTGGGCAACGTGTGATTGTGCCTTTTGGTCATAATAAACAGGTCATTGGTGTGATTATGCAGTGCCTTGAACAGACCGAGGTGCCTGAGGAAAAACAGAAAGACATTATTCAACTTCTCGATGATTTACCACCTTTTAGTGAAGAGTGGTTAGCTTTAGGGGAATTTGCTGCGCGCTATTATCTACGCCCAATTGGTGAGGTCTTATTACCCGTTTTGCCGCCTAGCTTACGCAAAGTCGCTGCCTATACAGGCAAGACAGCCACAAGCCCAGTCGATCGCTTGGATAAGCGAGAGACATCTAAGCGCTTACGTGAGGAAAAAGCCCAAGCGAAATTAGCGACTACTGTGCCGAACATGGCGTCAGTGCCTCACATAGCGTCAACTGATGAATTAGCCCAGCACTTAGAGCTTAACAGTGAACAGCAAGCTGCCTTAGAAGCCATTACTTCTGAGGAAGCTTTTCGTACCTTTCTCTTACATGGGGTGACGGGCAGTGGCAAGACCGAGGTTTATCTACAAGCTGCCGCACAGATCTTAGCCCAGGGCAAGCAAGTTATTTTTCTGGTGCCTGAGATTAACCTTACCCCACAAGTTGAGCAGACGTTGCACGCTCGCTTTACTCTACATGATGGGCCTGAAGCGGTGGCAGTCATGCATAGTGGTTTATCGGACGGTGAGCGCCTAAAGTCGTGGTTAGCCATGCAACGTGGTGAGGCGAAGATTGTCTTGGGGACACGCATGTCTATCTTCGCGCCGATGGAGCATTTAGGTCTGATTATTGTTGATGAAGAGCATGACCCCTCATACAAGCAACAGGATGGTCTGCGCTATTCTGCGCGTGATTTATCGATCTGGCGTGCACAGCAATTGAATATTCCCGTGGTCTTGGGCTCGGCAACTCCGTCCTTAGAGTCTTGGCAGCATGCGAAGACGGGTCGTTATACCAAACTTGTCTTGAATCAACGGGCCAAAGCGACCACCTTACCAGTGGTTAAGTTAATTAATACTAAGAAACTCATCTTGGAGCAGGGTTTCTCTGCACCCTTAATCAGTGCTATTGATGAGCGCTTACAGCGTGGAGAGCAGACCTTAATTTATCTGAATCGCCGTGGTTATGCTCCCGTCGTGCGCTGTACAGCTTGTGATTGGACTAGTGAGTGTCCGCGCTGTTCCGTGCATACGGTCTTACATCGAATCCCTGGCCATGGTCATGTTCTGCAATGTCATCACTGTGGTTATGTTGCCCGTGCGCCTTTTGCTTGTCCCGATTGTGGTAACCAAGATATACGGGCATTTGGACAAGGTACACAACGTATTGAACAGAGTCTGGCTGAGCTTTTTCCTCAAGCAACGATTCAACGTATTGATGCAGATAGCACCAGACTTAAGGGCAGTGCACAGGAACTGTTTGCCCAAGTGCATGCGGGTGACGTAGATATTCTCGTGGGTACACAGATGGTGGCTAAGGGGCATGACTTTAAGCGTTTAAGCTTAGTGGGTATATTAAATGCAGATGCCATGTTATTCAGTGGTGATTTCCGTGCCCCCGAGCGCTTATTTGCACAATTGATGCAGGTGACTGGGCGAGCTGGACGACATCTGGCTGATGCCGAGGTGCTGTTGCAAACTGAGTTTCCGGAGCAAGCGATTTACCAAGCTCTCGTACAACATAATTATGATCGCTTTGCAGATAATGGTCTCACGGAAAGACAGCAAGCGGGTTTGCCGCCTTTTGCACATCAGGTCTTAATTAGCACTCAAGATAAAACCATTCAAAAGGCGCTGGAGCATCTAAAGACGGTAGTAGACCTTGCACGGACTCACCTGTCCGAGCATCTGCAACAGATTACGGTGTATGACCCGATTCCTTTGCGCATTGTGCGGGTGGCGAATATTGAACGCGCCCAACTCTTACTTGAGTCAGCATCTCGAGTGGCTTTGCATCGCTTTATGACGCTTTGCTTGCAACTATTGCGTGAGCAAGCTCCGCGTTTACGCTTTACGGTCGAAGTCGACCCTCTTGAGATTTAAGGGGGCAAGCATGAGTGGTGTGAATAAGACGACAATTGCTGGTTTGAACCCTTCGCAACAGGAAGCCGTGCTGTACTTAGATGGGCCGTGCTTAGTCTTGGCCGGAGCGGGGAGTGGCAAGACGCGTGTGATTACACAGAAGATTGCGTACCTGATTAATCAATGTGGCTATGATGCACGCTCGATTGTTGCCTTGACGTTTACCAATAAGGCCGCCAAAGAGATGGTGGAGCGCCTCAGCAGCTTGGTGGATAAGAAGCTCAATAAGGGCTTAACGGTGTGTACATTCCATGCACTAGGGGTGCGTTTTTTGCGCCAGGAAGCTGAGCATGCAGGACTGAAGGCTCAGTTCTCGATTTTAGATTCGACCGATAGCGGGCAGATTATTCAAGAGATGTTAGCGACCACGGATAAGGCGCGCATCCGCATGATTCAGCAACGTATTTCTCTGTGGAAAAATGATCTCCTAGGACCTGATGATGTGCAGCCGGTTACGCCTGATGAGCGTGAGGCGCAACGCATCTATCGTAATTATGATGCCACCTTGAAAGCCTATCAGTCTGTTGACTTTGATGACCTGGTACGCCTGCCCGTGCTATTGATGCGAGCTAACCCAGAGTTGCGAGAGCGTTGGCAAAAGCGTATTAAATATCTTCTCGTCGATGAGTATCAAGATACCAATGTGTGCCAATACGAGTGGGTGAAGTTATTAACGGCTTGGCACGAGAAATTTACTGCGGTGGGTGATGATGATCAGGCGATCTATGCTTGGCGTGGTGCGACGATTGAAAATCTCGCGAAACTCACTAAAGATTACGCTAATCTTAAACTTATTAAGCTTGAACAAAACTATCGTTCAGTGGATACCATCCTGACGGCTGCAAATAAAGTGATTTCGAATAACCCGAATCTCTTCGGTAAGACGCTCTGGTCGCAACTTGGTAAGGGCGAAGCGATTCAAGTGATCAGTATGGATAATGAGGAGTCTGAAGCGGAAACTGTGGGTATGCGTATTTCAGCAGCGCGCTTTAATAAGCAGGCCATGTGGAAAGACTTTGCCGTTCTGTATCGTGGTAACCATCAGGCGCGCATCTTGGAGCAAGTTTTTCGCCAATTACGTATTCCATATTCGATTTCTGGTGGGCAAAGCTTTTTTGATAAGGCAGAAGTTCGCGATATTCTGGCCTATATGCGCTTAATCGCGAATGATGACGATGATCCTGCTTTTATTCGTGCGGTAACGACACCTAAGCGTGGGGTAGGACAGGCGACTTTGCAGCAGCTTGGTGAGTTTGCCAATAGCCGTAAGTTGTCCTTATTCGCGGCGATTTTTGAAGAAGACTTAGCTGAACAGATTCTTGAGCGCCAATATAAGTCCTTGTGTGTTTTTGCAGAATTTATCCAGTCTATTCAGAAGCGTGCCGAGCAGCCCGCTCATGTTCAATCGGCAAGTAGTCTGATGGATGAGTTGATGGCTTATATTCGCTATGAAGAGTACCTCTACGATACCCATGATGAGCGTAGCGCACAAAACCGTTGGCAGAACGTCATTGACCTTATTGAGTGGTTAAAAGGTAAAGCAGAAAGCGATGGCATGAGCTTATTAGATCTGGTTCAGCATGTTGCCTTAATCACCATGCTCGAACGTAATGAGCAAGAGGAAGAGCAAGATGCCGTCACCTTCACGACGATTCATGCGTCTAAGGGGCTAGAGTTTCCATATGTGCATATTGTTGGTGTGGAAGAGGGCTTCTTGCCACATATGGGACGAGAAGACGAGTATGGTGATCCCAATCAAGATGAAGGGGATATGTTGTCCTTGCGTATTCAAGAAGAGCGTCGACTGATGTATGTGGGCATTACGCGAGCGCAATATAACTTAACCTTAAGTTGGTGTAAAAAGCGCCGCCGCGCACGTGAGGACCTGATTCGTGAACCTTCGCGCTTTATTAGTGAGATGGGCTTGCATGATGGTAAACAAACTATCCACGATCCTTACGCTGGCATGAGCCCGAAAGAGCGTCTAGCACAGTTAAAAAACTTATTGCAAAAGAAAGATAGCTCAGCATAGCAAAACTTAAGAGTAAACACACAATGAAGGCCCTTACGTGAGTTTTTGAACGCATCTGCAAATAGCAATGACAAGACACAAGGAAGCTTGTTCGCTATTGGTTTTGCTATTGGTTTCGCTATTGGTCTTAGTGAGCTTTTCCAGTAGAATAATTAGCTATTACGATTCTCTGAATATATGCTCACTCAACGTTTACCCAAGGACACTCCTATGGCTGATACTCTTTTATTCCCTGCTCCTGCCCCAGTTCTATTGCCTGTGCAAGGTAGTGAGGCGAAATTTCCAATTAACCGAATTTTCTGTGTTGGTCGTAATTACCATGCGCATGCCGCTGAGATGGGAACATCGGTCGATAAAACTAAGCAAGAGCCATTCTACTTTATGAAAGATACGCGCCATGTTGTGATGAGTGGTGCTAGAGTGCCTTATGCCTTAAGAACGCAGAATCTGCATTATGAATTAGAGCTTGTGGTGGCTTTAGATAAGCCTGCATTCCAAATTTCTGAGGAGCAAGCGCGCGACTGCATCTATGGCTTTGCCGTGGGTTTAGATATGACACGTCGTGATTTACAGGCGAAATTCAAAGAGCGTGGTTTGCCATGGGATTTAGCCAAGAATTATGAAGATGCCGCGGTGATTACACCTATCGTTCCTAAATCGCAGGCTGGTGATATTGAGAAGGCTCAGATTACTTTGCGTGTTGATGGTGAGGTGAAGCAGGATGCAACTGTCAGTGATTTGATTTGGGATCTTGGTGAGATTATTGCTCACTTATCGACGTACTATCACTTGCAAGCGGGCGATTTGATTTATACCGGTACGCCTGAGGGGGTAGGTCCTGTGGTAGCTGGCAATCATCTTGTGGGAAGTGTGTCAGGCTTGCCTGATATTGAACTGATTTTAGTTTAGCTGAACGAGTGCCTATTGGTAGTTCGAGCTTGTAGTTATTGCTTGCAGTGGCCTCTTAATTAATAAGGGGCCACTTTTTTCTTAAGTGCAGAATCGACTATCAGGCTGAAAATCGACTAATATAAGAATCAATGTAAGAACTACTGTAAGCGCAGGTTCTAAGCCGAGTTTACAGTTTTTTGTCGGGCAGGCCCATGGCTTTGAGTTCTTCATAGCCACCTATATTGTGGACATTTTTAAAGCCAAGGCGCTCTAAGGTATCCTTGGCGACGCCAGAGCGACGACCGCTACGGCAATAGAGGTAGATCGCTTGATCTTTATCTTCGGTTAAGGTGCTGATCCCTGCACCTATCTCTTCGTAAGGTAGTAAAACAGAATGCTCTAAATTACCTTGGACATACTCTTCAACTGTCCGCACATCAATTAATAAGGCTTGCTTTTGAGCAATTTGTTCTTGCACTGTTTCAAGGCTAAGTTGTGCATGTACGCCGGTACTTGTTACTAACATCATTAAGATCGCCAAAAAAAACTTTTTCATAAAAATACCCTACTGATAAGGCCTAGAGCCATTAGCCCTAGAAAGTCCACTATTTTACCGCACAACTAACCATAAACCTTATATTGTTTTTGCATTTATTAAAAAGTAAAAGTGCTAAAATACTTTTTTTATCAGATGCTTAGGCACTGTTTCTCGACGATATAATGATGAAATCCCCTGAATTACTACTTCCCGCCGGCGGTTTAGACCGTATGCGCGCGGCTTTTGACTTTGGTGCTGACGCGGTCTATGCGGGTCAGCCACGTTATTCTTTACGCGCTCGTAATAATGAGTTTGTTCGCTTTGAGAAAATGAAGCAAGCCATTGATGAGGCGCATGCGCGTGGTAAGAAGTTTTTTGTTGCGAGCAATATTTTGCCGCATAACTCCAAATTAAAGACCTATCTGGATGATATGGAACCTGTTATGGAGATGAAGCCGGATGCGTTCATTATGGCCGATCCTGGTCTGATTATGAAAGTTAAGGAGCGTTGGCCTGATGCAGAGATTCATTTATCCGTGCAAGCAAACACTACTAACTACTGGGGTGTGCAATTCTGGCAGAAGATGGGTGTGTCGCGTATTATTTTATCGCGTGAATTGTCTTTGGAAGAGATTGCTGAAATCCGTCAAGAATGTCCTGATATGGAACTTGAAGTTTTCGTGCATGGGGCACTGTGTATTGCCTATTCTGGTCGTTGCTTACTATCAGGTTATTTTAACCAGCGTGACCCGAATCAAGGAACCTGTACGAACTCTTGCCGCTGGGACTATAAGGTCCTGAATGCCCAAGAAAGTGATGCGGGCGATGCGCAATTGCTTCAAGGCTTTAACTTCCAACAGATGCAGCAAGAGGCTGAGCAAAGTCATGCTTCATGTGGTGGTGCACCGCGCCACCCCTTAGCCGATCAGGTTTATCTGATTGAAGAGAGTAATCGTCCTGGTCAGTATATGCCGATTATGGAAGACGAGCATGGCACCTACATCATGAACTCTAAGGACTTACGTGCTTTAGAGCAAATTGAGCAGTTAGTGAAGATTTCTCAGAAATACAGCAAAGCACTTTGATTATGA
>CAYFVY010000007.1:1402-4923 GCA_964346715.1 uncultured Pelistega sp. | reverse complement strand
GTGGACTCTTTGAAAGTCGAGGGGCGTACGAAATCAATTTACTATGTGGCACGTGTCGCACAAACCTATCGTCGTGCTATTGATGATGCGGTTGCTGGTCGTCCATTTAACCCTGAACTCTTAGCCGATCTGGATGGCTTGGCGAACCGTGGTTATACCCCTGGTTTCTTAGAGCGTCACCAGACTCAAGAGTATCAGAACTATCTACATGGGTATTCTATCTCTCGTCAGAGCCAATTTGCTGGTGTAGTTCTTGGAGTGGATGAGAATGGTTGGGCTACCGTGGATGTGAAGAACCGCTTTGGGGTGGGTGATCAATTAGAGATTATTCATCCAGATGGTAATCAGGTTGTGACTCTAGCGCAGCTGCATAATCATAATGATCTACCGATTCAAGCAGCGCCAGGTAATGGCATCCAAGTGCGTATTCCGAATATGCATGGCAAGGAAAAAGCCGTTATTGCACGCTTATTGGATACGCAAGTGATGCCAGAGCAGGCGGGTGCTTAATTAGTTGAATTAGTTAAGTTAAGACTGATTCCCATCTGTAGTAGGAATGAAGTGACCCCCAAAAGTTGGACATGAAAAATTCCAACCTTTTGGGGGTTTATTTATGGCCCTAGAATTTAGGGTACTAATCAGGGCATTAATCAGGCACTAATCTCTTAAGAAAGCAGGGTTTGCTTACCTCACAACTTTGCTATCATCCCAGAAATCGACAGCAGGATTGATGACAGGTTTCACAATTTGCTGGCGAATCGTAAAGTCACCAAAGCCTTCATCTTCTAAGCGATTCTCTGACCAGTCTTTAATCCAGCCGTCAATGATACTGACAATTTCATCAGCGCTAATGTTCTCTTTGAATAGGCGTGGAATGCGAGTGCCGATCCGATTACCACCCACATGCAGGTTGTAGCGTCCAACCGCTTTACCAACTAGACCAATCTCCGCTAACATGGCGCGACCACAGCCGTTAGGGCAGCCCGTAATGCGAGTGACGATATATTCGTCAGCGACACCATATTTCGCCATAATGGCATCAAGACGATCTGTAAATTCAGGTAGGAAGCGCTCTGCTTCAGCCATAGCTAAAGGGCAGGTGGGAAGTGAAACGCAGGCCATTGATTGCTCACGCAGTGGTGTCACACCATCATCAATTAAACCATGCGCACGGGCTATATCTTCGATTTTCTTTTTCTGCTTGGCTGCTACGCCTGCCACAATTAAGTTCTGGTTAGCGGTTAAGCGAAAATCACCCTTATGAATTTTAGCGATCTCACGCATTCCTGTTTTTAATGGACGGTTAGGGAAGTCTAAGAGGCGGCCATTTTCAATAAATAGGGTTAGGTGCCAACGCTTATCTTCGCCTTGTACCCAACCGATACGGTCACCACGGCCGCTAAACTCATACGGCTTTACTGGCTCAAATTTGGCGCCGACGCGCTTTTCAACTTCGGCAATAAAATTCTCTAAACCAACACGCAGGATGGTGTAACGTGTCTTAGCATTCTTGCGGTTACTACGGTTGCCCCAGTCACGTTGGGTTGTTACTACAGCTTCAGCAGCTTTTAAGACATTCTCAAGGCGTACAAAACCAAAGTCATAAGCAGTGGTTGGGAAGGTGCTGGTATTGCCATGTTCCATCGATAGGCCACCACCGACTAATACGTTAAAACCAATCAACTTGCCCTGCTCACCGATGGCGACAAAGTTAAGATCATTGGCATGAATATCCACATCGTTATGTGGAGGGATGACGACAGCTGTTTTGAACTTGCGTGGTAAGTAGGTCTGACCTAAGACAGGCTCGCGTGGATCGACGGCCTCTTTGGTTTGAGGTTCAGAGAGCTCAGTACTGAAGACTTTTTCCCCATCAAGCCAAATATCCGCATAGGCGGTGGTTTTCGGGAGTAAGTGTTCAGAAATTTTCTTTGCCCATTCATAGGCTTCTTGATGCAGGGCGCTCTCAACCGGATTGCTTGTACAGAGAACATTACGATTCACATCACCAGCAGTGGCAATAGAGTCTAAGCCGAGCTTATGCAACCATTGATGCATAGGCTTAATGTCATCTTTCAAGACTCCGTGGAATTGGAAGGTCTGGCGATTGGTGAGGCGAATACTGCCATAATCCGTGTGCTTAGTGGCGAACTCATCAATGCCTAACCATTGTTGGGGACTAATAATGCCACCTGGTAGGCGGCAACGTAACATTACATTCTTCTTAGGGTCTAGCTTCTGCTCTAAGCGAGAGGCGCGAATATCACGGTCATCTTGCTCATACATACCGTGAAAGCGAATCAGTTGAAAATTATCACCGATGAAGCCGCCGGTTAAACCATCTTGTAGATCATCTGTAATCGTGCCATGCAGGTAGTCACTCTGACGCTTTAAGCGTTCATTATCAGAAAGAGGGGCTTGAGGTGGTGTAGCGCGATTATCGCTCATAGCTTAACGTCCTTGAATGCTGCCGACAAGGACAGCCTGATTTAATAAGTAATCTCTATTATAGAGAGTGCTTAACAAGTCAGATAGACAGTTTTTTTATGTCGTTAAAACCTAAAGCTATAATGCTAAAAGGCTTGTAGTGCCTAATTGCTGTGTGAGAGATTGCTTAGGGCGCTATGTTTATTGAGCTCTTTGTTCTAATAGTAAGCCCATATTCTCACTTGTAGGCGGTGTAATCTGGGGCACCATATCATCGCTAGTAAAAGGCCGGCCATCAGCTCCTAAGCTACGTAAATAGTAGTGATTAGCATCAACGCGTTGATAGTAAAATGGCTTAAACTCATTCGCGTGTCGGCCAGAACGAGGGTCATCGATACTTACAAAACTATCTTTGCTGAGAGTTGCTTTAAGTGCCTCTAAAGACTCCGGATACGCTTGGTTTTCTTGTTTATATTTTTCAAGAGCAGGTACTAAGCGATTAAGAGCACCTTGTGATAATTCCACGCGGAGTTTATCGCGTGTTTCTTGTCGTTGAGAGCTATTGATGTAATACATCGAGCCATAAATGATCAGTGTGGCGGTAAGACCGAATGTGGCAATCGCAGCAACACGTTTACCACCGCTTTTGCGGGTGACTAAGCCCCAGAAAATAGCGACAACACCGAAGAGAAAACCAAGAAAAGGGATAAATGCCATACCCGCAAAAATATACGGTACAGCGCCAAGTTTTTCAGTCTGTCGGGATTCGTTCTGGCTCATAGAAATAGCTCACTTACTATCAAACACAAAATACGCTAAGCGGATTCTTATTGGCATTGACGACTAGCTAAGGCTAGTTTTGCTAGTGTGCAAAATTAAACGCTTTATTCAAGCGACACAATAGCATAACAAGCGCTTATTGACGACGATAACGTGTATAGGAATATGGTTTTTGCTTAGTGCTGATGTCCGCAGCTATCATCGTGTTTGTGCTCATGATCGTGTGCATGTTCATGTCCGTGCGCATGCTTATGGTCATGTGAGTGATCGTGGCCACAACTATGCCCGTGCTGGTGCGCATGTTGATGGTCATG
>CAYFVY010000007.1:0-1302 GCA_964346715.1 uncultured Pelistega sp. | reverse complement strand
TGGTGATGATCATGGCCACAACTAGCAGTGTGTTTGTGTGCGCTAGCAATGGCTGCTTCAGGGATGAAGGCAGCTTCGACCTTGCTAGTACTCAGGCCTAACTCAGCAACAAGATGCTCCAGCTCCGTATTGGGCTCACAATATAAATAATCGTCGCCAAGCTCAAGTGCTACATGTTGACTGGCCAAATGGTAAGCGGCACGAGCTAAGGAACGAGCATCAGGAGCGCTGATTTTGACTAGCTCTTGTGCTGCTGCGCGCACGATATAAAAGCGATTATTATTACTTAATAAAATATCGCCATCATGTAGCACGGTATCCGCCTCAAGCTGTATATGGAGTTCTTGTCCGTCAGGTAAGCTTAGGTGATGAGGAGGGTGTCGACGCTCCTCTATGTTCATCAGTACTTCCTGTGCTTGGCGTAAAATTGCCGGTGCCAAAGCGCCTTTGCGTAAGAATTTAGTTATGGTAATCATGATAAAAATCGAAATGATGTGATGAAATTACTGAAACTTTAGCAGTTTTACACAGGAATAACTTGAGTCTACGCTGGGTTTTTATATTTCATTTATAGTGATTTTCCCAGACTTGAGCATAGAGCAGGCTAGTCTGGGAAAGCCTAGTAAGATACATACTACTAGGCATTACTCGATATGAGTGTTAAATTCACTAATACACATCGCGCTGGTAACGCTTATCCTCGCGTAAGGTGTTGAGATAGTCTTCAGCATCATCCTCGGATAAATTCCCCTCAGTCCGGATAATCTCTAATAAGGTCTGTTCAACATCGCGTGCCATACGAGTAGCATCACCACAGACATAGATGTGCGCACCATCTTGTAACCATTGCCAGACATCTGCGGATTTCTGCTTCAGCTTATGTTGCACATAGACTTTTTCCTCACCTTGACGTGACCAGGCAAAGTCATACTTAGGCAAGAAGCCAGCATTATGGCTCTTAATCCATTCTCGTTGATAGAGAAAGTCTTCAGTGAATTTCTGATTGCCAAAAATTAACCAGTTAGCACCCTTATCGTCATTCGCTTCACGCTGTTGAATAAAGGCTCTAAATGGTGCAATCCCAGTACCTGCGCCAATCATAATAATTGGGGTATCACCATTCTCAGGGAGGCGGAAATTCTTATTTGGCTCAATAAATACCTTAATCTCGGCACCCTCTTCGAGTTCATCAGCGAGATAGCCACTTGCACCACCACGATAGTCTTGACCATGGTCATCATAGCGCACGGTACTGACGGTAATATGCACCTCCTCACCGACCTCATCTTGTGCGCTAGCAAT
>CAYFVY010000006.1:38240-45670 GCA_964346715.1 uncultured Pelistega sp. | reverse complement strand
ATTTCCATAGGACCCTAAATAGTATGGACGATAAACAAACTAAAGCGGCCGCTGCTGAGCGCGCTAAAGCATTAAATGCAGCTCTAGCCCAGATTGAGAAACAATTCGGTAAGGGCTCAGTTATGCGTTACGGCGACAATGAAGTTGCCCACGATATTAAAGTTGTATCAACAGGCTCTTTGGGGCTTGACGTTGCACTAGGCGTCGGTGGCTTACCACGCGGCCGTGTCATCGAAGTATATGGTCCTGAATCATCGGGTAAGACAACACTTACACTCCAAGTCATTGCCGAGATGCAGAAGATCGGCGGCACCTGCGCGTTTATTGATGCGGAACACGCTTTAGATGTGCAGTATGCGGCTAAATTAGGTATTAATTTAGAAGATCTACTGATCTCTCAACCAGACCATGGTGAGCAAGCACTTGAAATTACTGATGCCTTAGTGCGTTCAGGTTCGGTTGACTTGATCGTCGTGGACTCAGTGGCAGCCTTAGTACCACGTGCAGAGATCGAAGGGGATATGGGTGATAACCTACCTGGTTTGCAAGCTCGTTTAATGAGCCAAGCCATGCGTAAATTAACCGCCTCAATTAAGCGCACTAACTGTACGGTGATCTTTATTAACCAGATTCGTATGAAGATTGGTGTGATGTTCGGCAGCCCAGAGACTACCACAGGTGGTAATGCACTGAAATTCTACTCATCAGTCCGCTTAGATATTCGCCGCATTGGCTCTATCAAGAAAGGTGATGAGGTCGTCGGTAACGAAACTCGTGTTAAGGTTGTGAAGAATAAAGTTGCCCCTCCATTCAAGCAAGCTGAGTTCGACATCATGTATGGCACAGGCATCTCTCGTGAGGGCGAGATTATTGACCTTGGTGTTAAGGCTGGTGTTGTTGATAAAGCCGGTGCTTGGTACAGTTACGATGGTGCGAAGATTGGTCAGGGTAAGGACAATGTACGTGATTACCTTAAATCAAACCCAGCAATGGCACAAGAGATCGAGCAGAAGATTCGCGCCAATATGGGCGTTCTAGGCGATACTCAAACAATGACTGCGAGCGAAATCGAAGCTGAGGGTGATACTGAGGGCATGGCCGAAGAGGAAATCTAAGCCCGGAATTAAGCCCAACAATCATGCTAAATTCAAGCAGAAAGCACACTTGAGTTCACGCTGAGTTTGTGCTAAGTTCATGTTGATACCCACACTAAACTCGGCGGCTTAGTTTCTCTACCTTTATCTTACAAAGCAGTCAGTGCAGGCCTTGCCTTACTGGCTGCTTTTGTTTTAAGCTCTTATTAGTGAGTTGATTGAATAATAAAGTAGAGCATACTATGACGAAGTACGATGATGAGTTTGCTAGCCCACCTAGGCATAATAGACGCGACCCGATTACGGGCAAAACCTTGCCTAGCAATACTGCGACTACGTACAGCACTGCGAGCACATACAGCCGGTCACGCAGCTCCACCTCGAATATCAAACCCAATATTCAAACAAATACGCAAGCAAGAAGTCAAGCGACTAATAAGACAAGTAGGCGCTCTAGAGCCACTAGCGATCTGAGTCATGACACAGAATCCGAATATTCGCGTACAAGTGAGAAAGCGGCACAGAGTAGTCAACGAAAGTCATCTAGCTCACAAAAAACCTTATTAATGCGCGGTATTGATTATCTTTCTCGACGTGATCACTCGGCCTATGAGCTGCGTGCCAAACTAGCGCCGTATGCTGAGTCTGAAGATGAGTTAGAACTTACCATAGAGCGTCTCCAAAAAGAGAACTGGCAGAATGATGAGCGCTTTATGCGTAATTTTACCCAAGCCAAACAAGGGCGTTGGGGTAGCACTAAGCTCTTACATGAATTACAACGCCATCAACTTGATAGCGAAAGCTTAGATGAGGTGAGAGAACAATTACGTGAAACTGAGTATGATAGGGCGCTTGAAGTTTATCAGCGTAAATTTCGTACCTCTCTAAGCGCTGCTGATGATTATCAACGTGAATATGCTAAGAGAGTACGCTTTATGATGTCACGCGGTTTTAATGCAGAGGTGGTGCGTAAGGTATTGAAAGCACCTTATCCTGATGAATAAGGCAAGTAAGAAGTAGGGTGAATAAGATAAATCCGCGGTATTACACAGTCGGTATTACCCCATTGGTATTACGTAATCGATTCAGAATAAAATAAGAAATAAGACGCTCTGTAAAAAGACACCTTATTCCTGTGTAAAGTGAGTAAAAGTCTGAATCAAGTCTCGATAATCCTACCTTAAGACTTAAAACTTCGACAAACAATTAGCTATATATTCTGTCAATACATGACTCTTATTTAGTCGCTGCAATAATGCGCTCAGCTTCAGCTTTGACGCGTTCAGGAGCTGTACCACCAATATGATTACGGGCAGATACTGAACCTTCGAGCGTTAAGACTTGGAAGATATCTTCTTCAATTGCTGAGTTAAAGGCTTTCAGTTCAGCTAAAGATAAGTCTGCTAAGTCAATGCCTTTTTGTTCGCACTCACGCACGGCCAGCGCCACAGTCTCATGTGCGTCACGGAAGGGGAGACCTTTTTTCACGAGGTAATCAGCCAAGTCTGTAGCAGTAGAGAAGCCTTGGAGCGCAGCAGCACGCATATTCTCTGCTTTCACCTGAATACCGCCCACCATATCAACGAAGATCGTTAAGGTATCGCGTAAGGTGTCGGCTGAGTCAAAAAGACCTTCTTTATCTTCTTGATTGTCCTTATTATAGGCAAGTGGTTGACCTTTCATGAGGGTCAATAAGCCGATTAAATTACCATTCACACGACCAGTCTTGCCACGTGCTAGCTCTGGCACATCAGGGTTCTTCTTCTGCGGCATAATTGAGCTGCCTGTACAGAAACGATCCGCCAAACTAATAAAACCAATACGTGGGCTCATCCAGAGAATTAATTCTTCAGACAGACGTGAAATATGCGTCATGGTTAAGCTGACTGCAGCACAGAACTCAATCGCAAAGTCACGGTCTGATACGGCATCTAGTGAGTTACGGCAAACGCCATCAAAGTTCAAGGTCTTAGCGACACGTTCACGATCAATTGGGTAAGAAGTACCAGCAAGTGCTGCAGCGCCAAGTGGTAATTGATTCACGCGTTTACGGCAATCTTGCAGGCGTGCATAGTCACGTGCAAACATCTCCGCATAGGCTAAGAGGTGATGGCCAAAGGTCACAGGTTGTGCGACTTGCAAATGGGTAAAACCAGGTAAAATTGTCGCGTGGTGTTGTAAAGCCATCTGAGCTAGCGCATGCTGTAATTGACGCAGTAATTCACTTGATACATCGATTTCTTCGCGTAGCCAGAGACGAATATCAGTTGCGACTTGATCATTACGTGAACGACCCGTATGTAAGCGTTTACCGGCATCACCAATCAACTCAACAAGACGTTTTTCAATATTTAGATGTACGTCTTCAAGATCTAACTCCCAAGTAAATTGGCCATTGGCAATTTCTTTTAAGATGGTTTCCATACCAGTTTGAATGGCTTGGTAATCTTCAGCAGAGATCACGCCTACATGGCTCAGCATCTCGGCGTGTGCTAAAGAACCTTGAATATCAAAAGGCGCCAAGCGTGTTTCAAAGAAAACAGATGCGGTATAGCGCTTAACTAAATCAGAAACAGGCTCTGAGAAGCGAGCCGACCAAGCTTCACTTTTTTTATCGAATTGGTTTTGTGTATTGTTAGACATAAATTTCCAGCATGTTTAAAAAATTATCACTATTATAATTTAAATATTCACAGCAATCGTGTAACTGTGTGATAATCAAGCTTAGTCAATATTTTCCATACGTTCAAATGCAAACACATATTCAGATTGGTTTAGCGCAAATTAATCCGGTTTTAGGCTTTTTTCAACATAATATTAAGCTTATCGTGCAAGCAGCACAGCAAGCTCATGCTGAAGGGGTACAACTCTTAGTTTTCCCTGAAATGGCGCTGATAGGCTCACAAGCTGAGGATTTACTTTTACGGCCCCAGTTTTTGCGCGATCAAGCCTTAGCGCTTAATGCCTTATGTGAGCAGATTAAGGATCTGAACGATTTACACATCATTGTAGGTCATGTACATGGGGAAAAGGGCCAGCTCTATAATGCTGCCTCACTGATTTTGAACGGTAAGATACAACAAACATATCACAAGCAACGATTAGCTAATTATGGTGTTTATGATGAGCAACGTTATTTTTTAGCTGGCTCACAAGAGTGCTTGTTTGAGATTGCAGGTCATCGTTTTGCCATAACAATTGGTGAAGATATTTGCTCACCAGAGATAGCACAACGTGCTGCACAAGCCGGGGCACAAAGTTTAATTGTGCTCAATGCGTGGCCATACACTATGGATAAGGACGATTATCGAATCAATATCTTGCGTCGCCATGCTAATGTGCATCAGCTAAATGTTTTTTTCTGTAATTTAGTCGGTGGTCAAGATGAGTTGGTTTTCGATGGTAACTCATTCGCCTTGGATAGCCAAGGACAAGTAGCGCTAGAATTAAATACGTTTGTCAGTGCGCTTGGTATCACACGGCTTTCAAATAATGAGCCAGGTACACCTAGTCAGCTTAGCAAACATGATGTTTTAAACTTAGCGGATAATCAAGTATCAGCTATTGGCTATTCACTGGAGAAGAACGGACAAGAGTGTTTAGAGTCCGAAGTTTGGCGTGCCTTAGTCTTAGCCACCTCTGATTATTGTCGTAAGAATCACTTCAACTCTGTGGCCTTAGGCTTATCTGGTGGTCTTGACTCTGCCTTAGTTTTGGCTATTGCTTGTGATGCATTAGGCGCAGATAAGATTCATGCGGTCATGATGCCTTCGCAATATACAGCTGATATCTCTGTGAATGATGCTGCAGAGATGGCTAAGCGCTTAAATGTACGCTATGACGAATTGGCGATTGCTCAAGGCTATGAAGCAATTACGCAGACCTTGGCACCATTGTTTACGAATCTGCCTGAAGATACTACCGAAGAGAATATTCAAGCACGTGTACGTGGTGTATTAATCATGGCTATCTCGAATAAATTTGGCTCCTTAGTCTTAACCACGGGCAACAAGTCCGAATTAGCGATGGGTTACTGCACCTTATATGGTGATATGGTTGGTGGCTTTGCAATGCTCAAAGACATCCCTAAAACATTTGCTTACCGCTTAAGTCGTTGGCGCAATACCGTATCTCCAGTTATTCCTGAGCGGATTATCACGCGCCCACCCTCAGCAGAATTGCGCGAAAATCAAACAGATCAAGACAGCCTTCCTGAATACGATGTGCTTGACGCCATCCTAGAGCGTATGATGGAGCAGAATCAATCTAGCCAGATGATTATTGAAGCAGGTTTTAAGAAAGATGATGTTGAAAAAGTCTCTCGACTTCTACGTATTAATGAGTACAAGCGTCGCCAAGGTGCCATAGGCCCCAAGATTACACGTCGTGCCTTTGGTCGTGCTTGGCGCAATCCCGTGACTAACGCTTACCGTTTTTAAGTTTTTATAGTTAGGAAATAAAGTAATGAAATTGATTACGGCTATTATTAAGCCATTTAAATTAGATGAAGTCCGTGAAGAATTAAGTGATATTGGTGTTAATGGTTTAACAGTAACAGAAGCCAAGGGCTTTGGTCGACAAAAAGGACATACGGAACTCTATCGTGGTGCTGAATATGCTGTTGACTTTCTTCCAAAAGTAAAAATTGAAATGGTGGTTGCTGATGAGCTGGCAGAACCAGCTATCGAAGCCATTGTACGCGCTGCACGTACCGGTAAAATCGGTGATGGTAAAATTTTTGTGAGTGAAGTTCAACAGGTTGTGCGGATTCGTACAGGTGAGATGGGCGAAGAGGCTTTATAAACGCTAGGGCATTTTATTGCCTTCAAATTGCTCAAGAAGCAGCCAAAATACATCTAAAAAGCACTCCGTCACCATGAGTGGATGCCCCTCTTTATAGAAGATAGAACGACGAGCATAGTCTGGGCGCGAAGATTGTTTTGGGAAAAAGCGCTCTTGCGTATGATATATTTGGCGTCCTGCTTGAACTGGCGCGCACTCAAAGCTAGAGCGGATAATTCGTGGATCATTATACAAAATATCCGCCAAGGGACGAGTATTTAGCGAACGAATGCTCTTCCAAACTCCCCGAGCGGCAATAATTGGCGTTATACTACGCGCTAGTACACAAGGCGTTCCATCAATACTCATAATGATTTCACGTAGCCACAGAGGGTGGCGTATGGGTAATTGCATGGCAACTGCTTCATCCGTGCCTAGACTGGCATACGACTCATTCAACACCTCGATGTGTAATTCACCAAGTTGTCGCAGACCACCAGTTAAGGCACCTGGTCGAGTGAGCCAGTAACGTTGGATAGGATCTAATTTAAGGGGAGCTTGTTGGTACCAAGCACCTGCATAAGATTGAAATGACATTCGGTTTTTTTTAGTAAATACTTAATGCTTATTATTGTAAGAGAGTTTCATGGAAAAAGTAAGAATCTCCAAATTAATGTCTGAACGAGGCATGTGTTCACGCCGAGAGGCGGATGCGTATATTGAGCGTGGCTGGGTCAAAGTCGACGGTAAAGTTGCCACGCTCGGTACGAAAGCCTTTCAAAACCAAAGTATTACGCTTGAGAAAGCTGCTCTGGCGCGTCAAGCACAACAAGTGACGATTATTTTAAATAAACCAGTAGGCTATGTTTCTTCCCAAGCTGAAGACGGACATAAGCCTGCTTTAACATTGATTACAGCGCAGCGCCAGTTTGATAAGGCTCATAATAAGTTTGACCCTGCACATCTACGTGGTTTGGCGACAGCAGGACGCTTAGATATTGAATCACAGGGCTTATTAGTGATGACGCAAGATGGTCGTATTGCCAAGCAACTGATTGGTGAGGATTCTGAAGTGGAAAAAGAATACCTGGTCCGAGTTGAAGGTAAGATGCCTAGCAATGGCTTGCAACTGCTTAACCATGGTTTGAGCTTGGACGGTGAATTACTACGCCCAGCAGAAGTCTCCTGGTTAAACGATGACCAGTTAAAATTTATTTTACACGAGGGTAAGAAGCGACAAATCCGTCGTATGTGTGAACTGGTTGGTCTCAAGGTCGTTGGTCTTAAGCGTGTACGAATGGGTAACGTCACCTTAGCCGACTTACCGCAGGGGCAATGGCGTTATTTAAAGCCATTTGAGCGATTTTTATAATCTCTATTAGTAGGCACAACCTGGGCATATCCAGAACGCATCTATTCAGTCTTACTGAGTTAAATAAATTGCTTAAATATCTAAGCGTTTAAGTAGAAGTCAATAACACAAAATAATTTAAGCTCCACGCTTGCTAATTAGTCAAAACGTGGAGCTTATTTGTATATGTGCAAAATTGAAAA
>CAYFVY010000006.1:34756-38140 GCA_964346715.1 uncultured Pelistega sp. | reverse complement strand
CTACTAACAAGATAATTACGGCTTTTTGCTGCTATACGATTAAATTCAGAAACGAGTGGTTTCTTGGGCAATTGTGTCTCGGTAATATTCATAAGCGCTGCCTCAGAATAGGGCATTATCAGGCCTAAAATTAGCAAGCGCTGTAACAGCAGCAAGCTGCTTTGCTCGTTATAACTTTTACCCAGCTCCTTTTTAAGTACATATTCGTAATCAGCATGATTGAAAATCTTATGATTAAAACCAAGTAAACCCTTAAGATACTTAACTAATGCTGGATCTTTAGTGCGGTAAAAGCTATTTGGGTCTTGTTTAAAAATGAAATAGGTGAGGTCTGGAGTGTCTGCTCGTACTGTGTTTTCTTTTTCAATATGCAGAGAAAAATTTAGACTCTTAATTTTCTCTAAACTGACGGAACGACTGATCTTATCCTTTTGATTATTTTTCACAAAAATTGATTGACGGAACTGACGATTTGTCATGTAGTCAAGATATTGCTCAAGCACTATCTGATTATTACCGCTCGCTTTTAAGAGTTCATTTCTCACTTCTTCCCCCCAATTCTCAGAGAAGACTGTCGCAATATTACTATCACTCACATACGCTAAATCATGCTGCTCAGCACGCTCAATCATGTCAAGAAAGTAGCAAGGGGAATTATGAATTTCTAAAAACTCATGAGCAATATAATAATCAGCCGACTTTTGCATTAGTGTCTGAGCATCACTCATAATTTGCTTGTAAATAGTTCCTTCCTTGGCATTTTGCTGCATAAAATTGATCATTACTCTCGCGTGTTTTACTTTTTCATCACCTGATGGAATATGGCGAGTATGAAACAGCATTGAATCACGAGCAATTTCAAGGGTTTTCCAGCCCGGATAAATGTTATAACTAATATAGGCAAGACCATTATCGCTTAAGTGATTTTGCATCACACTTAATATACTATCCTGTACAAAATCAGGCACCCAGCTATACACACCGTGGCAAATGATATAGTCAAACTTACCAAAAGATTCTGGTATATCGGTCACACTCATATGATGCAGACTGACACGGCTCTCTAAGCCTAACTCTTGGATCAGGGCTTGCCCTTGTTTTACCTGTACCTCAGATAAGTCCACACCAACTAACTCAATATCCGGATAAAAATACGCCAAGGGAATTAAATTACCACCACTAGCACAGCCAAGCTCAAGTACGCGTGCCTTATTTAATGGCGTAGCTTGTATACCGAATAGTTGTGCAATGCCTTTGAGTAGAGCAGGGTTTGACGCAGGAAATGGCATAGACTGATAGGGGACATTATCATAGGTTTCCGCTGTTTGATGTAACAGGGTTCTATCTTGAGTATTCATTTAAATTCCTTTTAAAAAGTACCCTAGGGTTAAGCCATAAAAGTATGTACAGATTGTGTAATAAAGTCCGTAGACTAGCTAGTTTATTATCTTAGCAGAGTTGCTAATATAATAAAGATAGCATAGGACAAAGAGTCACTCTTAGTATATATTCTTAATAAAATCTTGGTATTTTATTTTTATAGCAAATTCAGCTGAATAAACTAATGATATTTATAAAAATTCTTAAAATATGTAAATATTGATTAAATTCAGTCATTTTCATGGTCTTCTATATAAAGAATGCTTTAAAATCAAAGATAGATTTTGTTCATCAATTTTTTATGAATTCAGATTGAATCTATTAGCTAGATTCATTTATGGAGTTTTATACTATGCAAATTAAGCGTTCTCTTTTTGTATTCGCACTTGTTGGAGCCTTAGCTGGTTGTGAGTCAATGAACCAGTTTGTTGATCAAGTTATGGCTCCTTCTGGTACTGCACCAACAACAAGTAGCAGCAGTTTGCCAAGCAATATTCCATCAGCTCCACCACCGAATATGCCGACTCAACAGCCAGCTCCCAGCACGTCTACAACCCCACGCACTGCTTCATCCTTAGTGATTTATGTGGGTTCTAACCAAGCAGAGCCAGGCTATACCTTAGTCCAACAAAAAGGCCAATCGATCTACGTAGATCCTCGTCAAACCTTGCTCCATCGTGATTTAAGCAATGCCTTAGCGGTGATGGATGAGAGCAATCGTGCGTTTGTTAACTTAGTTTTCTCACCAACAGGTCAAGATAAGCTTGCTCAACTAACACGCAATAATAGTGGACGATCTTTAGTCGTAACCTTGAATAACGAATTAATTTCAATTATGCGTATTGCTGCTCCTGTAACGGATGGTATTTTGTATGTACCAATGAGCAATGCTCAAGATGCACAGACATTTGAACGACGCATTTTGGATGGTGAGTAATTAGCATAGATGTACGCTCTTGATTACTCGGGTCTCCAAGTGATCGAGCGATAGAATCCCTCCAAAATTAAGTAAAGCCGCTTATTTATCGAGAAATAATAAATAAGCGGCTTTTTGACTTAAATAGGCCTAGTGAGTTGCTTTAACTTAAGGCTCTGAGCCATCATTACCTCATAAAGTCGGCGTCATGGCTAATTCCACAATCACCGGCGTATGGTCAGAAGGGCGCTCCCAAGCGCGCGGCTCTTTATCAATCGTACTTGCCAGACACAGAGGCTTTAGCGCCTCAGAGATTAATAAGTGGTCAATCCGTAAACCAGCATTACGTCTAAAGCCAAATTGACGATAATCCCACCAACTAAAGCTTTTTTCTTCTTGCTCAAAAAGACGGAATGAATCATACAAGCCTAGGTCAAGTAAGGCTTGAAAGTGCGCGCGCTCAGGCGGTGAAATTAAGATATCACCAGTGTACTTGACATGCACATCTCTATCTTCAGGGGCAATATTAAAATCACCCGTTAAGACTAAATTGGGATAAGTAGCGAGTTGTTCTTGAATATAGCGTCTCAGGCCTTCATACCATTGCATTTTATAGACATACTTATCACTATCGACTTCGCTACCATTCGGACAATACACATCGATAACTCTTAAGGTGCCTTGTTCAGTTGCCACATCAACCGCAAGCAAGCGTTGCTGTTCATCCTCATAATAGGGATTATTAATTTGTACCGTTTGTAGAGGTGTTTTGCTAAGAATAGCCACACCATTATAGGTTTTCTGTCCAGACCATACAGCATGGTAGTTAATCTCTTGAAATACCTCGTGTGGAAACTTATGGCTCTCCATCTTCAATTCTTGTAAACATAAGACATCAACCTGGCTTGATTTCAACCAATCAACAACTTGGGGTAGACGCACGGTTAGAGAGTTAACATTCCAACTAGCAATTTTCATAGAGTATTTCCTGCAATTATGACAATTTAAAACGTATTACGATATAGAATACTAAAAGTATGGTTCATTGTAGCAAAGCACGTGATTTTCTTAGAGGGGATACAGCTCCA
>CAYFVY010000006.1:23150-34656 GCA_964346715.1 uncultured Pelistega sp. | reverse complement strand
AAGTATGGTTCATTGTAGCAAAGCACGTGATTTTCTTAGAGGGGATACAGCTCCACTCGAGAAAGAGGCTCGCTACAGTATTAATATGTGCGTAAGCACGAATCCACAAAGGAGATAGTATGTCAGACGTATATGTAGTTTCAGCCATGCGTACAGCCATTGGTGGCTTTGGCGGTTCACTTAAAGATATTCCACCACATCAACTTGGCACCGCAGTCATGAAAGCCGCTCTTGAAAAAGCAGGCGTACAAGGTAGTGAAGTTGGTCACGTTGTAGTAGGGCATGTCGTCAACACCGAGCCTCGTGATATGTATTTATCACGTTATGCCTCTGTTAATGCAGGCGTATCTATTGAGACACCAGCGATGAACGTCAATCGCCTCTGTGGTTCTGGTCTACAAGCCATCGTATCAGCAGCCCAATCTATTATGTTAGGTGATGCACAGATTGCAATCGGTGCCGGTGTGGAAAATATGAGCCGCGCTCCTTATATCGCACCAGCATTACGTTTCGGTGCACGTATGGGTGACTCTCAATTCCTTGATATGATGACTGGTGCTTTACATGACCCATTCGAGCGTATTCATATGGGCGTCACCGCGGAAAACCTAGCTTGCCAATATGAGATTAGTCGTGAAGAGCAAGATGAACTTGCAGCGTCTTCACATGCCCGTGCGATTAATGCCATTGAAAAAGGCTACTTTAAAGATCAAATCGTTCCTATCATGCTTAAAACCCGTAAGGGCGAAGTCGCATTCGATACCGATGAGCACGCGCGCAGTGATATTACCCTAGAAGGTTTAGCCAAACTTAAACCTGTTTTCGTTAAAGAAAACGGCACCGTAACTGCAGGGAATGCCTCTGGTATTAACGACGGCGCTGGTGCTGTTGTTATGATGAGCGGTGAAGCCGTTAAAGCACGTGGTGTTAAGCCATTGGCACGTTTAGTCGCCTATGCACACGCTGGTGTTGAGCCAAGCATCATGGGTATTGGTCCTGTGCCTGCCACTGAGCTAGCATTGAAGAAAGCCGGTCTAACGATTGCTGACCTTGACGTTATCGAAGCGAACGAAGCTTTCGCTGCTCAAGCTTTAGCCGTTACCAAAGCGCTAAAATTAGATCCTGCTAAAGTTAACCCGAACGGTAGTGGTGTAGGTTTAGGTCACCCAATCGGTGCAACTGGCGCTATTATCACCACAAAGGCATTACATGAATTACATCGCATTCAAGGCCGCTATGCACTGGTTACAATGTGCATTGGTGGAGGCCAAGGAATTGCTGCGATCTTCGAACGAGTATAAATCAGTGAGTAAAAGCGCACATCATCCTGAACTTGATATGCCAACGCTTTCCGAGATGGATGGCGTGCGCTATCTACACTTTGCTAGCCCCTGGATTCAAGGGGCTATGCAAATTTCTCAACCATCACGTCTAGTATTTCTCTATACCAGACAGATGATGGCTTGGCTCTTATTTCTCTCCTCCAAATCCATCAAAAAAGTCGGTGTTCTAGGCTTGGGGGCTGGCTCCTTAGCTCGTTACTGCATGAAGCACACTAAGGCAGAGGTCGAAGTCCTGGAATGGAATCCGAGTGTAACTGCTTTTTGCCAACACTACTTTCGTCTTCCTAAGCAAGAGCGCTTCCGCGTGACCCATGAGGACGCTCAGTTATGGGTTAAGAAACCTGAGCAAAAGGGCAGTTGTGAACTATTATTAGTCGATCTCTATGACTACACGGCCCAAGGTCCAGTTGCCAGTTCTTTAGAGTTTTATAAAAACTGCTATAACACACTCAGCGATAACGGGATTCTCGTGGTCAATCTGTTTGGTCATCATCCAAGTTTTGCTAAAAATATTCGCAATATCTGTAAAGCATTCGGCCATCGAACCTTATTATTTGATGAAACTGAAGATGGCAATCGAATTATTCTGGCTTTTAAGGGCGCAGCACTCATCGTGAGCGAAGAAGATTATTTCGCCCGTGCTCGTGTCGTTGAACGTTTCGCTGAAATCGAGGCACAATTAATGGCCAAAGAATTACTACAGCAACTACAAAATAATGCACAACAGTTAGGTCTCGCTGAAAACTTACTGACTGTATAGGAATTGTCTTAGGATTATTAATTTTGACATAATATGTAGGCACCTAAAACTAATCGATTTAGGTTCTACTTATATTGCTATAAACTAAACTAGTTATTGGTGTTTTTACTAGTGACAGCTAGCTTATGTCACTTATTTTATAAAACTGTGTAACATCTGAACCAGCAAAAAACAATCATTCAATTAGGAGTTATTTCATGTTGCTGAAAAACCTTAAATTATCTACTTTGGCTCTTGTTCTAGGCTTAACTGCCGGCACCGCTATTGCACAAGATAAATTTGTTGCGATTACTGCCATTGTTGAGCATCCTGCTCTTGACTCTGCTCGTGACGGTGTAATTAAAGCACTAAAAGAAGAGGGCTTTGAAGAAGGTAAAAACTTAAAGGTCACTTACCAAAGTGCTCAAGGTAATACCGGCACTGCAGCACAAATTGCGCGCCAATTCATTGGTGAAAAACCCGATGCGATCGTAGCAATTGGCACCCCATCAGCACAAGCCGTTGTAGCAGCAACGAAAACTATCCCTGTAGTTTATTCAGCCATCACTGCTCCTATTGAAGCTCAGCTTGTAAGCACTATGGAAGCATCTGGAACCAACGTATCTGGTGTCTCAGATGTGCTTGAGCTTGAGCCGCAAATTGAGTTAATTAAGAAACTTGTTCCGAATGCAAAGCGTGTGGGCATGGTGTATAACCCTGGCGAAGCCAACTCAGTGGTTGTAGTAAATAGTCTAAAAGAAATTTTACCTAAACATGATATGGTCTTAGTTGAAGCATCTGCACCTCGCTCTGTTGACGTTGGCTCAGCCGCGCGCAGTCTAGTGGGTAAAGTAGATGTTATCTATACCAATACTGACAATAACGTGGTATCAGCTTATGAAGCCTTAGCTAAAGTAGGTAATGAGGCGGATATTCCTTTAGTTGCCTCAGATACCGATAGCGTCAAACGTGGTGCTGTTGCTGCCTTAGGCCTAAATTACTTTGGTATTGGCGAACAAACAGGTAAAATAGTTGCGCGTATTTTTAAAGGTGAAGCAGTGGGTACTATCCCATCAGAAACCTCTAAGTCACTAGAGTTATACATTAATAAATCAGCAGCCAAACAACAAGCCGTTGAATTGAGCGAAGAACTCCTAAAAGAAGCTTCTCAAATTATCGAGTAATTTACACTTTCCCTTATGTCTTTATTTGCATCCTTAGGTGCGATTGAGTTAGGTTTTATTTATAGCTTAGTCGCACTAGGAGTTTTTATCTCCTTTCGTATTCTACGTTTCCCCGACTTAACTGTTGATGGAACGTTTGCCACTGGCGGCGCTGTTGCCGCCTTAATGATTAGTCAAGGTTTTGACCCATTTACCGCGAGTATTGCGGCGACCATTAGCTGCTGCTTTGCAGGTATGATTACTGGTTGGCTGAATGTTAAGCTAGGAATTATGGATTTATTGGCGTCAATCCTGATGATGACAGCCTTATATTCCATTAATCTGCGGATTATGGGTGGTCCGAATATTCCTCTGATTGTTAATGATACAGTATTTACTGTCTTACAGCCTGAAGGCTTAGAGGATATGTATTGGCGCCCAATCTTATTGGGTATTATTGTTATCTTTGGCAAACTTGCTATAGACTGGTTTTTTGCTACGCAAACTGGCTTGGCCATGCGTTCAACTGGCTCTAATCTTCGCATGGCACGTGCCCAAGGCGTTGCTAGCGATAGAATGATCATGTTAGGTATGGCCATCTCTAACGGCTTAGTTGGCCTTGGTGGCGCCTTATTTGCTCAATCTCAAGGCGGCTCTGATATCTCGATGGGGATTGGTACTATTGTGATTGGTCTAGCCGCTGTGATTGTAGGTCAAAGTATTTTTACAGCACGCCGTTTTGTCTTAATCACTTTATCGGTTATTTTAGGGGCGATTCTCTATCGTTTCTTTATCGCTTTAGCCTTAAATAGTGATTTTATTGGTCTAAAAGCTCAAGATCTAAACTTGATTACAGCGCTCTTGGTCACTTTTGCCTTGATTTTACCCAAACTTAAAAAGATGATAAAAAGGTAATCGCTATGCTGAACGCTAAAAATTTACATATTACCTTTAACCCAGGTACTCCAATTGAGAATCGTGCACTACAAGGCATGTCTTTGCAGATTCCCGAAGGTCAGTTTGTCGCCGTTATCGGCTCTAATGGTGCCGGTAAATCGACTTTCTTAAATGCAATTGCTGGTGAAATTTTGGTCGATAGTGGCAGTATCTTCGTTGATGATATTGATGTAACACGCAAAAGAAGCTGGCAACGTGCGCATGATGTTGCCCGTGTTTTTCAAGACCCAATGGCAGGAACTTGCGAAGACTTAACCATCGAAGAAAACTTAGCCTTAGCCTATCAACGCGGCCAAGCTCGAGGTCTAAGTCGTGCGGTTAAGAAGTTTATGTATGATTTATTCCGTGAACGCTTAAAAACTCTTGGCTTAGGTCTAGAGAATCGCTTAAGTGATCGAATTGGTTTACTTTCTGGTGGTCAACGTCAAGCCGTCAGCTTACTGATGGCAGCCTTACAACCGAGTAAGATTCTTCTACTTGATGAGCATACTGCTGCTTTAGATCCACGTACCGCGAGTTTTGTCTTAGAGCTTACTGAGCGCATTGTTAGTGAGCAAAAATTGACAACCATGATGGTGACGCATAGTATGAAACAGGCACTCGAAGTCGGGGATCGCACCGTGATGTTACATCAAGGTAAGGTTGTATTAGATGTGAGTGGTGAAGAACGTAAAAACCTAACGGTTAAAGACCTATTACTTATGTTTGAAAAAGTCCGTGGTGAGGTTATTGAAGACGATTCATTAATTCTTGGTTAAACTCTAAGCTCACTAATAAGACTTTGGCACCTTAGTGTCAGCCTATGTATTTTGCTTGAAATGCATACTCTGTACAATAAGTTCAGTGCGTAAAAAGCTGCACGTTTATGTGCAGCTTTTTGCTTATATAACAATAGTTATATTGTGTAACACCAAGAAACATGAAGATGCCTAAATTTTAAAAATACTTGCCTAAGCAGATAATTTTTTTTATAATACAGAGTCCCTTAAATTAACTAGCTACGCACTCATGCTTGGTGCGACTTTCAAATAAGAATTACCTATGAATACAACTGTTTCTACTAATAAACGTAGTTTACTATTACTCGCTTTAACACCGTTATTTCTACTAAGTGCATGCGAGAAACCACAGCAAGAGGCGCCTAAACCTCCACCTATGAACGTGGCTACAATTAGTATCAAAACGGAAGAGGCACGCATCGTCTCTACCTTACCTGGGCGTGTTAATGCTTTAAAAGATGCCGATGTCCGTGCTCGTGTTGATGGAATCGTACAGAGTATTCATTTTGAACAGGGTAGTGTAGTACAGGAAGGTCAGCTTTTATTTAAGATTGATCCCGATATTTATCAAGCGCGCGTTAATCAAGCACAAGCAGCGCTAAACCAAGCACAAGCCACATCGCGTAGTGCACGCTCACTAGCAAACCGTTATGCGACTTTGGTGAAATCGAATGCCGTGAGTAAGCAAGAATATGATAATGCGATGGCTAACTCGAGTCAGTCTGCTGCTGCGGTTGAGGCTGCGAAAGCAGCCTTAGATTCTGCAAAAATTAATCTATCCTACACCGATGTTGTATCACCTATTAATGGTGTTATTAACCGTAACCTTGTAACTGAAGGTGCATTAGTAAGCGCTATGGGTGCAACACCTATGGCTAAGGTACAGCAATTAAACGATGTCTATGTCGACTTTACGCAATCCACTGCAGAGCTCTCAAGCTTACGTCGCGCTTTAGCTAACGGTGAATTAGAGCGAGCAGGGGATGGTGAGAGTGCTTCAGTAACCTTATTACTTGAAGATGGCACGACTTATGAACAGAAGGGCAAGCTTTTGTTTAGTGGCTTAACGGTCGATCCGGCTACTGGCAAAGTGAATCTGCGCGCTATTTTCCCTAACCCTAATAATGTTTTATTACCAGGTATGTTCGTTCGCGTTGAAGTCATTCGTGGCATCAATAAGCATGCAATTATGATTCCTACTCAGGCCTTACAGCGTCGTAGCGACGGTGGCAGTAATGTATTGCTGGTTAAGGAAGGTAAGGTAGTTCCCACAGTTGTGAAAGAGAGTGATGTTATTGGTAGTCGCACCCTTATTTCTGAGGGCATTAGCGTCGGCGACGAACTTATTGTAGAGGGCTTCTCTAAAATTGGTCCTGGTATGCCAGTCAATCCTGTGCCTTGGAAGAATGGTTCTGATACAGCGCCAGCACCTCAAGGTGAACCAGCAGCAAGTCCTTCGACGGCCGCTGATACACCTGCTAAATCTGACGCTGGTACTGCATCCGAAGCGAGTACGTCAACAGAATCGGCTCAAGCAAACTAAGGGAAGATCATGTCACAGTTTTTTATTCATCGCCCAATTTTTGCTTGGGTGGTTGCAATTTTAATCTTCTTTGTGGGTTTATTGGCCGTACCGAGTATGCCAATTTCTCAATACCCTGATGTAGCGCCTCCAACTATTGAGGTTCGTGCATTCTACCCAGGTGCTTCACCTGAAGAGGTTTCTCGCTCAGTAACCAGTTTGATTGAGGATGAACTGAACGGTGCTAAGGGTATGATTTATTATGAGTCAACTAGTGATACCAACGGTAACGCCACGATTAAAGTAATTTTCGAGCCTGGCGTAGATCCTGATATGGCGCAGATTGAAGTACAAAACAAAGTAGCCAACGTTACTGCGCGCTTACCATCTGCGGTAATCCAACAGGGTCTACGCTTTGCTAAAGCTAACCCTAACTTCCTTCTCCTTGGATCAATGACCTCAGCCGATGGTTCGTATTCTAGTGCGGACATTGCTGACTACATTGTACGCAACGTACAGAACAGTCTCGCGCGTATCAAAGGGGTAGGTAGCTTTCAGGTGTTCGGTGCGCAACGTGCTATGCGTATTTGGGTAGACCCAAATAAGCTGACGAGCTTTGGCATGAGCATGAATGACGTGAATAATGCCTTAAGAGAGCAACACATGCTGGTCTCTGCGGGTGTTCTCGGTGCGCCTCCAACACCTGAAGATCAAACAATTAGTGCGATTGTGCGCTCGAATGGTGAATTGACCACGGTTAAAGAATTTGAAGAAGTGGTGCTACGCTCTGATATTAGTGGCGCGCTTGTTCGCTTAAAAGATGTGGCCAAAGTTGAAATTGGTCAAGACTCCTATAATTTCCAAGGCTTCTTAAACGGTAAACCAACAGCTTCTTTCGCCGTATCACTAGCGCCTAATGCGAACGCCTTAGAAACCGCTGGCCTAGTCAAAGCTGAACTAGAAAACCTAAAGCAATATTTCCCAGCGGGTGTTGATTATGTGATCCCTTATGACACAACACCCTATGTTGAAAAATCAATTATGAAGGTGTTTTACACCCTTCTTGAAGCGATTGGTCTGGTGATTGTGGTGATGTTCTTATTCCTGCAAAACTTCCGCTATACCTTGATCCCTTCGATTGTGGTGCCGATTGCCTTGCTCGGTACGATTGCATGTATGCTTTTACTGGGATACTCAATTAATACCATGACTATGTTCGCCATGGTGCTATCAATTGGTATTTTGGTGGATGATGCGATTGTGGTGGTTGAGAACGTTGAGCGGATTATGGCCACAGAAGGACTACCTCCTTTACAAGCCACTGAAAAAGCCATGCCACAGATTTCTGGTGCGATTGTGGGGATTACGCTTGTATTAATCACTGTATTCTTGCCACTGCTCTTTATGTCAGGTTCATCAGGGATTATTTATCGCCAATTTGCGGTAGCCATGGCCATATCAATTTTCTTCTCTGGTTTCTTGGCCTTAACGTTTACACCAGCTTTATGTGCAACAATTTTAAAACCTATTCCAAAAGGCCATAGTCTTGAGAAAAAGGGCTTTTTTGGTTGGTTTAATCGCAGTTTCGACAAGTTAACGCATAAATATTCACGCGGTGTAGCAGCGCTTATCAAGCGTGGTGTCCGTATGATGATTTTATATGCGGCATTAGTTGGCGGCACTGTTTATTTATTCTCTGGTCTACCAACTTCATTTATGCCAGCTGAAGACCAAGCAGTTACTTTTACCTTAATTGAACTACCTTCTGGTTCAACCGCTGAGCGTACTGTTAAGGTAATTGAGCAGGTTGAAAATTTCTATATGAAACAACCTGAGTTGAAAGACATTATCGCTGTTCAAGGCTTCAGTTTTAACGGTAGTGGTTTAAACGCGGGTATTGCCTTTGCTTCATTAAAATCATTTGAAGAACGAACAAAACCTGAGAACTCAGCGGCAGCTTTAGCAGGACGAGCTACGGGTGCCTTATTGTTTGGTGTACCTGATGCAACGATCTTTAGTATTACGCCTCCAGCTATTCCAGCCTTAGGTAATGCTTCGGGTTTCGAGTTGCGCTTACAAGACCGTGCTAACTTAGGTCAAGAAGCGTTACGTGATGCAGCACAACAACTTTTACATAGTGCGCGTGCTTCAGGCGTTATTGTAGACCCCCGAATTTCTGGCTTAGGCCCTGGACCGCAGTTAGAAATTGTCGTTGATCGTGAGAAGATCGCTGCGTTTGGTGTCAGTATGGCGCAAGTACGCGACGTCATGAGTACCGCCGTGGGCACCTCATTTATTGGCAAGTTCCCAAATATGGGACGTATGCAGAATATCTGGGTACAGGCTGATGAGAATGGTCGTATGAGTATTGAGGATGTCTTAGCACTTAAAGTACGTAACAATACAGGTGGCTTAGTTGATCTTGGTTCTCTGGTTAATGTCGAGTGGAGTAGTGGTCCAACTCAAGTAACACGTTTTAACTCATATGATGCCTTAACGATTTCTGGTGCAGCTGCCCCTGGCTTAGCGAACGGTGTAGCCATGCAGAAAGCGGTAGAAATCATTGAGAATGAACTACCTAACGGTATCGGGTATGAGTGGTCTGGCCTATCGTATCAAGAAGTTCAGGCAGGTAACCAAGCGCCGATTCTGATGGGCTTAGCCATGGTTGTTGTGTTCTTAGTGCTTGCAGCGCTTTATGAAAGCTGGTCTATTCCATTAGCAGCGCTTTTAATTGTGCCATTGGGTATGTTGGGTACTATCGGTTTAACAGCTTACTTAGGTATGGCTAACGATATTTATTTCCAAGTGGGTATGATTACCGTGATGGGCTTATCAGCGAAAAACGCCATTCTGATCGTGGAGTTTGCCAAAGACGCCTATGCAACTGGTACGAGTTTATTTGAGTCTGCAATTGAAGCAGCGCACTTACGCTTCCGTCCAATTTTAATGACATCCTTTGCGTTTATTATGGGTGTGGTACCATTAGCGATGGCAACAGGTGAGGGTGCTGGTGGCCAGAAAGCACTTGGTTTAGCCGTGCTTGGTGGCATGTTAGCCGCTACACCTTTCTCAGTTATTTTTGTCCCAGTTTTCTTTGTTGTGGTCTTGAAATTTTTTAAATCTAAGCCACGCTTATTGGGTACACAGCAAGAATTACATGCTGAAGCAGTTGAGTTACAAAGCACAAAACAAGATATCTATGCGGATATGCCTGATTTTGATGGCAGCCATAAACCTGAGGGTAAGTAATAATGTCAAATCGTTTAATACCGCGCCTATCGGTGCTTAGTTTAAGCTTATTTTTAGCAGCATGTAACTTTGCTCCGAAATATGAGCAGCCTGTAGCACCGATTAGCAGTGACTATGTGAAAGCTGGGGTAGCTGGTCAAACAGCTGCGGATATTTCTTGGCAGAACTTCTTCCAGGATCCGCGTCTTAAGGCGATTATCCAATTAGCCTTAGAAAATAACCGTGATTTGCGTATGGCAACTCAACGAGTTGACGAGGCTGCAGCACAATACGGTATTGCGCGAAGTGCTTTATTCCCTCAAATTGGCGCAACAGGCGAGGGCACTCATGGGCAAATGCCGGCAGATATGAGTCAGACACGCAGTCGTGATACCACGCACAGCTATGTTGCTGGTATAGGCTTAAACAGTTATGAAATTGATTTCTGGGGCCGAGTTCGCAATAATAACGAAACCGCTTTGCAGACATATTTTGCTACTGAGCAAGCACAGCGCACAGCACAAATTAGCTTAATCGCTGGCGTTGCGAATACGTACTTTACGGTACGTACCATGCAAGAGATGGAAACCCTAGTAGCACGTACCTTAAGCGCTTATGAGAATACCTATAATCTGGTGAATTCACGTTTTAAAGCGGGTGTTGCCTCATTACTTGAAGTCAATCAGGCTAAAACCAGTCTTGATAACGCACGTGCGGCTTTTGCACAAACTCAGCGTAATCGTGGCCAAGCAGAGAATGCCTTAAACTTATTAGTAGGACAGAGCTTGCCTGCAACACTACCGGCTGCGGCTAAGTTTGGTCATGATGTCTTAATTGCTGAAGTACCAGCAGGTTTACCATCCGATCTGATTACGCGCCGCCCTGATATCATTGCTGCAGAACACCAACTCAAGGGCGCTAATGCACAAATTGGTGCTGCACGTGCAGCTTTTTTCCCGAAAATTAGCTTAACGGGTTTATTGGGTGTAGCTAGCTTGGATATGAGTGACTTATTTAGCAGTGGTCGTGAAATGTGGTCATTCTCACCCTCGATTAGTGTGCCAATTTTCACTGCCGGTGCGCTTAGAAATAGTCTAAATGTCGCTGAAATTCGCAAAGATATTCAGATTGCGAATTATGAGAAAACCATTCAAACTGCATTTAAAGAAGTAAATGATGCTTTAGTAGGTGTCGATACCTACAAGCGTCAATTAGATGCTTTAAGAGAGCAGCAAAAGGCCGCTTACCAAAGCTTTAATCTAGCTAACTTACGTTATACCAGTGGCGTTGACAGTTTTTTGCAAGTACAATCAGCACAGGTAGCCTTATTAGCCGTACAGCAGAATTTCCTCGCTGTTGGCCTAGAATCGCTACAAAACAAAGTCAATTTGTATAAGGCTCTGGGGGGCGGTTGGTCACCTAGCGACCTTACTCAATCACAACAGCTTATTCAAAAGGTTAATTAAACTCCAAATGATTGATTTAGGTGTAAATATTGATCACGTTGCCACCTTGCGTCAACAACGCCGTGGCACATATCCCGATCCTATTAAGGCGGCTTTATTAGCAGAACAGGCAGGAGCTGATGCAATTACCTTGCATCTGCGTGAAGATCGTCGACATATTCTGGATAAGGATGTTTACGAATTACGCCCATTATTGCTAACACGCATGAACTTAGAATGCGCAATTACTGAAGAGATGTTAAAAATCGCTTGTGATGTCAAGCCCCATGATGTGTGCTTAGTGCCTGAGCGTCGTGAAGAGCTGAC
>CAYFVY010000006.1:0-23140 GCA_964346715.1 uncultured Pelistega sp. | reverse complement strand
TTTGGACGTGATTAAATATTTCGACCAAACTAAGGATGCCATTGCCCAATTAAGCGAAGCTGGTTCTCGTGTTTCTTTATTTATCGATGCTGATGAGAAACAGATTGATGCGGTTGTGCGTGCTGGTGCACCCGTGATTGAGATTCACACTGGTACGTATTCGAATGCTAAGACACCTGAAATTCAAGCAGCAGAATTAGAGCGCATCAAAAAGGGCGTTTCATATGCCTTATCCTGTGGTCTTAAAGTCAATGCGGGTCATGGCCTACACTATCAGAACGTACAAGCGATTGTCGCAATTGGTGGTATTAGCGAATTAAATATCGGCCATGCTATCGTGGCTCAAGCCATCTTTGATGGTTGGGAAAAAGCAGTGCGCGATATGAAAGCACTCTTGGTATAAGGTCTCGGTGTAAGGAATAACTATGAAACAAGCCATTGAGTATTTATTAGACCGTAACTCCATGAAGACAGTGACAGCTCCTGCACCAAGTGATGAGGAATTGGCACAGATTCTTCAAGCAGCAGTTGCGGCTCCTGATCATGGTGGTTTAACACCTTGGCGTTTTAAAATTATTCGCCAAGAGTATATGCAAGCATTTGCCGACTTTGGTGTCGGCCTGCGTGAAAGCAGTACTGAGCCTCAAACTCCTGAGAAGAATCAATCAATACGTGCTTGGCTAAGTGAAGTTCCATTGATTATTGCTGTTGGCTGTCATATTGACTATAACAATACCAAGATTCCAGAATCTGAGCGTATGTTAGCGACAGGAGCAGCCATGATGAATATTCTGAATGCCGCTCATATGCTCGGTTATGGCGCTTTCTGGAGTACAGGTATTGCCACACATATCGAAGACTTCCAAATTGGCCTTGGTTTTGACCCTCTTGATTACCGTTTTATGGGTTTCTTAGTAATCGGCACTCCTAAGGGCGATATCCCTGTCAAGGCACGCCGTCCTTACACAGATTTTTGTGAAGAATGGACCAAGCCTTTACTATAAAATCTAGCAGCTAAGCTTAATTTGTATGTAGGCGATCGAGGAAAAACCAGATCGAAGTTTCTGAGCAAGTAGATTGCTAAGAACAAAGAGTTAATTAGTATAAACTTATAGTTCTTTGTCAAAGACATGTCATAGTTTTCTGCTAGGATATCGTTCAATCGAAAATACATTGCTGAGTAAATTTCTCGATAGCATTAAACAATAATTGTGTATCATTTTTAATGAAATGAGCAGTGGTTTTGTCTAAAGCCGCTGCTCATTTATTGCTAATGCGTGCACACTAAATATATGAAGGAATTATAGATCTATGCGTTTAGTCAACCGTACCTTTGATGAATTACAAGTTGGTGATAAAGCTGAACTACGTCGTTTAATTACAGAAGATGATTTATACGTATTTGCTTCAGCCTCAGGTAATTTTAATCCCCTAAGTCTACCTAATCATGACGTAGATGGTGACGGTGAAAGCGAGAACATGGCGCCTACGATGTTCGTTGCATCAATTGTCTCTGCTGTCGTTGGTAATATCTTGCCTGGTCCTGGAACCACCTTCAAAAATTATCATTTTGAAGCGCATGAATGGGCTCATCCTGGTGATGAAATGCTGATCCAAGTTGAAGTAACAGGTAAAAAATCCAATAATATTGTTTCCTTAAAGTTAGCAGTACTACGTGCTTCAGATAATAAATTAATTTTAGATGGCTCTGCTGATGCCTATGCACCAACCGTTAAATACGATCGTGATGATTTAGAAGTACCTGGTCTATTAGTTCAACGTCATCGTCATTTCGAAGAGTTATTACGCCGTGCTAAAGAATGTGATCCGATTCCAGTTGCGGTTGTTTGTCCCCACAACTCAACTTCTTTAGGCGGTGCCTTATTGGCCGCAGAAGAGGGGATTATTATCCCCGTAATGATTGGTAAGGAAGAATTAATTCGTAAAACTGCTGCAGAAATGAATGCGGACATTAGCAATTTTGAAGTGATCAATATCACTGGCAGTGATCAAGAAGTAGCTCTATATGCTTGTAAATTAGTGCATGAAGGTCGTGTTGCTTCAATTATGAAGGGCCACCTGCATACCGATGATCTGCTTCGTGCAATGCTTGACAAACAGAATGGTTTACGCGCAGGGCGCCGCTTTACCCATGTGTTTGTAATGGATGCACCTAGCCGTCCTGAATTACTATATGTCAGTGATGCTGCCATTAATATCTATCCTGACTTAAAGACTAAGGTTGATATCACTCAAAACGCTATTGATTTAGCTGTGTCATTAGGTGTTGAAGCAAGGGTAGCGGTCTTATCTGCAGTCGAGTTAGTTAACCCTGATATTCAATCATCAGTAGACGGCGCTTTACTCTCCAAAATGGCTGATCGTGGCCAGATCAAAGGCGGCTTAGTGGAAGGCCCATTGGCAACCGATAATGCGCTTGATGAAAATGCTGCTCGTACCAAAGGCATCATCAGCCCAGTTGCAGGTCGCGCGAATATTCTCGTTATGCCAGATCTTGACGCGGCGAATATGTTCTTTAAGCAAATGACGTATATTGCTCATGCCGAAGCGGCTGGTCTCGTGTTAGGCGCTAAAGTACCGGTTATTCTTAATTCTCGCTCTGATAGTGAGATGTCGCGTTTAGCTTCATGTGCTGTGGCTTGTTTACAATTTGCCAGCAAAAAAAATAAATAAATTGATTTACTATAAGGATTATGTATGACCGATAATAATCAAAAACTAAAAGGCTTTTTATCCATTAATGCAGGCTCATCTTCATTGAAGTTCGCGTTTTATCTTGATGAACAAGACTCACCTGTGATGGTGGGTAATTGTGAGCGCATTGGCTCAGCTAATTCAGGTATCAAGATCAAAGACAGTCAAGGTGCAGCTTTGTCAGTTGAGGGCAATAGCGAATTACAGGATCACCAAGCGGCGATTAAAGTTGTCATTGCTTCTGTAGCCAAGCATTTTCCTAATGTTGAGATTGCGGCTGCTGGTCACCGCGTTGTTCATGGCGGAGAGTTCTATGATCGTCCAGTGATGATTAATGATGAGGTATTAGCGAATTTAGAATCTTTGATTAAATTAGCGCCCTTACATCAGCCACATAATCTTTCAGGTATCTATGCCGCAATGGAATATTTTCCTAATATTCCACAAGTGGCATGCTTTGATACGGCTTTTCACCTTACTCAGAACTTTGAAAATAAGGCTTTTGCTATTCCTTATCACTACTATGAAGAAGGTATCGTACGCTATGGCTTCCACGGTTTAAGCTATGACTTTATCAATTCGGAGATAGCTCGCTTAGCACCTAGCTATCATAAAGGCAAGGTGGTAGTTGCTCATTTGGGTAATGGCGCCTCACTGTGTGCTATTGAAGACGGTAAAAGTAAAGCCACTACAATGGGTTTTACCGTACTTGACGGCCTACCAATGGGTACCCGTTGTGGTCAAATAGATCCAGGAGTGATCTTTCATTTGCTAGAAAGCGAAGGGCTTAGTGTTGCTGAAGTGAGGCAAATGCTCTACCATAAATCAGGTTTATTAGGATTATCTGACGGCCTATCAAATGATATGCGTACCTTAAGCGAAGCGGGTACCGAAGCGGGGGACCGCACAATTCGTTATTTCACGAATAAGGTACGCTCTTCCATCGCCTCCATGGCAGCAACCATGGAAGGTATCGATCTGCTTGTCTTTACAGCTGGTATTGGTGAAAACTCTGCCATTGTGCGTAAGCAGGTATGTGAAGGCTTAGCTTGGTTAGGTGTTGATTATGATGATGAACGTAATAATGCCGTCAAGGGGCTGACTCAGATTAGCACGGACAACTCTAAGGTAAAAGTTATGGTCGTTCCAACTGATGAAGAGTTAGTGATTGCTCGTGCCGCCAGAAGTTTGGTAGCTTCTTGTGCGAATGCAGCGTAGCAAGCAGCACATCAAACCTAGTTTTCCCGCATAAAATTTACGGCTTAGCAATTCAATTGCTAAGCCGTAAATCGTTAACTTAAAGCCTAAATATCTGATTAGGACCTAAGTAGGACTAGATTCAATCAGGGAGAGGTCTAATTTATCAGATAAAGAAAAACTTGACCTCATCAAACCTTATTTATCGAGACCAGCAATCAAGGTATATTTGATTTCTAGGTAATCATCAATACCGTATTTGGAGCCTTCACGACCTAAACCTGATTGCTTAACACCGCCAAATGGCGCTGCTTCATTCGATAAAATACCCGTATTAACGGCAACCATACCATACTCTAAACCTTCAGAAACACGGATAATACGACCGATATCACGAGTATAGAAGTATGAAGCAAGACCAAACTCAGTGTCATTCGCATAGCCTAGAACTTCTTCTTCGGTGTCGAATTTAAAAACCGGCGCTAATGGGCCGAAAGTCTCTTCTTTAGACACTTTCATCGCTTGAGTCACATTCTTAATAATGGTTGGCTCAAAGAAGAGCTCACCATGTGAAGTCTGCTCACCACCGTAGACAATTTCACCGCCTTTGCTAAGAGCATCATCAATATGCTCTTTAACCTTAGCAATAGCATTGCTATCAATCATTGGGCCAAAGTTAACACCTTCGTCAAGACCATTACCAATTTTCAGACTAGCAACAGCGGCACTTAATTTCTCAACAAAAGCATCGTAAACACCACTTTGTACATAAATACGGTTAGTACAAACGCATGTTTGACCTGCATTACGGAATTTACACGCCAAAGCACCAACCACAGCATCGTCTAAATCCGCATCATTGAACACGATAAATGGTGCATTACCACCAAGCTCTAAGGAAACTTTCTTAATGGTGCCAGCACATTGGGCCATTAACTTACTACCCACTTCAGTTGAACCAGTGAAGCTAAACTTCTTCACGCGGTCATCTTCGGTTAGAACCTTACCAATCTCAGTAGAGCCGCCCGTTAAGACATTAAATACACCTGCTGGGATTCCGGCACGGTGAGCAAGCTCAGCGACTGCAAAAGCCGAGAGGGGAGTTTGCGAAGCAGGGCGCACCACAAATGTACAACCGACAGCAATTGCTGGGGCTGCTTTACGTGTAATCATCGCATTCGGGAAGTTCCAAGGTGTAATCGCAGCACAAACACCAATGGGCTCCTTAGTTACTAGAATACGCTTATCGGCTGAAGGTGCAGGAATAGTATCGCCATATACGCGCTTAGCTTCTTCAGCATACCACTCAAAGTAATTTGCACCATAGACAATTTCACCTTTTGCTTCAGCTAATGGCTTACCTTGTTCCATGGTCAAAATAATACCCAAGTCTTCTTGGTTAGCAATCAAAAGGTCGTACCAACGGCGCATAAGTTGACTACGTTCTTTGGCAGATTTACTTTTCCAACTTTTTAAGGCTGCACTAGCCGCTGAGACAGCACGATCGGCCTCGGCTTTACCCATTTTAGGTACACGAGCAATTTCTTCACCCGTGGCAGGATTGTAAACGGCAATGGTTTCGCCTGAGTCGGCATCACACCATTCACCGTTAATATAACATTGGGTTTTAAATAGACTGGGGTCTTTTAATTGCATTACATTCTCCTAATTGTCAATACGAGAAGCCTTAAAGTCTCTATCAGACCTTGAGACCGGATAACTTCTCGTATACGTATTGTTATTCTATATGAATCATCGTGAAGCACGTAAGGCTTCTTCAATAATATCTAAAGCCTCATCAAAGATATCATCTTCAATGGTTAATGGGAATAAAAATCGCATCACGTTATAATACATACCACAAGTTAAGGTAATAAGACCTTTTTCAAGTGCATAGGCTTGGGCTTTTTTAGGTAAATCCGCATTAGGTGTGCCGTCAAGCTTCTTGAATTCAATGGCCACCATCGAACCACGACCGCGAACATCACTAATTTCAGGCACATCAGTTTTAAGTGAATTAAAACGCGCTTTTAGCTTATCACCCAGTGTATCTGCACGCTCGCATAAGTTCTCTTCTTGGATAATATCGATAACAGCATTCGCGGCGGCCAATGATAATGGGTTTCCTGCATAAGTGCCACCCAGGCCACCAGCTGTTGGAGCATCCATAATCTCAGCCTTACCAACCACGGCAGAAAGTGGGAAGCCACCTGCTAAAGATTTAGCCATCGTCATCATATCAGGGGCAACACCGGTGTGCTCGGCGGCAAAGAACTTACCGGTACGAGCAAAACCACTTTGCACCTCATCAAAGATCAGCACAATACCATGCTCATCACATAGTGTACGTAAGGATTGCAAGAACTCGTTCGGTGTAACGTTAAAACCGCCTTCACCTTGGATGGGTTCAATAATAATAGCGGCCACATCTACCGGGTCAATATGGGTTTTAAAAATCTTTTGTAAACCATCTAAGGCTTGTTCCACGCTAATACCATGCAAAGCATTAGGGTAGGGGGCGTGCACAATATCTGCTGGGAAAGGACCAAAATTAAGTTTATAGGGCGCAACTTTACCAGTAAGGCCTAGCGTAAAGTTAGTACGACCATGGAAAGCCCCCTGGAAGGCAATAACACCACGACGACGTGTGTACGAGCGAGCAATTTTAATGGCATTCTCAACCGCTTCTGCACCGGTTGTCACAAACATCGTTTTCTTAGCCCCATTAATTGGCACTAGCGCATTCACTTTTTCAGCAACAGTTGTGTATAACTCGTACGGAATAACGTGATAGCAGGTATGAGAGAACTTATCTAATTGTTCGCTCACAGCAGCTTTAATTTTAGGGTGCAAGTGACCTGTATTTAAAACACCAATGCCTCCTGCGAAATCGATATAACGTTTGCCTTCAGTTGTCCAAATTTCAGCATTCTTCGCACGATCGATAAAAAAATTACACATAACCCCAATGCCTTGAGCGACTGCGGCTTGGCGACGTTGGTTAAGTTCTTGTTGGTTTGACATATACTCTCCTCCTGTGATTTTATGATTGCGGTAGCGCACGTTCACAGCATGATAAAAGTGGTGAACTGCCGGTACCTATTTACTACAAATTGCTTTACGCCTATCTAGACCTCGTGAGTCTGTTGCAAGGCGCAAAGGTTTACGAAAATAAAACTCTCTACTACTTACTAATAGTTATACGAGATTCTTTAGATGATCTCTTTATCTTTTAAGTCTTGTAGCTCTTGCGCACTATAACGTTGCGACAGAACCTCATCAGTGTGTTGCCCAATCTTAGGTGGCGCACTCCGATACTGTACAGGGGTTGCAGATAGATGAAGAGGGCTACCCAGCATCTGTACTGGACTATTATCAGCCTTAAAGTCAATTACCATATGGCGATGTTCAACTTGTGGCATGGCTAAGGCTTCAGCAACATTATTAATCGGTCCACATGGAATACCAGCTGCCTCAAACAAGCTTAACCACTCATCACGCGATTTACTTAAAAAGATTTCCTGCATCATGGGTATTAGCGCTTGGCGATGTTGAACGCGTAATGGATTACGGGTAAATCGCTCATCCTTATCCCATTCCTGCTGCATAACGCGACAGACCGCAGCAAATTGTGTGTCATTACCACAGGCAAGGATTAGATGTTGATCTTGTGCAACGGCAAATACTTGATAAGGCACAATATTAGGATGTTCATTACCTAAGCGCGGTGGCACTTCTTGACTAGCCAAGTAGTTCATACCGACATTCGCCGTCATGGCAATCGCACTATCCAATAAAGACACATCCACATGTTGACCTAAGCCAGTTTTTTCACGAGCCAATAGTGCCGCTTGGATACCTACTGTGAGTTGTAAGCCCGCAAATAGATCAACCACCGCAACACCAACCTTATGCGGCAAACCATCAGTTGGTCCGGTAATGCTCATTAGCCCACTGAGGCCCTGGATAATATAGTCATAGCCAGGTTTACTACTGTCAGGCCCCGTTTGGCCAAAACCAGTGAGCGAGGCATAAATTAAGCGTGGATTGATTTTCTGTAACGAGGCATAATCTAAACCGTATTTTTTTAGTCCACCAACCTTAAAGTTTTCAACTAAGATATCGGCTTCACGCGCTAAGTCACGAATGATCTCTTGACCGCGCTCTTGGCTCATATCAACCGTCACCGACTTTTTATTCCGATTTACAGTGGCAAAATACGCAGCCGTACCATCAGAGAAATTAGGTGGCGCCCAATGACGTGTTTCATCACCAACATCAGGGCGTTCAATTTTAATCACTTCAGCACCTAGGTCAGCTAAAATTTGGGTACAACTAGGTCCCGCTAATACACGCGATAAATCAAGAACTTTAAGACCACCTAAAGCTGTAGTTTGTTGAACATTGAGCGAAGTCATAGGAATCCTACAATAAGTAAGGTATGAACCTTGAAAAAATTAAATGCCGTTCAAAATCAATAGAGCGATTTAATCTGATACGCCATAAATGAGGATGCGGTGATGAGTAATAAGAGGAGCCAGCTCATCTACTCAATCACCGCAAACTTGCCAAGAAGCTTAATAGACAAGGGGTGCTATTAGGCCTCAGAAAACGCAAAGGTTTAAGCGAATGCTTGTAAACCAGTTTGTGCACGACCCAAAATTAGGGCGTGAACATCATGTGTACCTTCGTAAGTATTTACGGCTTCTAAGTTCATAACGTGACGAATAACGTGGAACTCGTCAGAAATACCGTTACCACCGTGCATATCACGAGCAACACGAGCGATATCTAAAGCTTTACCACAGTTGTTACGCTTGATTAAAGAAATCATTTCTGGTGCTGCACGATCTTGTTCCATTAGCTGACCAACACGTAGCGCAGCTTGTAAACCCAAGCTGATTTCAGTTTGCATATTGGCCAATTTCAATTGAACTAATTGAGTCGCAGCAAGAGGGCGGTTAAATTGGATACGGTCTAATGTATATTGACGTGCAGCTTCCCAGCAGAACTCAGCAGCACCCATAGCACCCCAAGCAATACCGTAACGGGCTTTGTTCAAGCAACCGAATGGACCCTTAAGACCACGGATTTCTGGGAAAGCATTCTCTTCAGGTACAAACACTTCGTCCATCACGATTTCACCCGTAATTGAAGCACGTAGTGAGAATTTACCTTCAATCTTAGGTGTGCTTAGACCCTTCATACCACGCTCTAGCACGAAACCACGGATTTCGCCTTCGTCGTCTTTCGCCCAAACAACTAATACGTCAGCGATAGGGCTGTTGGTAATCCACATCTTGCTACCAGTAAGTGAGTAGCCACCTGGAACTTTCTTCGCACGAGTTTGCATACCAGCTGGGTCAGAACCAGCATTAGGCTCAGTTAGACCGAAACAACCAACCCATTCGCCCTTAGCAAGTTTAGGAAGGTATTTCTGTTTCTGCGCCTCAGTACCGTACGCATAGATAGGATGCATAACTAAACTAGATTGCACACTCATTGCAGAGCGGTAACCAGAGTCAACACGCTCAACAGCACGAGCGATCAAACCGTAAGAAACATATGACATACCAGCACAATCATAACCGTCAATCGTACAACCTAGTAAGCCAAGCTCACCCATCTTAACCATAAGTTCACGGTCAAAGTTTTCATGACGGTTAGCTTCAGTAATACCAGGCATTAAAACGTCTTGGCAAAAAGCTTCGGCGGTTTCTTGAACCATACGTTCTTCTTCGCTTAATTGCTCAGTTAATAAAAATGGGTCTTGCCAGTTAAAAGGTGCGCGTGACATATGCATGTTCCTCAAGTTTGGTGTAATTTAAAAAATTTACAGGTTTTTGTATCGCTGTGCGAAGAATTGTTTTACAATACGAATTAATTTAACTCGAAATGGAAGTTTTGTAAAGTGTTAAACACAATTTTATCGACGATTGAGACTGCTGAGGCCGAAAATGACCGTCAATTTGTGGTCGCTTTGGCGCGTGGCTTAAGTATTCTTTACACAATTCGCTTCTATCCACATGGTGTAAGTTACCAACAGATTTGTGAAATGACACAACTGCCTAAACCTACCGTTAGCCGTTTGCTACGTACTTTAGTGGTCTTACGTTTCTTGCGACAGAACCCCCATACCTCCTTATATCAAGCCGATTTACGCTTACTTGAACTCACGTCAGGGACGAATACT
This sequence comes from uncultured Pelistega sp., assembly GCA_964346715.1. Taxonomy (GTDB): domain Bacteria; phylum Pseudomonadota; class Gammaproteobacteria; order Burkholderiales; family Burkholderiaceae_B; genus Taylorella. The sequence continues at coordinate 13,035 of CAYFVY010000006.1, read as the reverse complement.
ATAGATCCCACGGAGCAGGTGAAACCCTTGTTAGCCAATTTTGCTGCTAATCATCAAGTCTCAGTAAGCTTGGCAGTTGCGCAATATGGGGAGATGCTTTATGTGCAGAGCATACGTTCACCTGCACGCTTAGCCGTACAGTTGCAGGTCGGCTCGACAGTACCCTTACCTGACACGGCAATTGGACGCGCTTATTACGCCGCATTAACTAAGGAACAGCGTAAATTAATTCAAGGCGATTTACGTCGTCTTTTCCCGACACAATTCGAAGAGAAGATGGCGGTCTTAGAAAAACAAGAAAAATTCTTTAATGAACATGGCTTTACCTTATCAGATAAAGAGTTCTCACCAGATATTACAGCCATTGCTGTCACCATTAAGCATCCCTTAGCACAACATGGTATTTATGCTTTGAACGCTAGCGCACCAGTTTCACGTGTGAGTGCTGAAGATTTAATACGCAATGTGGCTGAACCTCTTAAGCAATTAGCACTCGAAATTCAAAGTCATTTTATTGATGAATAATAGGAAGAGAGCAGGTGCTTGATGCACCGCTTTTTTATAAAAAGGAGGCCTAGAACAATAAACCATTACTCCGTATACCTCACAACCTTGTAAATAAATACATATCGGTATACGTAATACGTAAACAATCTTATTAAAACTATTTTACAAAAGAGACAGGAGATATTTTTGTGAATAAAGAAAACCAAAGTTTTGCTAAAGTCTTAGGGAGCAAAGAAGTACTGGCTTTAGCATTTGGCGCCATGATTGGATGGGGCTGGATTGTCTTAACAGGTGATTGGATTATTTCTGCAGGAAGCTATGGTGCAATTATTGCGATGGCTGTCGGGAGTGTGATCATTGTTTTTATTGGCTTGTGTTATGCGGAATTATCATCTGCCATGCCACAAGAAGGTGGTGCTCAAGTCTTTACCTTTCGGGCTATGGGGCACTCCACTTCCTTTATTTGTGCCTGGTCACTGATTCTTGGATATGTATCGGTAGTGGCTTTTGAAGCGGTTGCTTTACCCACGGTTATGGATAATTTGACACCCGGTTATCAGAAAATCTTACTCTGGAATATTGCAGGTTGGGATGTGTATCTCACTTGGGTGCTGGTCGGTATGGCTGGTACAGCACTCATGGTCGTACTGAATTATTTTGGCGTACAGAATGCGAGTTTTTTCCAAACCTTAGTCACTTTTTTAATTGTTATTGTGGGCGGTGCATTTGTTGTTGCGGCTATTTTTAACGGTGATTCAGCCAACTTAGTCCCTCATTTTAATGAAGTGACTAAGGAAAACAATCCATTTTCACCCATGTGGGCAGGGATGTTACCTGTATTAATGATGGTTCCCTTTATGTTTGTTGGTTTTGACGTTATTCCACAGACTGCTGCTGAGATTGACCTACCACCTAAATCCATTGGTACTTTATTGATTATCTCGGTATTTGCCGCCATGTTCTTTTACTGCTCGATTATTTTCGGCGTAAGTTTGGCGCTACCACAAGAAGCGATGGACGCAAAGATTTTATCGACACCACAAGCTATGCAAGCAGTGTTCTGGGATAGTCCTTGGGCTGCCAAAATTATGGTAATCGCTGGCTTAGCAGGCATCGTGACCAGCTGGAATGCCTTTTTCATCGGTGGTAGCCGTGCTATTTATGCTTTATCGCATGCACGTATGTTACCGGCATTCTTAGGTAAGTTACACCCTAAATATAAGACTCCGCATAATGCTGTTTTATTGATTGGTATCTGTACCTTCTTTGCACCTTTGCTTGGGCGTCCAGCCTTGCTTTGGTTTGTTAATGCTGGCTCATTAGCGATTGTCATTGCTTATTTCTGTGTGTGCTTGTCCTTCCTCGTTTTACGTCGTCGCGAACCAAAAATGACGCGTCCTTTTTACGTTAAACGTGGCTTATGGGTAGGAAGTATTGCAACGCTCAGTAGTGTCGGCTTGATCTATATGTATATGCCCTTAAGCCCATCGGCCCTAAGTTTACAAGAGTGGGGGATTTTTGGTGTATGGATGTTCGCAGGTGCATGTATGTACTTGATTGCACGTCGCAAATACGGCACTGCTGAAAGTAATCGCATTATGAGTGCAGAGTGGGACAAAACGGCTGAATTCGTCCGTCAGCAGTCTCAACGTAACTAATCAGGAAGAGGAATTACTCTAAGAGGGTGGTTTAATAAGAGGGAAGTGATTCTCACAAATTAAGAGCTCGTTACGCTAATATCCTCTCGACTTAATTAAGGGCATGGAATGTACAGATATTCCATGCCCTTAATTGTATTCTGACCTCACAAGTTTCGTTTAATTATCTATACATTCAACTCAATAGCATAAGTTTTTAAGTCAAGACTTTAAGAAGTCCAAATCATCTTCACCAGATGCAGATTTCTGCGGTACTTGGCTAATATGAACTGGACTAATTAGGGTAATATCCGCTTTATGCAGGCGATCTAAGATTTCAAATAAGAGTTCGGTGCGAACTTGTCCAACCATTCTCGGACTTGGTACATAGCAGGTAGCGGATAATAATAAATTACTACCATCCACACTATCCAAGCGAATAAAAGGCGACATTTCCTTTAATACGTGCTCATGCTCTTTGAACACCTCCAAAATCATATCGGCCACGGCACGTGGATTCGTACTGATTGGTAGTGGCAATTTGATCTGCACACGGCCTTCACTCTTATCTAGGGTCAGATTACGTACTGCCTTAGTAATAAATTCGGAGTTAGGCACAATCAGTGTAGAGCGGTCAGCTAATTGGATTTCAGTAGCACGAATATTAATCCGCTTAATATCTCCATCATCTGCACCTACAATTACCCAGTCTCCAACCTTAACAGGACGTTCTGTCAAGAGAATTAGGCCAGAGATAAAGTTCTGTACTATCGATTGCAAACCGAAACCAATACCCACTGATAAGGCACTGGCAACCCAAGTAATCTTATCAAAACTAAGACCAAGAGAGCCTAAGGACAGGGCAATAACAGCCACTCCGCCTAAATAGCCTGACATGGTAGAAATACTGGACTGAACCCCTTTTTCAAGTTTCGTATTAGGGAAATATTTCTTATCTAACCATGATTTGAAAATACGAATCAGCCAAAAACCAACGACAAATACCAGTACAGCACTAATCACCCCACCAGAGGTAATGGCGAATGTGTTCTTCGCTACTAAGCTCTCAATAATCGTAGAGTTCTGGAAGATTTGCGTAATGCTCGTACCAAAGGGTAATAGCAACACCTTAAGAAGTAAATAAATCAGTCCAAGCTTACTTATTGCCGATAAAACTACAATAATTTGGTTAAGTGAATTTTCACTAAACTCGTACTCACGAATTAGATACTTGCCAATATGCGCTTGATTGCTCAAAATAGCTTGGTAGAAGTCATCCGCTAAGCGCCAACAGATAAAGAAACTAGCAAATACTAAGGTCGACCAAACAATTTGATTGATTAAGAAGGAACCTAAGCTAACGTAACCGATAAGTGTTAAAACTAAGGCTATAATTGAGACAAGCCAAGCGAAGCCAATAAGTAAACTCAGCCAGAGAGGACGATTAAATTCTTTTTCCTCAGGATCATTCGTGCGGCGGCGTGATAAGCGTGAGAAAAAGGCAATAGACAATAAACATGCGAGCAAGGTGAGTATGGTTTTGATACTCACTTCCCCGATAAAACTCGTTCCGATGTAATTTCCTGTTTCTAAGAGAATCTGATTCGTTAAGGTAAGGATGAGCAAATAGATGGGAAAGTGGCGTAATGAATGAACTTGCTCATTGTTTAGATTAACTAGGCGCCAAGTTTCGCGCTTCACGCTCAGTATTGCCTCGCCTAAACCATAAATAAAACCACATAAGATGAGCGCATAGACAATTTTGCGTAAATAAAGAAGGAAATCAGGACTGATTTGTGTATTCCAATTCAGCCCAAGATAAAGCAAGCCGCAGACTAAACTCATGGCAAGTACGCGTCCGAGCACTGTACCGGCAGCAAAAAATGAACGACGCGCACGGCCAGTTGGCACCACATTAATCATTATGTAATCTAAAACATTACGAATAAACCGATGCGTAAAGACTAAAGCTACTGCACTTAAAAATATACCAATAAAAAGAGGCCAGCGATTCTCGGGCTTAAGGGCTTGTTGACTTATACCTGAAACTTCTTGAGTAAAGCGATTTAGGCGATTGAGATCTGATGGGAGAGCAGAATTCCAATTAGTCCAAAAAGTGGGACTAAAAATACTACGTACTTTTAGAGATAATTCCTCTTTGAAGCGTTGACGGCGCTCTGCCACGAGAAGATTACTTTTCTCTTCAGCTTCACTAATAATTAGGATTAAGATCTTGCGATTCGCATCAAGACGATCGCGTTCCTTTTGAAGGACGGAACGTTGCTCCTCAATAAGCACAGTTTCAGGCGCAGCAGGTTCTTTAGTCCCTTTAGCACCCTTATCTGGACTTGGAGTGGGAGGGGAGCTTGAAGCATCTGAACCATCAGTCTTAGGAGCAGGTGTTGCTGGTGTGCTGATACTCGTTAATTTACTTTCCAAATCAGTGACTTGCTGCGTAACTGTGGCCAGTAATATTCTTGCATCTTGTTGAATCTTAGAGAGCTTAGCTGTTAATACCTGTAAGTCAGCGTTATCCTTGCTACTCTCAGGTACAGTATCAAGTTCTGCCTGCAATTGTTCAATTGTCACAAGCGCAGGCTCAGTAGCTTGATTGGCATTAAGCTGTAACGGCAATAAGCCGCTTAAGAGAAAAACAAGAATATAAAAGAAAATGGGGAATCGAATACGCATAAGGGTTCAAAATAAGAACAATGCTAAAGACAATAGCATAACGTGATTCGGCTTAGCTGTGAATATTCATTTACCATCCATTTATACAACTTAACATAATATACATTATGCGTATTATATAAATAGGCAAAGGGCACTTATATCTCGTTTTAAAATACTCTTCTATACCTATAAAGATAAAAATCGGCTTATGGCTCTATGTCTATAAACCGATTTGCTTGTTTGGATAATCATCTACACGGTACAAACCACTCAATGATCAGCTACAAATATCTTTTAGCATTTGATAAGCAGCTTTCTGTTTATCCTGGTCGTAGATATAACTTACCACCATCAACTCATCCGCTTGTAATACGCGCTGCCATGATTCAAGTTGTTCTTTAATCGTTTCTTTGCTGCCTTTTAAGGTATACGCAATCATAGACTCAACCACTTGACGCTCAGATTCAGTTAAACCTAATGGCAATTCACGTGGACGCATTAATGGTAAGCGTGAATTACGTACAACGCTTAAAATCAGATGATAATGCGATGTAGCTAGCCATTGCGCCTCTTCATCAGTTTCAGCGCCGACTAAGTTACAAGCCAAAATAAAATAAGGCTTATCTAGGACCGCTGAAGGTCTAAAATTCTGACGATAAATCTGTGCAGCACTTTCTAGCATCCTAGGGGCAAAGTGCGCGGCAAAGGCATACGGCAGACCTAAAGCCGCAGCTAAATAAGCACTTTCCGTACTTGAACCAAGAATATAAATCGGTACATTTGTACCCATACCTGGATAAGCTTTAACATAGCCTTGCATGCTATCGTCACCTAAATAGCGCTGTAAAGCCTGTACATCATCAGGGAAACTTAAGGCCGTTTCTTGATGAGTACGGCGTAAAGCGGCTGCCGTCATACGGTCGGTACCTGGTGCACGGCCTAAACCTAAGTCCACGCGATCAGGATAAATCGTCGCCAAAGTGCCAAATTGCTCAGCCACTACTAATGGACTGTGATTTGGCAACATTACACCACCTGAACCCACACGGATCTTATTAGTATGCTGCAATACGTGGCTAATTAAGATACTGGTCGCAGAACTCACTAAACCAGGTATATTATGGTGCTCAGCAATCCAATAGCGCTCATAGCCCATTTCTTCAAGCGCTTGGGCGAGCTCGGTCATCGCCTCAACAGCTTGCGCATTATCATGACCCTCACGCACAGGGGCTAAGTTTAGAGCGGATAATTTCAAATCACTTAAATTCATTATGTAGTCCTCAGATAAACTGATGTATTGCTCCCTATTTCCTAATTATCCAAATATTTTGTAGATAACTTCTGCTTCTTATTTTACGACTCTTCTATACATTATTGGGTTAAACACCTATAAAGCAATAAGCCTTAGGAAAAATAAAATATTCCCTTAAAAATCAATATCTTATGATTATGTTATAATTTTACCCAATTTATTAGCATGGGTTATATTGACCCATACTTCCTTTTAACTCAGTTTTCTTATTCAACGATTTAATTTTTCCTCGCTGTTTTTAGTTTTTAAAACTGACATGACACTCACGAAAAACCAACTAAGGAGCCAACTTGTCTAATTTCGAACCCCTTTCTACCTCGTCTACACCTCCTTCTTCCCATTCCGCGCAAGCTCATCTTGGCAGCTTCGGGATGGATGCCAACTTTACCCAACACGGTAAATCGAGTAAGCCCGATACACGGATTGATAAATTTACATTCTACGGGGTTATTCTTATTCTTTTAGCGGTCACCATCCCTCTTATTCTATTCCCAACCCAAGGGGCTGAATGGGTAGCTATCGCTAAAGCCTTTGTGACTGAAAAACTAGGTGTTGCTTATTTAACTTTCGGTGTACTCGCCCTAGTTTTTGTCGTTTATATTGCCAGTTCGGATATTGGTAATATTAAACTCGGTAAATCCGAAGATGATATTGAGTTTAAAACCGGTTCATGTGCTGCCATGATGTTCTGCGCGGGCATCGGTGCCAGTATTCTGTATTGGGGTATCTTAGAGTGGATGTATTATTACCAAGGTCCACCTTTTGGTATTGAACCCAAAACTCCCGAAGCCGTTCGTTGGGCCTCAACCTACGGCATGTTCCACTGGGGACCCGTGGCTTGGGCAATCTATATGGTTCCTGCCATCGGCATCGCGTATTTTGCCCATGTGCGCAACTCCCCTGTTCTTAAAGTTAGCGAAAGCTTAATGCCCTTACTCGGTGAGAAATTTAGTAAAAGCCGTTGGGGTAAGCTAATTGATATCTTCTTTGTCTTCGGTATGATTGGTGGTGGAGCTACGACGCTAGGCCTCGCATCGCCCATGATTACGCATGGTTTGTATGAGCTATTTGGTATTCCCAATACACTTATTACCAAATTAGCCGTCTTACTATTAACCACAGCGATCTTTGCTTATAGCGCTTATCAAGGCTTAAAAAGCGGTATTCAGCTTTTATCAAACATTAACTTCTACTTAGCGATTTTATTTTTAGTCATCGTCTTGTTCGCAGGTCCTACCGTCTTTATTCTGAACACAGGTTTAGAAGCACTTGGCCGCTCAATTACCCAAATGGCCACGATGATGACCTGGATGGAGCCGTTTGGTGAATTTAGTGCATACGGTTTTAAAGAAACTAATTTCCCACAAGACTGGACCGTTTTCTATTGGGCCTGGTGGTTAGTATTCGCTCCAACTATTGGTCTATTTATTGCCAAAATTTCAAAAGGCCGCACGATTCGTCAGATGACTGTTGGTGCCATCTTCTTTGGTTCTTTAGGTTGCGCGATCTTCTTTATTATCCTCGGTAATTACGGACTGTATTTACAACTCTCGAATACCTTAGACGTGGTGAATATTCTGAATACACAAGGCGCCACATCAGCAATTTTTGCCGTGCTGCATACCTTGCCGATGCCATGGATTATGATTGCCTTATTTACAGTCATAGCGATTATTTTTACGGCAACGACTTTCGATAGTATTTCCTATATCTTAGCTTCGGTAGTACAACGCGAAGTTGACGGTGAGCCGCATCGCTGGAACCGCCTATTCTGGGCTTTTGCATTGTGTGTTATGCCTGCGACACTGATGTTCTTAGGAGATTTGTCGACTCTTCAAACAGCCTCAATTTTTGCTGGTGCGCCATTACTGGTGATTATGAGCATGATGATGTTGTCTATTATTAAGGCGGCTAAATATGACTTGTACTATCAGCCCGACTATTCATTGAAAACCATTCATATTGAAGAAGTCCCTGATAATGCACCGTGGGAGCATGGTACGACTTCTGAAGCTCCTGAGGGTTCAGTACTGGCTCAACAAGCGATCTATGAGGAGATGCGTCAACAAAATCAAGACTCTCAGCAGAGTATTGAGGATCCGCCAAATATAGATGCTCAGCTGGATATAGATGATCAGCAGAGTCTAACCACTCAAGTGCCTCAGGATTGTCCAGAGTCTCAAACCCACGACAGCAAATCAAGTATCAATAAAGACTGAAATCACAGAATTAATTCATAACTGACACTTCGACCACCGCCCTGTGCTTTACTTAGGATGCCCTTTTCCACAAGGTCATTTATATCGCGCAGGGCGGTATCACGTGAGCAGTTCGCTATGGCTACCCATTTACGGTTATTCAGTTTACCTTCAAATCCATCCAAAAGACGATTGATAACTTTGATTTGACGCTCATTTAAAACCAGTCCAGAATTACGCTGCCAAAACTGAGTTTTGCTATGGATTCCGTCTAGAGAATCAATGGCTTTCTGCATCGCTTGCGCCAATGTATTTAAAAACCATAGCAACCATTGGGTGATATCCATCCCCTCTTTCTGGGTAAGTTCTAGAGTTTCATAATACGAGGAACGGTTGGCTTGGATTTGTGCAGACATACTATAGTAGCGTTGTCCTAAATTATCGGCTCTAGCTAAGAAATAATCAATGATTGCACGCCCTATCCTGCCATTACCATAATCAAAAGGGTGCAAAGTAAGAAACCAGAGGTGGGCAATACCTGCCTTAATGAATGGGTTAGATTCATTATCATTATTGAGCCAGTGAAGAAATCGCTTCATCTGTTCAACTAAGCATTCAGCTGGTGGCGCTTGAAAATGGATGTGCTGTTGATTTTTAGTTAAAGAAACCACCTGCATTGGGCCTTGCGAGTCGTCTCGATATTGCGCCACAAGAATTTTCTGTAATCCGCTGTATGCGGTAGGAAATAATGCCGCATGCCAAGCATACAGCCGTTCCTGACTTAAGGGTTGAGTATATTGCTGAGTAGCATCTAAAGCCATCTCAACAATGCCTTCAACATGACGATCTACAGGAGCTAATGTACCAATATCTACCCCCAATCGCCGCGCTAAAGAAGAGCGTACTGATTGCACATTCAGATATTCTCCTTCAATCGCACTGGATTTAACGACATCCTCACCAAGGGCATGCAAACATAATTGCTCCTGAACATGAACACCTAGTTCCTGCACCCGTCCAAGTAAAATGCCTTGATTAAAGTGAACTTGCTGTAATAAAGGACTTAGCTTTTCTAAAGAAAAAGAAAAATTAGGCCAATCTGCATGCTGCCAAATGTATAAAGCATGATAAACCATTGCATGAATACCTCATATATTCAACTTACATAATAAGGCAAATAGAAAACTTAATCAATGCATAATTTAAGGCAAATAAGCAGACTAATTGCCTGATAGCAATCTACTCAGCCTTAATCGGACTCAAACCCGGTAAGCTAGCAAAGCTCGATTCCTTAACGATACGGCAAAAGTCATCTAAGTACTTATGGCCTTTTTCTTCACTTCGTACGGCGGCGTAAAGCTCGCTCTGCAAGGGGCTATCGCCAATTTGGCGCGCTACGACATAGCCTTTTTGTAAATAAGGTAAGACAGTCCAGCGCGGTAAAGCCGCAATACCACGACGACTAGAGACTAACTGAATAATCGCCACGGTTAACTCACTGCTACGACGCGCAGGATTAATCCCTGCTGGTGTTAACACTTTACGCATCAAATCCAACATATCATCAGGTACTGGATAGGTAATCAAGGTCTCATCGACAAAATCCTCGGCTTGCCAAATCACCTTATCCGCTAAGGGATGGTCTTTAGCACAAATTCCAACCATTTCATAAGCAAATAAGGGATGATGTTCAATCCCATATTGCTCTTCTACCGCAGAAACAATAGCTAAATCCGCCTTATGACTGAGTAATAAGCCAACAGGGTCTGCATGGAATCCAGAAACAATATCCAATTCTACCTGTGGCCACAATGGACGAAACACATCCATCGCCGGCATTAACCAGTCGAAGCAAGTATGACATTCCACAGCCACCCGCAACTCCCCCGCTTTCCCCTGAACAATCTGTACAACATCACGCTCAGCCACAGAAATTAAGGGCAAGATTTCATCAGCTAACTGCAAAAATCGCTCACCCGCCACGGTAAAGCGTATGGGATTTGACTTACGCTCAAAAAGACTGCATTCATAACAATCCTCAAGGACTCTTAATTGATGCGATAAAGCCGATTGGGTAAGGCACAAATAATCAGCGGCCGCTGAAACACTCCCCGTCTGGGCAAGCGCCTGAAGGGTTCGCAAATGGCGTATTTCTAATAAGGTATTCATTCTTACTCTTTAAATCATTTAATATGAATTAAATTCACATTGAACGCAAATTTATATCGTTTGACTCATACTAATAGAAGCCATACTATGCTAAATAACAAATTTATGCAAATTATTTATATAAAAAGGTTTTATCATGAGCAAGTTTCATTTATTAGGCTTTCCACGTATCGGTGCTAAGCGCGAGTTAAAATTCGCCCAGGAGGCATTCTGGCGTGGCGAGTCAAGTCTTGAACAATTAGAAGAAATAGCAGCAAATATTCGTCTAAATAATTGGCAAACTCAGAAAGCCTTAGGTACTGAGTATTTAGCAGTTGGTGATTTTTCCTTATATGATCAGGTTTTAGATACCCTTGTGGCTGTCGGTGCACCACCACAGCGCTTTGGCTTTGACCCAGTCAATCTGAGCGTTGAGCAATATTTCCAATTAGCTCGTGGCAATAAAGATCAATTTGCTATGGAAATGACCAAGTGGTTTGATACGAACTACCACTATCTCGTACCTGAGTGGCAAGCGGACACACAGTTTCAGGCCTATCCTGAGCGCTTAATTGAGCAAGTCAAACAAGCGCAAACCGTACAGAAAGCCGTTAAAGTCACTCTCTTAGGTCCTCTTAGCCTGCTCTATTTAGGGAAAACTAAGGAGCAAGACTTTAATCGTCTAGATTTACTTCCCGCATTATTAAGGGCTTATGAGGGATTGCTACTAGCACTACATGCACAAGGCGTTGAATGGGTACAAATTGATGAGCCGATTCTCTGTTTGGATATTGAACAAGAATGGTTAAATGCCTTAGCCCCAAGCTATGCACAATTACAGCAAGCCGCAGAAAACAAGATTTTATTAGCAACATATTTTGGCTCTGTACTAGAACATCTTAATACCTTACTTGAGCTTGATATTGATGGTCTTCATATCGACCTCGTGCGCGCACCAGAACAATTAGATGCCTTTGTCGCTCAATGGCCTAGCCATAAAGTCTTATCACTTGGCTTAGTGGATGGACGTAATATTTGGCGTGCAAATTTGCGCAAAATCCTCAATCAATCACAAGCAGCTTTTGAAAAATTCGCCGACAACTTATGGCTAGCACCAAGCTGCTCATTGCTCCATTGCCCACAAAACTTAGAGATTGAGACAAAACTCGCCGGTGATTTAAAATCTTGGCTAGCGTTTGCTGAGCAAAAATTACAAGAGTTGGCACTTATCGTTAAGGGTCTTAATCAAGGCGAAGCCTCTATCTCAGCGCAATTATGTGCTTCCGATATTGTCGCTGATGATCGTGCCACCAGCCGTCAGATTCATCGACCAGAAGTGCAACAGCGTCTAGCCGCACTTAGTAGTGATGCAGATAAGCGCCATAGTCCTTTTGCCCAACGCATTGTGACACAGCATGCCTGGTTAAAACTGCCGCTACTACCGACGACGACGATTGGTTCTTTTCCCCAAACTACCGATATACGACAAGCCCGTGCTTGGTTTAAACAGGGCAAAATCAGTGAGGCTGAATATCAAGCGATTATGAAAAAAGAAATCGCTCATGCGGTACAGATTCAAGAGGCCTTAGACATTGATATTCCCGTGCACGGTGAAGCTGAGCGTAATGATATGGTGGAATACTTTGGCGAGCAACTCGATGGATATGCGTTCACGCAGTTTGCTTGGGTTCAGAGCTATGGTAGCCGTTGCGTTAAACCACCAATTATCTATGGTGATGTGGCACGTCCACAAGCCATGACGGTGTATTGGTCAGCCTATGCTCAAACACAAACCACTCGTCCCATGAAAGGTATGCTAACTGGTCCCGTCACCATGTTGCAATGGAGCTTTGTCCGTGATGATATTCCACGCAGCGAAGTTACGAAGCAAATTGCCCTCGCCTTAAATGATGAGGTGCTCGATCTTGAGAAAGCCGGAATCAAAGTGATTCAAATTGATGAGCCAGCTCTACGTGAAGGTCTGCCACTCAAGCGTGATGCATGGAATGACTATTTGAATTGGGCTTGCTACGCCTTCCGCCTCAGCTATGCAGGTGTACAGGATAGTACGCAGATCCATACGCATATGTGCTATTCAGAATTCCATGATATTCTGCCGGCAATTGCCAGCATGGATGCTGATGTGATTACGATTGAAACTTCTCGTTCAGATATGGAGCTATTGCATGCCTTTAGCAACTTCAATTATCCGAATGATATTGGCCCAGGTGTCTACGACATCCATAGTCCACGCATTCCAAATGCCAAGGAAATTGAGAAACTATTGCGCAAAGCCTTAGATGTGGTGCCAGCCGAACGACTATGGGTCAATCCAGATTGTGGTCTTAAAACCCGTGCCTGGCCTGAAACGATTGCAGCCCTACGTGTTATGGTGGATGTTGCGAAGGAGTTACGTAGGGAACTTGAGTCTGAAGATGGTGTAACGCAAGTCGCCTAATTGGAGCAAAAACTCACTTAATAATACTCTAGGAATAAACAAAACTAAGTGGTCAAGAGATCACTTAGTTTTGGTATTTGATCTTTTGAATCGATACTCGCG